>JAKQHR010000065.1 GCA_029557905.1 Verrucomicrobiota bacterium
TTTCTACTTCCCACGGATCGGGCAAACCCAGTAGCTGCTTGTAGTGTTCTTCAGTGAATTCCATGGCCAAAACCCCTTCTTTTTCACCCCAGTCTATCTCGCGTTTGGGCCAATATTTCCATGAAAATCGTAGAAGAACCGTTATTTTTCGGCTTTTTCAGCCATTTTTCAGCATTTTCTCATATTCGGCCGCAAGATTTGACAAAATATTCCTGGAATCGAGATGGAGCCGGTAATATTCACGCGCTGCGAAAGACTGCCGTTCCCGGAGCGATAAGTCGTCTTGCAGCCTCTTTGCCGTGCTGATCATTTCTTCCGGAGTGTCCACTTCAATCCAGCCCTTTGTATCCGTCGGCAGGCCGCGCACGGCTCCGCGGCGGGCAATGATCGCCCTGCCCGCTGCCAGCGCCTCGATGGTTTTAATCTGCACGCCCATGCCGAGAACCGTCGTGAAAAGAATGATCCCGCATTCCCGGTACGGCTGGTCATGATCGGAATAGGTTCCCACCCGGTTGAACATTGGAGGCTCGGCCGCGGCCGCCAGTTTGCCGTACACGCGTATGCGCGGATGAGAGGCATGCGCCGATGCCAGCCATGACAGCCCTTCGCGGTTGAAAAGACTGTTTGAACCCACCAGTCCGACTTCACCAGTCACAGGCAGCTCCCGCCCGGGAAACGCCGGAGGACTCCAGAAAGTCCGATGCACGCCCGCCTCGCGGAGCTGCTTTTCTTCCGAACGGGAGATGACGAACACCTGGCCGCAGGTGCTCAAATCCTGCACTTCGCGCCGCATGCCCTCCCACATATAATTCGACCAGAGGTCCAGCAGAACGCAGGCCTTTGGACAGGTCGCAGGAAGCCATGACCAGTAGCTGTAGTTGGTCACGACGAGGTCGGCATCCGCGGTATGCTTTTCCCACCATGCAAGCGGGAATGCAAACCGGTGATAGGGATTGGAATGTCCAAACGCCCTCTCAAGGCGCAGCGCCTTGCAGGCGGAGGCATAGGCCATGCCCGCCCACTGAAGCGGATTCACGGGCGTCTCGCGAAGAACCACCCGGAACCCCATATCGCGGATCTTCCGGGTGTTTTCCTCATCCCACCCTGCCCCGACCGGTTTGCGGCTTGCGGAAAGAATGGTGCAGTCGCCCAGTTCGCGAAGCACATTGAGATGCTTCATCATTTCCATCTTTCCGCCCGTGTCGGCCGGGAGCGGACAGTACGGAGTCAGAATGACTATTCTCTTTCTGCTCATGCGGGCCAGCTCATATAATAAACCTTCTTAACCCCGTAGAACGGCATGAAAACCGCCATGTACGCCGCCTGGATCATTCGCAAAAGCGCCAGGCGCAGGATTCCCCGGTCGCGCCGGACATAAAGCTCAAACGGATAACGCAAATGCCGGTACCAGAAGGACAAGGGAACCTTGTCATTCGAATAGCGCCGGTAGATCGCATCCAGCTCAAGGCCAATCTTCTTCCCTCCGGTGGCCGTTTTGTTGGCTCCGCTCTGGATGAACCGGCTCAGGAGCTGATCCGTCTGAACCATGACCGCACGCTGCGACTTGAACCGGCACCACAGCTCCGCATCCATGCCGTAGTGAAAGGACTCGTCCAGAAGCGGCGTGCGCGTCATTATTCTGCGCCGCCAGAAACAGCTCGGCTGCATGATGCCGTCAAAGGCCGGCAGCAGGTCCGGGAAATCCGCGCGCGGAATAAAAATAAAATTTTTCGCGGGGTTTTCCTCATAAACCATTTCGCAGGCGCCGGCCAGCAGATCAGCATCGGGATGGGCCGCAAAATATTCCGCCACGAACTTCAAAGCGCCTTCTGTCAGCACGTCGTCCGCGCAGAGCCAGTTGACCACCTCTCCCGTGCTGCGCGAGAGGCCCTTGTTGATGGCGCTGGTCTGTCCTGTGTCGGGTTCGCTCACCCACCAGGCAATATGATCCCGGTAACGGCGAATGATGTCCACCGTGCCGTCCGTGGATCCTCCGTCCACCACGATCAGTTCCACTTCAGCCCCCTGCTGGCCCAGCACGCTTTCGATGCAGCGCCCGATGCTGTCCGCGGCGTTGAAAACAGGAACTATGATTGAAATCTTCATTTCAATGCCGCCCGGTATATTTTCACCACCGCTTCAACATACGGCTGAAGCGCAAAATGTTTTTCTGCGAACTCCCGGCAGGCTTTGCTCATCCGCTCGTGAACGTCAAGGCTCCCGAGCACCCGGCCTAGCTGTCCGGCCATTCCCCGGGCATCGCCCGGCTGCACCAGAATCCCGGTTTCATCGTGATGAACCATTTCGGGAATGCCGCCGACCGCGACGGAGGCCGCCGGACAGCCGCAGGCCATCGCCTCCTGAATGATGAGCGGCAGGTTGTCCGCCCTGGTCGGATAAACCAGCATGTCGGCCGCGCTGTAGAGGGCAATTTTGCGCTGCTCGTCGGACACATAACCCATATCCATTACCGGCACTCCGCAGCCTTCAAACGTCTTGATCCCCCCGCCGCCGCCCATCACGGCCAGCACACAGCGGGATTTGATCTCCGCGTCCAGCGCGTTTAAAATCTCCGGCATCATGGCGGCATCCTTGAACGGATTATTAAGGCTCTGTGAGGCATACAGCAGCACGTGAAGGTCCGCCGGCAGTCCGCACAGGGCTTTGGATTCGCTCTTGTCACGCGGGCAATATGTTTCCAAATCGAGACCAATGAACAGCTGATGAACCGGAGCGGGACTGAGCAGGCTGCGACGGGCCTTTTCGGCCAGCCATTCGCTAGGGCAGATGAACTGCCGAACTGTATTGAATGCCTCCTGCTTCCACTTCCATTCCTGCATGGTGGCGTCGCGGCGGATGGCCGGATAGATTTCGGGATGCGGACATTTCCCGCAGCCCTTCTCCCACAGCGGGCAGTCCAGACTATGCGAGCAGTGACCCGTGATCGCCCACATGTCGTGCAGAGTCCACACCAGCGGCTTCAGCAGGCCCAGTTCATGCAGCGCACGATAGTTGAAATAGCCGCCATGCAGGGTGTTGATGTGAACCACATCAGCCCAGTTCCAGAACGGATGCCCCGTCACGGCCTCCAGCGTGCCGGGGATCGCCGCATAATTGATCCCCCGGAGAATCCCGACAAAATAATGCACTTTCTGCATCAGGGTTCGCGGCGGATACAGCGCGATTTCCGCGGTGCCCACACCGGGTTCGTTTCGGGCCACCAGAATGCGCGATTCGTGTCCGGCCCGAAGAAGCCCGGCATGCAGGCGGCACATGGCCACGGCATCACCGCCGCCCGTCAGCTTGTCGCACAGATGAAGAATCTTCACTGGAGACTCCTTTCCAGTACGGCCGTCATGCTCCGGCCCATGCGATCAACGGAATATTCCTGTTCAATGCGCATGCGGTTGGCCGCTCCGCACTCCGCCGCGCGGGCGGGGTCGCTCATGGCAATGATTTTTTCGGCAAACCGTTCCGGCGATTCAGGCGGGACGAGAGCCCAGCGCTGCAGTTCCGGCAGTGCGCTGCGAATGCCGGGCAGAGCAGTGGCCACAACCGGAAGGCCTGCCGCCATGCTTTCCAGCACGCCATTAGGAAGCCCTTCACTGTTGGAACTGAAAACACATACATCCACCGCCGACAGAAGCTCTTTCACATCGGGCTGATATCCGAGAAACCGCACAGCTTTATCACACGCCAGAGATTCTGCAAGTTTTGGAAGCGATGCGAACTCATCAAACATCCGGCCGGCGAGAAGCAGCACCGCTGAACGCCCCTGCCCGGCCGCGTGCGCCATTACAGCCGGCCACGCGCGAATCAGCGTTTCCTGATCCTTGGGTTCACGCAGATTTCCAATCATGGCGGCCACCAGCGCCCCGGCATCAATCCCAAGCTTCTCCCTGACCGCCCTGCGTGAATCCGGAGAGCGTTCGATCAACTCAATGCCATTCGGAATCAGCGATACTTTATCAGCCGGCACCCGCAGTGTCCCGGTCAGGAAATCAAAGCCAGACCGGGAATTGGCGATGAACGCCGACATCCTGCGCGCCGCGCCCTGTTCCAGATGGTGCGGCATGCGGGCAATGGCCCCGGACCGCTGGTTCCAGATGCAGGCTTTCACCCCGGCGGCCCGCCAGGTATAGCCGCAAAGAACATTCGGCACACCGGTATACGCCAAAACAACGTCGGGCTTCAGACAGAACAGTTTCCACCACATCTTCAGAAAATAAAACGGGCGATACCAGCGGCTCCATGGATACGGGAATGCGCTGTAGACGCATTGAATCCCCTTTTCACGGCATCGGTCCTGCAGCGGGCCGGGGCTGGCCAGCCCCAGGATCACCGGCTCCCATCCACGAGTCTTAAGATAACCGGCAAGCACAAGCGCCTGCGTCTCCGCGCCTCCAATGCGCAGATCGTTCAGCACCAGAAGTATTTTCCGGTTTCCCATCAGCCCTGCATCAACTCCATCAGTTCAGCGGAAACAGTTCCATCTGTCCGGACGACGCGCACTCCCCGGGCGGCCAGATGTTCCGCGATTCGTGCGGCACACCGGGCAGTCTGCGCAAGCGCCCTCCTCTGCTCCGCCTCCGTCCATTCGCCCCACCAGAATCGGGCTTTTCTCTCGCGGGCGGATACACGTGAAAAGGATGTTTCGGGATCGCATTCGACATAAATCGCGAAACGGGGCGCGGGAACCGAGTCCGCATAGCGCTGCAGCCATTCGTCGGGGACTTCATCCGAGGCCCGCATGCCAAAGACCGTGAGCGCCCGATGAATCCAGCCCTCGTCCATCAGGATACGCGCATCTGCTGAAGCCTCGGTCAGCAGCGCGTACTCTCTGGCCGTGCGGAATATCCCCCGCAGAGCCACACCCGCCTCGCGGTCGGGAACACCGGCCTGCACCAGATAGTCGAACACGGTCTGGACCAGCCGGCGATTCGCAAGGGCACTCTGCTCCAGAAGGCCGCACGTGATCTCATCAAACGATCCGCCGGAAAGTCCGCACCTGTGCAGCATCCACCGGACGAGGCCCAGGCGTTTCACCGTGAGCGCGCCCCGCAGCGCTTCCTCGCGGCTTACGGCGCCATGTGTGCCGCACAGCTGATTGACAAGCATGGTTTTCCCGGAAGCCGGAATGCCAAACACCTCGATGAATTCAGGACTCATTGCGGGAGCTCCTTCAGCCACGAGTCGTCCGGCTCATAGCCCAGTTCGTAAAGAAAAGGCTGGTGCTGGTGCACCAGGTCGCCCATTTCCCTTGTGAAATAATTTTTCCAGTCGCCGACGATGCCCTTGCGCTTGTGCTTGGTGAAATCCTCCTGCCCCGGTTCACGGCCTGCTATTTTCTCAAACCGGTTGGCTTCAATCGCGGCCGTGATCCGGCCGGATTCGGGCTCCATGTCCAGTGCGCGCACCAGGCGGGACAGTTCCCCCTGCGCATCCGCATGCAGGGCCTCGTATTTCACATGCGCCGTCGCGGGCCGGCCTTCCCAGGATTTCAGAAAATCGGCATAGGAGAAACCGGGCATGCTCTTTTCGGGCGCAGACAGCTTCTGGCGCATGCACCGGAGCATGTTCTGAGCGTGGCTCAGGGCATCGTCGAAGTCATAAACAGGAGCCGTGCGCTTCAGATAACGTTCGTGAAAATAGAACGAAACCCAGACATCGCGGGGATCCCGGATCACAACAATGTTGCGCGCATAGAAAGAGGTGTACAGATCATGCGTCTGTATGACGGCATGCCGGCAAACGGGCGCTGTAATCCCGTATTTTCGATCCACGCCGACATACGACCGGATCATCCGCGCCACCCAGCTCCCGCCGCACTTCGGATATTCCGCCACCTGAATCAGCTCAAGGCGACGGCCAAGCAGACGAATCAGCACTTTGTTGAGCAGGTTCATTTGAACAGATGTTTTTTCACGATGACTTTTCCGCTTCCCTCAAATTCCCACAGCTCGTCGGCCAGTGAGATAAACGCCTCCTGATGGGAGATCGCAATAATGGTGATGCTTCCCTTCAGGGCCGCAATGGATTCGCAGATTGATTTTTCCGACTCGCGGTCCAGTGAACGGGTGACTTCGTCCAGCACCAGCACGGCCGGATCGCGCACCAGCGCCCTGGCGATGGCTATGCGCTGGCGCTGTCCCCCGGAAAGACCCGCTCCCGCGCGGCCAACCACATAATCAATGTTATCCTGGAGTCGGGATACAAAATCCCACGCATTGGCTTTCTTCAGCGCTTCAATGCACTTTTCGCGGGATATCCTGCGGTCTCCCAGGGTTACATTCGCATATACTGAATCCTCGAGCAGAAGCACTTCCTGCGGGACATATCCGATACGGTGCCGCCAGCCCTTCAGCCGGACATCCGTCAGCGGTTCCCCGTCCACGAGCACCTGCCCCGAAGTCGGACGAATGATGCCGGAGATGATGTCGGCCATGGTGGTCTTCCCGCATCCCGACGGACCCCGGAATGCGATCATCTGGCCCCGCCGGATTTCCAGGCTGATATTCTCAAGAACCGGTTCGGCGTCGGCATATTTCTTTGTCACACCCTGCAGGGCGATACTCCGGGAAAGGTCCACGCTGACTTCATCCAGCAGGCCAACCTCCTGATGCGCCCGCGCCGCGGCAACTTCTTTCCGCAGCTCAAAGAAACCGCCCTCTTTCACTGCGATGGCCTGATAATTCGTAATCATCTGATTGATTTGCCCGACCGAACGCGTAAACAGCAGCGCCAGCATGACGAAAGGGGCAAATTCAATGGCCGTGAATTTCAGCAGCACATACGCGCCGATGGCCAGCATGACCATGGTCAGGGGCTCCTGGAATGCGGACATGGTTTCTACGGTCATCATCGACTGCGCCTCCGCCTTGCGCAGTTTCTCCGTCTTGGCCTTCAAGATGGGATAAACCAGCGCCTCCTGCCCCATTGCTTTCATCGATTTGAGACCGCCCACGATGTCTATCAGCCGGATCACCAGTGCCCGCTGGAGCAGCACGGTCTGCTTGCCTGCCATCTTGGCAATCATGATCAGTTTGTGGAACAGTAGAAGCATAAACAAACCGGCGAGTATCGACAGCAGCGCCACCTTCCAGGAGACCACCAGTGCCAGCAGCAGATAAACGAAAACCTGCAGAAAACAGGCAATTGTGACGATAATGTGACGAAACATATGTGCCGATATTTTGGTCTCCACGCCTACCGCATTGGCGAACCTCCCGGCGGCACGACTGGAGGCATAATCCCAGTCCGCCCGAAGCAGCGCATCGAACAGCTCCAAGCGCATGTCCACACTGATCTGCGCGGTCATCCATGCCACCTGCCGCATGGTGAGCCACCGGACCAGTCCCTTGGTCAACATCATCACAATCACAAAAAGCACAATCGGCCCCAGTGTTAACGGCAGGTGAAATACAGCAAACAGTCGGGCGACCAGCTGACTGATAGGGCTTGTTCCGACCTCTGAGCCCTTGCCGATCAATTCAAACAGCGGAAGGAACAAACCAATGCCCACACCCTCCAGCACCGACATCAGCACTAGGCAGATCACCAGAATAATACCAATGCGCAGATAACGCTGGCGGAAGTAAACTAGTATCTCAATCATATTTATGATGATATGCTTCATAACTGGAGCTTCTCCAAATGCTTAAACCGCAATAATATATTCTTGCGCATCATACCGCCTATAATCCCTTCTAACGCCACTAATAGACACGGAAGAACCATTTGACCAATCCACGGGGCATTCTTTTTGCCTCCAGAACATAAGTTCTGCTTTAATCATAGCCCTAATCGTTCCTCGCACGGCAGATTTCGCCTTTCATTCATCGGTGTCCAAACAAATGAACCGGCATAAAACAGTACATCCGCGCCCACAGTAACACCCCTGAAGAGTAATGCCGCCAATACTGCCGGGGCAGCACCCAGCTGCGCTGTCAACAATCCCGACAACGCGGCCTCGCGGACACCCAATCCGCCGGGAGCTCCTGGAGTTATAAACCCCATAATCCAAGAAACCGCGTAAGCGAACAAAATGCTCCCTGAGCCGTGGAATCCATCTCCCGACAAGGCATTAGCAAGAAGGATACAACTCATCCCGCCGATCAAAAAGAATACAACATATCCGAGGATCGCGACGGATAGACCACGAGCAACCACGATGGGAACAAGGACGCCACCACCAAGTCGTCGGAAAACCGCCGTTCGGGGTACTAAGCAAATCAGAGCCGATAGCCCAAGCAACACGATAAGAGAAATTACCGCTAGTCGAACCATTACAGTACGCTGTCCATCTCCCGCGCTTAATGACAACCCTATGAGAGCCACTCCTCCCGCTGCCGCAATAAGCCCCCCAAATTCCATCATCGCAGCCGCCGCCAGCGGAGCATGAGCGACACCGCGGCTACGCGCCGCTGCATGCCGCCCTGCAAAATGCATGATATTTCCCGGAAGATATTTCGCAATCTGCGTCTGTGCATACAGCCACAGCGTAGTGCGCATGGCGAATTTTGTTGCACCGCAGACCCTCAACAGCCCACCCCAGATAGAAGCAAGTATAACATTGTCGAGAAGGAATACTCCAATGGCCAGAATGAAGGCCGTGCGCACGCCCGGCCCCGCAAGAGCTTGTGCCAAATCCGTCCGCAGCGGCCAAGCCCGCCACGCAACGAAAAGAAGTCCGCACAAAGAGAGAAACCGCCCGATCCATCGCCATGCTGAATGACTGCCATCAGCGCCCATCTATTCTCCCTCCCGCTCAGCGGGCCGCTGTCCAATCATTCGCGCCGGAACGCCTCCGACGATTTCTCCATCCAGAACCTCCCGGCTGACTACCGCTGCCGCTCCAACAATGGCTCTCGCGCCAATTCGTTTCACTCCCGGCAGAATGATCGCATTGGCTCCAATCCAAGCGTCACGTCCTATTTCCAGTGGAAACCATTTCACCAGCCAACCCGATTTAGGGCCAGATCCAATGACATGTTCGTGGGTCTCGATAATAACATTTTGGCTGATCCAAACGTCGTCGGCAATCTCGACGCCACCTGAATAATCGATTTCTACGTTGCTATTGATTTTCACATTCTGTGCGAAAGTGAGCCGCGCACCAGCAGGAGCCCTGAGAAAATGCGGACGATGGAACTGAAAATGCCGGCCCACCAGGAAGCCTGCGCCCGCCTGAAAATACAGCCGCAGAATTGCGTGCCGCAGGGACAGCAGGGGCCAAACATCGAAAAGCGCAGTACCTACCACAACCTGCACGCCCCGCATAAGAGCCTCTCTCATATACCGAAACAGAGATATCACAAGGTGCTCCTTTCCTTAGTCGGGTCGCGATCAAGAATGAATAGTTGATTCGCGCCAAAGAGAAATCGCCGCATATAGGTGACACGCAAGCCAGCAGAATGAGAGATGGCGCGCATATACGGCGGATCGATCAGCTTTTCATGCTCTTCATGGGCCGCATGGCTAAACAACCCCATCGCCGCACCCCAGGCGTGGACGCGATCGGTCCATGGCGCGGGCGTGGTGAGCACGAAATGGCCGCCGGGCAACAAATGATTCGCCAGTCCGCGGAGAAATCCTGCAGGATCAGCCACATGTTCAATTGCGGCCAAAAGGGCTATAGTATTGACTCGCAACTCGGGATCAGCGGCGGCACAAAATTGATGTTCAGGATGATGGTGTCGTGCCACAGCCAACGATTCCTCGTCAATATCCACGCCCACATAGTGTTCTGCGGGATACTCATCCGCTAGCGCGCCTGCCCCGCAACCTATATCCAGCACCGTCCCGCGCAAATGCGGACGGGTAGCCGCAAGCCGATGACGGCGCAACCACGCAGAAAGTATTCCCTCTGCTCCTTGATCAGACATCGCACTTCTCCTTCTCTCCCGACGCGCGCGGATAAACCTCACCGCACCTAAGCCGGTATTGAACATCCTCTATCAACCTCCGGTTGACCGACAGTAAATCGGCCATAAATGCCACCAGCATGTTTTGGAATCCAATCCCGAGCAGGATGGATGCGAGAATCAAAGACTGAACCTTCCCCTCTCCACCCCCAATCATGAAATAATAGAGAAAGCGGATGCCTATCAGCAGCCCTATTCCAAATAATACACCGCCCACGGTCATGAAAAAACGGAAAGGCCGATACACCACAAAAATACGGACTATGGTAATCAAGGAGTGCCAGACATAGCGAAGTGTGCTTTTCATAAGCCGCGACGGGCGCACAAAGGCGTTTGTCCGGACAGGAACGGACAGCACGCTCATATTCTTGTGCCCCGTCTGAATGATCGTTTCGAGCGTGTAAGTGTAGTTGCTGAAGATATTCAGTCGGCGCGCAGCATCAGCACTCAGCGCTCGAAATCCACTGGGGGCATCTGGAATCTGAGTTCCGCTGGCTGCGCGGACAACCCAGCTACCCAGCCGCTGCAGGCGTTTCTTCGCGGCAGAAAAATGCCCGATAGACTCTATGGGCCTCTCTCCGACAACCATATCCGCGCGCCCCTCCAGCACCGGCAAAGTCAGTTGGGGAATATCATCGGCGCAATACTGGTTGTCCGCATCGGTATTAACGATAACGTCGGCACCAAGTTCAACCGCCCGATCGAGTCCGGCAATGAAAGCGCGGGCAAGCCCCTGATGGGAAGACAGGCTGACAACATGATCGGCGCCCGCCGCGCGGGCGACAGCCACTGTGTTATCTGAACTGCCGTCATCAATTACCAGCAATTCGACCTGATCGAATCCCGGTACAGCGCGCGGCAACGAAGCAAGAGTATGTCCAATATGTTCTTCCTCATTCAGGCAAGGAATCTGGATGATGAGTTTCTTCACGGATCTCCCTTCTGAGCGGATTCTGATCTTTCCACCGCTTATATCTTTTTGCCAATCTGCGTGTAGTGGCGTCACCCACCAGCGCGAGCGCACCTATTCCAAATGGTACCATCCCCAACCCGTAGCGTGGAACACAGTGCGTCAAAAATGCATGGGATCCAAGAAGGAACAGAGATGGCAATGTCAAAGCCAGCACGCAAATATCGCGGCGGAGGAATGACATGACAGTGCCAATCAATAGCCCCCCAGCCCATAGCATGGTCCACCGCAACGGAGCCTCCCATTTCCATGTAAATGGCCAAAGGAGTCGCAGACCACGGGTCGAAAACAAACAGCGCCAAGCAAAGGCAGGGGTAAGCGCCAAATGTGCCCCGGCATGTTGCTGTATGATATTTAAGGCGTACCGGGTAAGTCGGCGATCCATTTCGTGATGCACTCTCGGCCCTGCACCCATTTCCTCGAGCAAGGTTTGGCGTTCGATGCGGGCCCGCCGATAAAAACTCTCAGGACAACGGCGATCGAGCCGCCGCGTAGCCTCTTCAAAGCGATTCCCGAAAGCGGATCTTGCGCAACGATTCCTCAGCTTGCCTTCCGGCATCCAGTAAATCCAAGCCGCACGACGCTCCTCAGGAGTCATAGTGTCCGACAACGCTCGGGCCATCAAAACCACTCCGCTGCGCCCCGACACCAGCGAAGCATTGCCGAAATGCGCGACATTGCGCAATTTCCATGCTCCGACAGGCAGGGCAAACGCCCCGGCAAATACTGCGACCGCGATCCATCGCCGCGAGACCGTAAGGCCACGACCGTTCCACCATACCCAAAGCAGTGCCACGGGCAGAAATAGTTGGAACACTGTCTTGGTTAACACCAGCACAGCAAGAGCAAGTCCACCCAATGCCGCGCAACCAGTTCCCGGCCGTCTCACCAGTCCCATCAGGGAAAGCGAAACAGCAGCCATTGCAACCATCGTAAGATGTTCGCTGAGTGTGGTCGCAAGAAGATTCTGAGAGCCACGGTCCATAATTACCAGCAATCCAGCACTGAGCGCCGCTGCACGAGAGCCACCCGCTTTGCGGACAAGCACATAAATCAATACCGGCAGTAAGACAAAAAGCAGAAGACCCGACCGCTTGAGAGAACGGATATCTTTCCCTGCCGACAAGAAATTCTCCATAGGTTTATTCCGAAGCTCTCGATGGGTGGCGATCACAAGCGCCAAAAATGCCGGATAGGCCGGTTCGCGATATTGGGTCGGCATTGGACTTACGGTATCTGCTTCGTCAGATGAAAACACACCATGCCGCCACAGATTAACTGCCAGTGTCGCATAGGCGCGCGCATCGGACTTTACGGCCTGCGTATCGGGTAAATCACTGCCGCTCCCCCATGCCAAGACAACCAAACACAAAACGAGTGCAATTTCTATGATTGAATATTTTCGGCGCAAAAGCCTGCAGACAACAGCAGGAATATTCCAGCGGAACAGGATCATACGGAGTTGACGTGCAGGATGTTTTGAGCTGGAAATTCCGGCTATGTATGAAGTTCTTATATATTCACTCATAAAACATCGTCTTTAAAGCCTGTAATTTGAAATACCGCTTCATCAATCTGATGAATTGCAACAGAGGAAAATCTTCCCAGCGCTTCTGCCATGGATTCTGTTACGCGTTCTATCTCTTGCACAGATAGTCCAGAAAATTTCTGATGTGCATAAGCCGAATGTTTCAGATTCATTCTGCGATAGCGCTTCAACCACCAGCGCCATGCAACATTCAATGAGGGTATCTTTTCTGATGCTTTCTGGGGAAGTCGCGTTAATGCTAATGCATCCAATGCATCTGCAAATCTGTCGCAGCTTAACTCCCCATCAGCCGCAACCATATGTCGCCGGAGCAACGCCATACGCTCAGGATCGTCGAGTAGCCGCGACTTCTGACCCGCCAACACCCCCCTTACAAAGCTCAGCACTTCGTCACAGGTTTGTACCCTGTAGCTTAAAGAATTCGGGAGCTGCTGTTCATATCCCGGAGATGCTGACCGCCTGTAAACCGCCGCAGGAACTTCCAGCAGAAAAGCCTCGAGTCCACTGGTGCAATCGAAATGTATCACACATTCTGATGCCAGGATCCATTCAACCACATTCCCGTCTGCATTAACTACAGCATTATTGATTTCGGAAGTAAAAGATTCCCATATTCCCCGTTTTTCAGAAGGATGTGGACGAACAACAACTGTATATTCCGGGAATGCTCGGCAAAGCTCGGGAATCATTTCTTTAAAGCTGACCATACCGGCATACTGAACTTTTTTCCACTTCTCAAAGAAGTCAGGGCGGTGCTGTGCGATTGGATATAGTTCCTGTTTCTGTTGTATCTGCATGTCCCCGTGAAAATGATTGGCCAGCGGAAATGCTGTATTCACCAGCAACATCTTTCCATATTTTGACTGAAGTTTCTCCACTGGTGTCTTATAAAATCCGCGGAACTCAGGTCTCAGCAGATCCATGCGCGGATGGCCGATCTCTATAACCGGCAGCCCGCTAGGGGTAATT
The DNA here is from genome assembly GCA_029557905.1 of Verrucomicrobiota bacterium. Lineage (GTDB taxonomy): Bacteria > Verrucomicrobiota > Kiritimatiellia > JAKQHR01 > JAKQHR01 > JAKQHR01. Next base: position 13,412 of record JAKQHR010000065.1, read on the forward strand.
CCCTTCAATATTTCCGCCTGATCGGGACCCCAGGCGAACGCCGCGTCCAGCATGCTCAGACAGTTCGCATCCAGCCGCAGATCCCGATAGGTCTGAGCATCAAAATAGACCAGCCCCTCTTCATCCCATGCCAGCAGACGGTTTCCCAGCGTTTTGCATTTTGTGTAGCCAAGCCGCTTTGTGGAGGCAAAGCTCTTGTCCACATAAATACAAGGAGTGTACTGCTCCAGCGTGCTCATGAGTATACGCTGATCACCCAGTATCACCCGGTAACCACGTTCAGCCAGTGTTAACGCGCACAGGAGTTTGCCCTGAAATTCGCGCACTTTGGTTTCAATGGGGATGACAATTCTATTTTCAACTGTGCGGGATTCATTCATAATTTGGTTCTCTGCATAATAATCCGGTCTCGCCTCAGAATTTCATGGCTTCCAAATGTTCAAGAGCAACCCAGAAACCTTCGCCGTCATTCTTATGGCCCTGCCATATTTCCGGTATAAATGAGGCGTCAGGACATTGTGCTTTGACTTCAGCAATGAAGGCCGGAAAATCTATTTCCCCCTCATGAATCTGCAGCCCTTCCCCGTCCACTCCACTTGCATCCGCAATATGCATATGCGCAACATAAGGAGCAACCTTTGCCGTGAATTCCTGAAAAGAGGTTTTGAAGTAATTGCAGGTTAGCTTGGAATGACTGATGTCGTAACATAAACGCAATTGGTTAGCCTCACAGAAAGCAACTGTGTCGTCTGCGTGAACAAACAGATTCAGGTACATCTGGCCGCCAAAATACCATGGGAAAGGGGGAAGAGTCTGCCCAATAATTTCGACCCCGGATGCATCAATCTGAGTCAGGCTGTCTTCCATGATTTCATAGCGTTCTTTGACTTTATCTGCGATCAGCAGTCCATCTGTGGAAAATCCGCCCAAGCTGCAAATGATCATCGGCCGTGTCGCCCGCCTGAAAAACTGTTTCAGATTCCGTGTCAAATCAACAACACGCTGTAATTCCCTGATTGAACGCTTCCTATGGTCGGGATTTGGATTGGAAAGGTCCAGGAGATGGTCCCCTGCAAAGGTATCTGGACTATGAACCTTAAGGTCCAAATCATAGACCTGATCAAAATACTTCATATAATCCTCGTCCATATCCTTGAAACTCAGATGGAACTCTAGAAAATCCGGATTGGTTTTACAGAGAATGTCCTTGAAATCATGCCATCGCACAGTCACCCCCCAGGACCGGCTGAAGGTATACTTGCGTGCATTGATTTCTTCTTTTTGTATGTCCGTCGGATAGAAAAAATCTCCTTTGACCATATTACGTTTAGACACAGATCCAATCAGTTCCTCACGATAATTCGGCTGCAGTCCGCGCCCCGGACTTTTTATCTCGATCATGTTCGGTTCAATGATCTCACCTTCTTTGAGGTCACAATTGATGATAAGGCTTTTTGCCAGATTCGAACGATTCATCAGTTCTCCCTGGCTCATCTGCCGGACATCTCCAACACCCAGCGCCAGTTCAACCTCTCGAATCCCCTCCACCATAGCTTTGAACTCCTGCGGGAGCAGACTGACCTTGTGGTCTGTTCCTTCCAGGGTTTTATCCTCGGTGATGTGTTTTTCTATGATCTTGGCGCCCATAGAAACTGCCGCAAGCGCCACAGAATAACCGCGTTCGTGGCCCGAATAACCAACCACACAATCTCCCATTTCCTTGAGACGGTGCATATACCGCAGGTTGACATCCTTAAATGGCACCGGATAGGTTGAATTGCAGTGAAGCAGAGCATAAGCAACACCCAGTTGTTTCAGCAGTTTCACGGACTGCTCAATCTCAGCTTCAGTCGACATCCCGGTTGACACGATCAGGGGCTTGTAAGTACGGGCCAGTTCCTCCAGAAATGGATGATTTGTCAGATCTGCCGATGCCACTTTATAAGCCGCCATGTCATGCGCTTCCAAGATTTTCAAGCTTTCAGATTCCCACGGGGTGCAGAGGGGAATCAAACCCGCTTGATGACTGTAATCAAACAGTTCCAGCATTTGTTCCGGCAGCAATTCAAAACGGGACAGGAGGTTAAGAGTATACTGCGGCCCCAAATCCTCTCCGGTAAGATCGGCCTCTGCTACATTTCTGTACAAGGCGTGCATATTCCGCATTTGAAACTTAACGCAATTCGCGCCGGACTCCCGGACAGCATCAATCAGGCGGTGGGCACGCGGCAGGCTGCCGTTATGATTAATTCCTATCTCCGCTATAACAAATACAGGAGCATGGTCGCTAATTAAGAGATCCCCGATCAATATCCCCTCAGCCAGATTACGGCGACGCGCGATTCCCACAAGCCGTCTACGATCATCAAGCAAAGGGATAAATCTGATTTTCTTGCTGAAAAGCCGAAGAATCTTTTCGCGGGAACTCAACAAAGGGGCCGCGACAAATTCCTGCCGCGCAATGTCACGAACAGGGCGGCTGGTATCCACATACTTTGCCTTCATAAGCCAGCGCCTGAAATCACCATCGGTCAGAATGCCCTCTAGGACCCCGGCATTATCAATGCAAAAAACAAAACCTTCGGCATTTGCATCTATTTTGCTCAACGCGGCATAGATGCTGTCATCAGAAGAAATGCAATACGAGAAGATGTTTTTTGTAATAATCATAATTAATTCTTCCTACCTCTTAAATACGCCCCAGCCCGTTCAAAATCCGAATAACTGTCGATATCCAGTGAAGATTCCTCCAGCATTTTATAAAGAATGATCCGCCCCCCCAAACGGCTGCTATATTCCCGGAGAATGGATGGCTTAAATATATAAATAGCACCATTTTCTCTAAATTGTTGAATCATATCCTGACGACGAGGACGATGGCAATAGTCATAATTCACCGGTTGAGCGCCTTCCTTCGTTTCTTCCCACAAAAAATAATGGCTTGGGGCAACCGATAATAAAGAATCGGCCTGCTGCTCTTGGAACAGTGCCATGGCACAATCAATGTCGGCAGACGTTCGTAGGGGAGAAGTTGCCTGCAGGAACACCATTATTTCAACAACCATTCCCTGTTTATTCAGATAGCCCAAAGCATGCAGCAAAGCGGCTTCTGACGGGCTTTCATCCCCGGAAATATCCGCCGGCCGGAAAATTACTTCAGCACCACAGGCCTCCGCAACCTTCGCGATCGCCGGATCATCAGTCGAAACATAAACCGAATCAATACTGTTCGCGGCCACAGCGGCTTCCACCGTCCAGGCCAACAAAGGTTTGCCAGCCAATAGCCGTATATTCTTCCCGGGGATACCCTTTGAGCCCCCCCTTGCGGGAATAACGGCTACAACTTGCGTGTCTGTATTGGATTGCATGCTTTTACCGGTCTCTGATGCTGTCTAAATTTATCTTCAGTTTCCGCACAATAATTCGCTATCGGTTTGCGCGATCTACTGCACGCGCATAAATATTCATTAACTCTGCATGACTGCACCTCTCATAAGCAGCGAGTGAATCATTAAGCCAGAATTCGACAAGTTCAGGGCCGAAGACAGAACGAGCGGCTGACAGCCGCGCAGGAGTGAGCCAATCCGCGACAGGGTCGCCCATGGTTCTCTCAAGCGAGGGCAAAGGAAGCGGATTATAATTGTCCCCCGTTCCGCAAATCTGGCATCCGCGACGGGTGTCCCATATTTTGCCGTCCCTCACATCTGGAATACTGCCGCATGCCCATCCCCTCTTAAAAAAACCGGCCGGGTTGTCCCATCCTTGTCTATGATGCGGCGGAATCCCCATGGTTTCACAAACAGAATCAATAACTTCTCCGGAGTGGGCACAGAAATATTCGTGAACAACCATCATAAACTGAGCGGGTCTGGTTCTTATATGGTTTACCATAATGCTCAGCTTCTCAAGATGGCTTCGGGACCAGTTTTCAAACACTTCGTCGGTTATATTGAACCTCGGCTTGTTATATTTTTCTGATGATTTCTGGCGTGAATAGAGCATCCTGAAATAATTGCGCACGTACATAATTGCAATGTCATCACCCATCTGTCCAGGGGCCAGCAGGCATGGATATTCTAGAAATCTGTTGCTGGGCAAAAATACATGTGTCAGCAATGCTGCGGATTTATCCTGCAGTCCATAGGGGCCGAAAACAGAAAAGGCCATGATGTCCAGTGGTCGCAAAGAATGAATGCCCGCCCGCAGCTGCAGCCGGTCATCCACCTGCTCAAACATATTTTCACGAATAACGAAACAGCATGGCATATAGTGAAAACGTGAAAAAAAATTATGGGTGCCGCTCCTTGAATAGCTGAAAATCCGGACAAGCCTAGGCTGTTTGGCCCGCATGGTTTTCCAATAGGAGTAAGCCTGCAACCAATTATGTATATAGTCTTTATTCCAGCCTTCGTTTAGCATAAAGTCATAACGGCGACTCTGCGGCACCCTCATGGTCTTCAGCACTAAATGACGAATATGCTTACCAGGCTCAGTAAATCTCATTTATCATCGTCCCAAGAGTTTAATCAGCGGACTGGAAATGATCTTGTCCATGCGCTTGCCCAGTACCATTGCCCGCTTGATCCGTTTCTCCAGAAAGATCGCGTCCGCGTCCGCTTTCTCCGCTTCCAGCTCCTGAATGGCCTGCTGGAATTCACCGTTGGCTATTTCCAGCTTGCGGGACATCAGGCCGAACAGGCCCTTCTGCAGAGCGCTTCCAAGATTCTCCGCCGTCTGGTAATAGCTTTTGCGGTCGCCCTTTTTTCGAATGCGCTTCAGCAGTCCAATACTCTCAAGCTGACGCGCGGCGATGCTGACGGCCGCCTTGCTCAGCCCAAGGTCGGCCTCGATCGCATCCAGCGAACAGGCCGCCGGCCGGAGGTAGAGATAGACGAGGATTTGGCCGGTAATGCGTCCCAGCCCGAGGTCCTGCGAAATCGTCCCGGCCAGCCGCACCAGCCGGTCCCGCACCTGCTCTGAATTCCTGTTGCTCATGGGGTTCAACAACTTTTACATTTTTGTAAAAGTATGCCAGAGGGCTAAAATATGTCAAGCCCCGTCGGACCCAAAAGCGCACGCCGAATTCGTTTCTTCAGAGGCCTTTGTCGGGCTTCCCGCCGTGGTAGTGCGTGACGATGGTGGAAGGCTGGATGCGGTCGCCAAACAGCCGCAGCCGGAGATCCCAGCGCGCGGCAAGCGCTTTTGCCGCCAGACGGGTGATGCGATCCCGCACGGTGAGCGGGCCGAGCAGTTTGAGCTGCTCAATATCAAGCTCAAGAGCTCTTTCCCGCTCCTTCTCATTGACTGCGCGGCAGGCAATGATGGGAAGCAGATGCGAATACAGCCGAACGCGAAGGGCCAGCTGCTGCATGCGGGCCTCAAGGCAGGGGTCCCTTGATTCCATCGCCGCCAGCCGCTTGTATCCGCGCACAGCGGTCTCGGCCATCCGGTAGATCGAGCTTGAATTGGCCTCGTAATCACGCCTGAAAGCAAGGTCCAGCCAGCGCTTCGGTTCATCGCCGGGAAAGGCCGGATGATTCCAGTTCAGCTCGTTCTGTCCGTGCCATTCCTCGTAGGGCATATCTTCTTTCAGCAGGCCGCGCTCTTTATGATCCGTGTACAGCGGCGTTACCGGCATGCCGGTGTAGAGCATGAACTGCATCATGTCCGTGCCGAGGCCGACCACGAAATCTATGTCTGCGCCGATGTTTTCAGGCGTGTGATGCTCCATGCATATGATCGCCGAGCCCAGCACGGATACGCCCCGGTCACGAAGCTCCCTGACCAGTTCGGCCGCATTGATCCCCGCGTTCTTGGCGAACTCGTCGGCGCTCTGCGATTCAAAGCCGATCCACACCATGTTCACACCGAGCCGGATCAGATTATCAATGCCGAAGGCGGAAATCGCCTCGGCGGATGACGAAATGTAGAAACTGAACCACCGCTGGTGTTTTTCCATTTCGGCCAGCAGTGCGCGCGCGCGGGTGCAGTCTTTCAGAAAATTCTCGTCCATGACGGAAAACACGTTCGTGCCGCGCGCATCGGCTATGCGGCAGCATTCCCGAAAGACATCCTCGCCCGTGCGCAGGAACGAAATGTAGGCCTTTTCAAAAAAATGGGTCGTGCAGCAGAAATTACAGGCGTTGACGCAGCCCAGGCCCGGCACCAGCACATTCGGCGTAGGACCCGGAATGGGCACCCCAAAGATGCTCTCATATTCGCTGCATGGCAAAATGGGATGAACAATCGGCGCGGACGAATCCTGGCCCAGAAAGTTCCGCATCCAGCGGATCCCCTCGCCCCGGGCCACGTGGTCGCATTCAATCAGATCCTCGACGCCTTCGATGGCGGCACCGTGCCCGCCCAGAACGATGATTGATCCAGGAGCATTCGCCCGGACCAGACGTGCCATCTCGCGGGCCTTGATGTAGTTCGGGGTGATAAAAGAGATGCCCACCACATCGTAATCCTTTTGGATCTCCCGGATAAATCGGCGGCGGGAGGGGAAATCGAGCACGGTCACATCGGCATTGATGTTGGAGGCAATGAAATACAGGCCGAAGGAGCGGTGATGAAAACGAAGCGAAGCAGGGCCCTGAACCCGTGTCACCTGATTGTGATACAGCTCCATGTTGTTTTCTTTGCGGCCGAACGGATCATCCACGCCGTACGGTCCAAAAACCCCGCAAAGCAGAATACGAGGGGTGCGGCCCGACGCTTTCCAGCGCTGTGGACGCGCGGGGCTGGGAGTCACATTTTTATTGATCACTTGAAGTCTTTTCCGACAGCAGGCGCTGCCAAGTTTCGGGGTCGCGGGTTTTGAGAACGCGATGCGCGGAGGAGCCGACAATCTCCCCTTCCCCGACATCACCTGTCACCAGGCATCCGAAACCGATCACAGCGCCATTTCCGATCGTAACACCCGGCACAATACGTGCCGCCGCGCCGATCCAGACGTAGTCGCCGATTTTCACCGGTTTCGCGATTTCTTTCCCATACGGGATCTTTTCATTAATGTCATGGTCATGCGTGTAGATAACGCATCCGGTGGAAATGTGGCAGTCATGCCCTATTTCCAGCCCGCCCTTGCAGTCGAAGAAGCATCCGCGGGAAACATAGGTCCGGTCGCCGATGGAAAGTTTCGCGGGCTTCTTGACGATCAGGTCGCCCGGAATGAAGACATCTTTTCCGAGTTTGGCGGCACGGCGGACTGTTTCCGCGCGGGCCATTTCCTCCGCCCGGCGAAGCAGCCCGGCGAGGGCCGCCAGACGATACATAATGACACTCGAAAGACTCACAGCAAATTCCCATTAATATTCATCGCAGGAGATGATGGATTGTTCCGCCGGCGCGAACAAGCTCAATCCGCGGCCCTGATCCATTTGTCTCATTGAATCACAACGGCCGTGCCCTTGCCATGCGCCATGAGCAGGGATTTGTTCTTGGACCCGATATTGTCGAAATCCAGCGTGAAACCGATCACCGCATTGGCACCCATCTGAAGCGCCGCGGCGCGGATTTCGTGAAACACTTCCTTTTCCATCCCGGACATCACATCCTGATAGGATTCGGAACGCCCGCCGAAAAAATCGCGGAAGGCCGTGAAGAAATCGCGGATCACATTCACCGCTCTCACATTGCGCGCCGTGACAATGCCCTTGTACTCCATCACCTTCGCGCCTTCAACAACCGGCGTCGTCAGAATAGGAATGTCATTCATATGTTCTTCTCCTCTTTTTGTTTCAACAGCTGTTTTTTTAAAAATCAGCCGATTTTTCGCATTTTTCAGCGTTTTGGAGCCGTTTTTATGCGTTTTTAGGCCATTTTTTGACTTTTTAAGGCGTTTTCAGGCCTTTTTCAGGGTTTCGAGCGCCTCGACATCGGCCAGGTCATTTTTCGGGCTGCGGTGCGGTGATTGACGGAAACGCCCGCCCCGATTCTTAATCATGCGCATATATTAGCCAATTAAGGCCCGCCCAGCAAACGATAATATCAGGGCTTTCCTGAAAGCCTCAAACCTGCACCGGACGACGCATCTTGAACCGCGCACGATGCCATGATATAAGAAAACCAATGTTCAGGATACGGAGAATCCATGATATCGCCAATCCGGCGAACGAAAGGGCTTTGGCACAGGTCCTGCAGATTCTGCGCGATCAGTTTCCCCGCCTGTCCCCCAAAGACGTTGACAAACTCCCCGACCAGCTCAGAAATCCTCTGAAGTACCAGCTCAGATCCATTCTTTTTGTGGCCGACGACATGAAGGGCCGGGTCAGCGGGTTTGCCCTGCTGATGCACGCGCCGGACCTGAATTTCTGCTATCTCGATTATATTTCCGCCGCAAAGCAGCTCACGGGCCGGGGCATCGGAGGGGCGCTTTATGATCGTCTCAGGACCGAGGCCGCCCTTCTCAAGGTGAAGGGGCTTTTCTTCGAATGCCTGCCGGACGATCCGCTCCTTTGCCGCGAGCCCGAAGTGCTCAAGCAGAACCGCGCCCGCCTGAAATTCTATGAACGGTACGGCGCAACACCGATGATCGGGACGAAATACGAAACACCCGTGAAGCCGGACGGCGACAATCCCCCCTACCTTGTCGTGGACCCCCTCGGCCAGACGGTCCGTTTCGGCCGGAACGAAATGCGCCAGATTGTTGCAGCCATCCTCGATCGCAAATACAAGGACGTGTGCAGCCCGGACTATGTCCGCACCGTGACGGATTCAATCACAGATGACCCGGTCCGGTTCCGGCCGTTCAAATACCGGACAGAGAAGAAAGTCGAGGCCGTTCGCTCGGCTCCGCATCCGGATCAGCTCATTGCGCTTGTGTTCAACAACACCCACGCCATTCACCACGTGCATGACAGCGGATATGTCGAGTCCCCGGTGCGGGTGAAGAACATGCTGGAAGCGCTCAGCAAAACAGACATTTTCCACACCATCCCTGAACGCCACTTCGGCGAGCATCACATCACGGACGTGCACGACCGCGCCTTTGTGGATTATCTTCAGAAAGTCTGCATGACGCTGCCTGAGGACGAGTCTGTCTATCCCTATGTGTTTCCCATCCGCAACAAAACCCGGCCGCCGAGAGACCTTCCCATGCGCGCCGGCTACTACTGCATTGACACATTCACTCCGCTGAACAAAAACGCCTATCTTGCCGCGCGCAACGCGGTCAACTGCGCGCTGACCGCGGCCCAGGCGGTTGTGGATGGATCCTACCTCGCGTACGCCCTGGTCCGTCCCCCGGGACATCATGCTGAAAGGAACTGCTTTGGCGGATTCTGCTATTTCAACTCAACAGCCATCGCCGCCCACTATCTGAGCCGGCTCGGGAAGGTTGCCATCCTGGACATTGACTATCATCACGGCAACGGCCAGCAGGACATTTTTTACGAGCGCAGCGATGTGCTGACCATTTCCATCCACGGGCATCCGAGTTTCGCCTATCCGTTCTTCAGCGGATTCATGGAGGAGCGCGGCGAGGAAAAAGGCCGGGGTTTCAGCATCAACATGCCCCTGCCCGAGAACATCACCCCCGAGATCTACATGGAGGCTCTCCGGCGGGCCATTCGCAGAATCTGCAAATTCGATCCGAAGTTTCTGGTGGTTGCGCTGGGCCTCGATACGGCCCGCGGCGATCCGACCGGAACCTGGCCTCTCGAAGCCAAAGACCTTGCCGCGATGGGCCGGGTGATCGGGAGCCTGCCGTATTCGACACTTTTTGTTCAGGAGGGCGGCTATAAAACCCGATCCATCGGGAAGAACGTGCGCTCGTTCTTTAAAGGCGTCTGGGAAGGCGCATTCCTTTAAAAGCTGCTGAATTAGGATTCCGAACGCCCGCCGAATTAATCCCGGATCACATTCACCGCCCGCACATTGCGCGCCGGGTCCATGCCCCTGTACTCAATCCCCTTCGCGCCTTTAATCGAAAAAATATCAATTTTTAACGAATTTTGGCCGTTTTGGGGCATTTTTCACCGTTTTGGGGCACTTTTTGGCCATTTTTTAACGATTTTTGATGATTTTTGGCATCTGGCGGGAACCGCAAGCCCGTCAATCGCATTGAAGGAACCGAAGGAGCGGTTCCCTCCAGCAATGATGTGATGGAGGGTTTTGCTCCGTCAAAACCGGGACAGAACTCAGAGGCTTCCGGCAGGGCGCGCAGTCCCTTGCGCGCCGCGGCGGGCACGGAGTGCCCGCCCTACCCAACCGCCACAATCAATGCTTTCCGCTTTGCGCAGTCCGCAGGCGGGGGTCGAAGGCGTCGCGCAGGGCGTCGCCCAGCAGGTTGAAGGAGAGCACCAGCAGGAAAATCGCCAGCGTGACGAAGGTCATTTCCCACCACATGCCCTGCCAGAGACGCAGGCGCGCGTTGCTGATCATGATTCCCCACGAGGGCTCGTTCTGCACGCCCACGCCGAGGAAGCTGATGAAGACTTCTGTCCCCACCGCGGCTGGAAAGCGGATGGAGAACAGAATGATGATGACATGCGCCACGTTCGGAAGGATGTGCCGGAACAGGATGCGCATGTGGCTGTAGCCCAGCACGCGCGCGGCCTGCACATAGGCGCGGTCCTTGTGCTTGATGACTTCGCCGCGGATGACGCGGCAGACACTGACCCAGGTGGTGAGGCCAATGCCCAGATAGATCCCCGGCAGGCCCTTGCCGGCAATCATCGCAATGGCGAGGATGAACAGCAGGCCCGGCATCGAAGCCACGGTCGAATAGAGCCAGACAATCACGGCATCGGTTTTCCCGCCGAAGTATCCGCCGAGCGCGCCCAGAAGGACCCCTATAGGAATGGCAATCAGCGAGGTCATGATGCCCACATGAAACGCGATGCGCGCACCCTGAATGATGCGTGGAAGAACATCGCGCCCGAGATTGTCGCTGCCCAGCGGACAGGTGAACAGATTGCGGAACCCCTGCCCGATGGAATCCGCCGAAGCAAAGGGATGGCGCAGGAAGGAGGGCGGGAGATAGCGCTGCGACAGATCGGTTTTGTTCCATGCCGGGGTCTGGTCCGTGTGCAGATACCAGCGGTGGGCGATTTCGCCGTAAACTGCAATCAGCGTGAACAGCACCACCACCGCGAGGCAGGCGCGATGCAGGCGTCCCGCCTTCAGGCGGAGCCATGCTTCATGCCAGATGCTGTTCTTCGCGCTCATTTCTATTTCAGCCTCACTCGGGGGTCCACCCACGCATAACAGAGATCAGTGATCAGGTTCACGACCACATAAACCACCGCGCCAATCAGCACGACCGCGCGGATCACGTCAAAATCGGATGAGTTGATGGCGTTGATGCTCAGACTGCCCAGACCGGGAATGCCGAAGAAACTCTCCAGGAGCAGGCTGCCGGTGAAAAGGAACGGGATGCTGATGCTGACGTTTGTGAGCACCGGCACCATGGCATTGGGCAGCACGTGGCGGAACAGAATTCCGGCGGGACTGACCCCCTTGGCGCGCGCGGTGCGGACATAGTCCTTGTACATCTCGTCGAGCATGACGGTGCGGTAGAACCGCACATCGCGCCCAAGGCCGGTCACGATGCCGATGAAAACCGGCAGAAGCAGATAGCGCCAGGATTCAAAACCCCAGATTGGAAACCATTCAAGGCGGTACGCGAAAAAATACTGTCCGGCAATGACCCAGATGATATAATTCACGCTCATCAGCACCGTGGCCAGCACCACCAGCAGGCGGTCAAAGAACCGGTCACGGAAATACGCGCAAAGCAGCGCCATGAAGATTGCAACCGCGGTGCCGCCGAACAGAATGGGCGCCGTGAGGCACAGCGACGGGAGGATGCCGCTTTTCAGCAGCGCGGAGACCTTCTGGTTGGCCTCCAGCGAGATTCCGAAATCCAGACGGGCAAGCTGGCGCAGATAAAGCACAAGCTGCGAATGGAACGGATTGTCCTGCAGCCTCCGCAGACGCAGGTTTTTTATGCTGACCGTCCCCTGCTCCACGGAAAGACTGTAGCGGTCGCCGGGAAGAGCCGTGAATTCTGCCTGCCTGCGAAGCGGAACCGCAATCTTTTCTCCGGACAGGCGTTCGCAGACAAGGGATGCCGCGCCGGTGACACGGCCGCGGAATATCCAGCGGACCGGGCCTTCGATATCAAGCGCCAGCGGAAGCCCGTACGTTCCCTTCGACAGAACCGCATCCTTGAGTTTCCATGCTGCCGAAGCGCGCGCGGCATCCATATCCTCAAATGCGCGGGTTGTTGTTTCACGGCCGAAGAACAGCGGGAGACTGCATCCGCGGGCTGTTTCATAATCCTCAAGGGACTGCGCTGTGGCATGCATGCCAAGAACCATAGTGGCGGGACTGCCGCCAACGACGTTAAAGAGCACAAAGGTGAGAAGGATCACGCCGGCAAGAGCCGGGATCATGTGCAGCAGGCGGCGAAGGATGTACCGGCTCATGGCCGCTCCTCCAGCCGGAAATGCTTTTCCATGCCGTACGGGAAATCATGCGGCGCGTAATTCCGCAGGCGGTCGTGATGCAGCACATAGGCCATCGGATGATGCATGAATATCCAGGGACAGTCCTCCTCGACCATGGCCGCCATGCGCCGGTAGAGTTCCGTTCTCTCCGGCCCGTCCTGCATTACGCGAATCTCTTCGTAAAGCCTGTCGTATTCCGGACGGCGGTAGTTGACGCGATTGGGCCCGGGCGATGCGTTCGGTCCGTAAAAAAGCTGCAGGAAGTTTTCTGCGTCAGGATAATCGGCAAACCAGCTCAGCCGGAACATCTGCGCCTCGCGCTGTTCGATTTTTTTGAAGAAAGCCGGCTTGTTGTTGTAGGACGGGTTGATCACCACGCCCAGTTTGTCCATGAATCCAATGAAGAGTTCCGTGGATTCGCGGATCTCTGTGTCGGTCTGCCCCAGTTCGAGTGTGAGTTCCAGGCGTTTTCCGGTCTGCGGATCGCGTCCGTCCGGCCAGCCGGCCTCGGCCAGAAGCTTCCGGGCCTTCTCCAGATCATAAGGATGGAGGGCGGGTTCGTCAGAATATCCTTCCACACCCGGCGGAATCGGTCCGCGGGCGCGCGTAACCCGGTGATTATAATATTTGATCCATGCTTCGGAATCAAACGCGCAGGTCAGAGCCTTCCGCAGTTTTTTGTTATGGCCCACGACCGGATCATCCATGTTGAAGCCGATGTAATATGTGTCCAGGCCGGCGATGCCGGATGCGCGGATGCCCCGCGCGGCCAGCTCGGGCGCGAGGCGACCTCCGTCCCTGAAGATGACATCCCAGTTGTCATGGGAAATGTCCTTGTAGAAATCCAGCTGCCCGGTCAGGAAGGCCAGCCAGCGCGTGGAGGAATCTCCGATCATGTATTCCACAATCCGCTCCAGCCCGGGCGCGCCGCCGTGCCACGCGGGGTTGCGCCGGTATTCAAGCCGGTAGTTGCGTCGCCACTCGCTGAGGATGAAGGGCCCGGTGCCGACGGGATGGCTGACAAAATTCTCCCCGTAGTATTCCACCGCTTCGCGCGGGACCGCATAGGCGTATGGCATCGCCAGTATCCACAGCAGCTGAGGAAATGGACGGGTCAGCGTGATTTGAAGCGTGTGCGGATCCGGAGCCGTCAATCCCGCAACCGGCACGGAATAGTCAGTCGGGCTTTCGCCGGCGGCGGCCTCGCGAAACTCATTGAGACCCTGAATGCGGCCGTTGAACGCCCACCAGCCGGTGGAAAGGTTCTTTTTGTCGGCGGCCCGCTTGATCGAATAGATGAAATCTTCCGCCGTCAGCTCGCGGCCCTTCCCTCCGGGGAAGCAGGGGTCGTCGTGGAAATGCACTCCCCGCTTCAAACGGAAGGTGAAAACCAGTCCATCGGGCGAAACATCGGGCATTTCCTCGGCCAGCAGGGGTTCCAGACGATAAGGGCGGTCCAGATAGGAATACTGGAGCAACCCCTCGTAGACCTTCCCCATCGCAAGCTGCGAAGCCACATCGCCGGCCCGGACAGGATCGAATCCGCGGATTCGAGTGGTTGAACTGCGGAAAGCGCCGGGACTGTTCTGGAAGGAAGATTCCCCGCATCCGCAAAGGGCCAAAGACAAAACCCCATACGCAAGGAGCCTATGGGGTTTCAAGGCGGTCATGATGCCGCTTATTCTGCCGGCGCAGCGCTTTCTTCCGCGGGAACCGCAAAATCCTCCACCATCACCGGCGCCGCGGCCGGGGCCGGCGCAGCTTCCGCCGCGGGAGACGCCGCAGGCATCGTCTGCACAGGCGCGGCGGGCATGGTCTGCATCAGGGAGGCTTCGCGGCCGCCCGTGAACATGATGGCCAGCACCACCGTGTTGGCCATGAAAATGATACTCAGGATGATGGTTCCCTTGGTCAGCACATTTCCTGCGCGCGAACCGAACAGGGTTTCGCCCATGCCGCCGCCGAAGGCGCCGCCAAGGCCGCCGCCCTGTGACTTCTGCAGCAGGATCAGACCGATCAGAAGCAGACAGCTCAAACCTTCAACCACCAGCAGTACCGCACGGATAATCTCTTGCATTTTCTATTTCCAATCTGAATTTACGCGGTTTCCTGGGCCGCCAGGACAATATCAATAAAGGAGGACGCATCCAGCGCCGCTCCGCCAATCAGTCCTCCGTCAATGTCGGGCTGTCCAAAAAGCTCGGCCGCGTTTCCGGGCTTCACACTACCTCCATACTGAATCCGCACGGATTTTGCAACATGCTCGTCGGAGATATCCTGCAGGACGCTGCGGATCAGCGCATGCACTTCCTGCGCCTGGGCGGGCGAAGCCGTCAGTCCCGTGCCAATGGCCCAGACCGGTTCATAGGCGATGATGCTCTCAAGCCAGCCGCGCGCGCCGAAGTCCGCAAGACTTCCGCGCACCTGCTTCTCCACCACCTCGTTTGTCCGGCCGGCCTTGCGCTCCTCAAGTGTTTCACCGACACAGACAATCGGATGCAGATTCAGGGCGAGAGCGGTTTTGGCTTTGCGGTTGACGATTTCGTCAGTCTCGCCGAAATACTGCCGGCGCTCGCTGTGGCCGAGAATGACATAGTGACAGAAAAGGTCGCGCAGCATCTCGGGCGATATTTCGCCGGTGTAGGCGCCGGACTTCTCCCAGTGCATGTTCTGCGCGCCCAGATCAATCTGAGTGCCGCTGATGACGTTGCCGACGGCGCTGAGCGCGGTGAACGGGGGGCAGAGCACGACATCCACTTTCTGGCAGGCGGCGAGGTCGCGCTTGATGCTCTCGGCGAGGTCAATGGCCTCAGCCACAGTTTTGTTCATTTTCCAGTTTCCGGCAACAATCGGCTTTCTCATCTTCTTCTCTCCTGATCTACTTATCGTTCAGCGCGGCCACGCCCGGCAGAGTCTTGCCCTCAAGGAACTCGAGGCTGGCGCCGCCGCCGGTGCTGATATGGCTCATTTTGTCGGCCAGTCCGCTTTTATTCACGGCGCTGACACTGTCGCCGCCACCGATGATGCTCAGACAGTCCGTCGCCGCGATCGCCTTTGCAACCTCAAGAGTTCCCTCTGCAAAAGGCTTCATCTCGAAGCATCCCATCGGCCCGTTCCACACCACGGTCTTTGCTTTTTTCACCTCAGCGGCATAAACTTTCGCTGTTTCCGGTCCGATGTCCAGCGCCATCCAGCCGTCTTCAATGCCCTTGAGGCCGACCGTTCTGGTTTTGGCGTTTGCATCGAAGGCATCTGCGATGACGTGGTCCACCGGGAGCAGCATCTTTACCTTGAGCTCCTCCGCCTTTGCCAGCAGGTTCTTTGCAAGGTCAATCTTGTCCTCCTCCACCAGAGACTTGCCGGTGGGGATGCCCTGCGCCCGATAGAACGTGTAGGCCATGGCTCCGCCGATCAGCAGCGCATCCACCTTGGTCAGCAGGTTGTTGATGACGTTCACCTTGTCGCTCACCTTGGCGCCGCCGAGGATCGCCACGAAGGGCCGCTCCGGACTTGCCAGCGCCTTGCCAATATACTCGATTTCCTTCTCCATCAGAAATCCGGCGACATTCCGCTTGTAATACTTGCACACGAGCGCGGTGGACGCATGGGCCCGGTGCGCCGAGCCGAAGGCGTCGTTGACAAAGATTTCGCCGTCGCCCAGCGGCGCCAGCTTTGCGGCCAGTTCAGCCTGCTTCTTCTTCATTTCGGCCTTGGCAGCCTTTTTCTCTTCTTCCGTCGCGGTTTCGGGCAGCTTCGCTTTGCCTTCGTCGGCATAAAAACGTGTGTTCTCGACCAGCATAACATCGCCGGGTTTCATGGCCTGCGCCATGGCCAGAGTCTCGGCGCCGATGCTGTCCGGCCCGAACTGGACCGGGCGGCTGAGCAGTTCCTGCAGGCGGGCGGCCACCGGTTTGAGACTGAAGGCGGCCTCGTAGCCCTTTGCCTTCGGTCGCCCCAGATGGCTCATCAGAACCACGGACGCGCCCTGATCCAGCACGTACCGGATGGTCGGAAGCGCGGCGGTGATCCGGGTGTCATCCTGCACCACGCCATCTTTCACCGGCACATTGAAATCCACGCGCATCAGCACACGCCTGCCCTTGCAGTCCACATCGCGAACAGTCAGTTTGTTCATATTCGTCCGTATTCCTGTTTGGAAGCGGGGCGGACCGGAGTCCGCCCCGCGCAGGTTCAATATGTTGTTCAGGCCTTCCTGGCCATGTGGACCATCAGGTCCAGGCATTTGCAGGAGTAGCCCCACTCATTGTCATACCAGGCCACCAGCTTCACAAAGCGGTCGTTCAGCGCGATGCCGGCCTTGGCGTCGAACACCGAGGTGCACTCTTCGCCGATGAAATCGGAGGAGACCACATCGTCTTCTGTATAGCCGAGAATGCCCTTCAGCGCGCCTTCCGAGGCCTTCTTCATTTCGGCCTTGATTTCATCATAGGTGGCGGGCTTTGCCAGACGGCAGGTCAGATCCACAACCGACACATCCGCCGTCGGAACGCGAAACGCCATTCCCGTCAGCTTGCCGTTCAGTTCCGGAATCACCTTGCCGACCGCCTTGGCCGCGCCGGTGCTGGAGGGGATGATGTTGAACGCCGCGCCGCGGCCGCCGCGCCAGTCTTTGCTGGAAGGACCATCCACGGTTTTCTGGGTGGCGGTAGTCGCATGGACTGTGGTCATCAGCCCTTCCTCGATGCCCCATTTGTCATTCAGAATCTTCGCCACGGGCGCGAGACAGTTGGTGGTGCAGGAGGCGTTGGAAACAATGGCTTCGCCGTTGTACTTCTCGTGGTTGACGCCCATCACGAACATGGGGGCATCCTTCGAAGGGGCGGAAATCATCACGCGCTTTGCGCCGGCTTTGATGTGGGCCTCGGCCTTTTCCAGCACGGTGAACACGCCGGTGGACTCCAGCACATATTCCGCGCCGCATTCCTTCCAGGGAATCATGGCCGGATCTTTCTGGGCATAGACTGCGGTTTTCTTCCCGTTGACCACCAGATGCCCGTCCTTGAACTCGGCGGTGCCCTTGAAGCGGCCGTGCACGGTGTCATACTTCAGCATGTACACCATGTAATCGCCGGAGATAAAGGGATCATTGACGCCCACCACTTCCACGTCCGGATTCTTGACTGCCGCGCGGAAAACGAGGCGGCCGATGCGGCCAAAACCGTTAATACCAACCTTAATTGCCATTTTCTGTTCCTCCTGAATTGTCTTCTCAATGATTAAACGTTTTACCAAAGGAGCGCATAAGTTATCCGATGAGTTTTTATGCGTCAATGAGAACTGAAATATTTTTTCCGCGGAACGGAACGGGGAAAACGCGCGGGAAGTACTTTTATTCTTGACATTTTTGCCCTGTTTTTGCACTAGTGAAAGCATGTTAACTGCACCTGCGGTTCCGGAAGAGGAAATCAGCGGCTGGCCCATTGAGGAGTCCGGGCTGCCCGCACGAGTGGTCCACAGCACTCGCATCGCGGGGTTGTCCGCCCTGGGGGATCTCCGGGCATGGCAGGATTCCGACCTGCTCAATCTTCATGCGCTGGGGAAGAAATCGCTGGGCCAGATTCATGAGTATTTCGGGATGTGCGACCGGCTGGCCGAAGGAAGACTGGCCTTCACGCATTTCATTGATCTTCTGCATGCGTTCCTCGATGACGATGAATTCACGGTGCTTTCCTTCCGTTACGGCTTTGACCTCGCGGCCCCCCTGCCATCGGGGAGCTCCATGACCCTTCAGGCAATCGGCAACCGGATGCACCGCACGCGTGAGCGCATCCGCCAAATCGAGGAGACGGCGATGCGGCGGCTCGAGAGTCGTCTGTGCCGCTGCAGTCTGGTGCCCTGGCACGACTATTTCACCGGCATGCTGGAAACCGCGGACGGCTGCATGGCCTGCGGCGATCTCTTTGAGCACACCCGCCGGTCCCTGTTCGATTATTCCAATCCCTGTGCCCTGCTGCTGCTGCTGTGCGGGCTGAGCGGGTCACGGATCACCTATCGCAACGGATTCTTCAGTCTGTGGTCCGCGGAGGATCTGGACCGCGTTCCCCCGGAAATCCTCGCGTGGCTGCGTCAGCATGACGGTCGGGGACGGCTTGCGGAAATATGCGAGCACCTGGAGAAAGCCGGCCTGGGCAGCAGGGCTTCGATCCGGAAACACGCGCAGCTGATGGCCGAGCACTGCGCCGACATCGTGGTGGCGGCGGACGGACGGATATACAGTGCTGACGGGGGAATCTCTCATTTCCTCGCGGATGTGCTGAAAAAGTTCAAGGGCCCCGTGAACTATCGCGTCATCGCGCGGGAGGCCAACGAGCTGCTGCGCCCCGCAAGCAGGCGGGGCACCGGATTCTGGCTGAAGGCGCTCCGCTCGCATCCGGGAATCCGCATGCGGGAAAGCGGTCGCTATGAACTGAGCCGGCGGGCTAGCGGGAGCTGACCGGCGCCTGAACTGCGACCGCGGGCGGCGGAAGCTTTGCGGGGCGCGGATCACGAAAGACAAAAAACACCGCGCCCATCAGGCAGAGGGCGGCCCAGACATAGTTCCATGACCATGTCTGGCGCATGTAAATCAGGGCAAATGGGATGAACACGGTCAGCGTGATCACCTCCTGGATGATCTTGAGCTGGGGAAGCGAAAGTGCGCCGTAGCCGATGCGATTGGCGGGCACCTGGAACAGGTATTCAAAAAGCGCGATGCTCCAGCTCACCATCGCGGCGACGACCCACGGCTTGTGCCCCAGATTCTTAAGATGCGCATACCATGCGAACGTCATGAATGTATTTGAGATCACCAGCAGCACAATGGTTTTTACAATGGTGTTCATAAAATGCTTTTCCGTCGTCAAACGGCCGGGCCGACTCCTCTGACATCAATCACAAAAAAATCAGGCTCACAATATATCCGGAACAGCGGATTTGCAACACCGATACCGCTGGGAATGAAGAGGTGAACCCCGTCCACTATGAAGTGTCCGTGATCAAACCGGCGGCCGTAGACCGACGGCACAACGACCGGGCCCCAGAAAGGCAGACGGATCTGTCCCGCATGACAATGTCCGGCGAAGACACAATCCGGCCGCGCCGCCGCCAGATGGTAGATGTTGTCAGGGGTATGGGTGAGCACAAAGTGCGGCAGGCCCGGCGGCGCAGGATCGAGGGTTTTCTGCTGCGCGCCCCATGGGTAGTCGTGGCCGGTCAGCAGGAGTTCCCCGCCTCCGGCGGCCACCCGGACGGATTCGCCGGAGAGCACACGGATACCGGCATCCTTCAGGGCCCGGGTTATCGGCTCTGTGCGATCCCAGAAGTCATGATTGCCCAGAACGGCAAAATCGCCGGAGCGGCCCACGGGTCCGAGCAGTTCACGCAGTCTCTCCGGCGGAGTCTGGCCGGCCAGATAGTCCCCCGTGAAAAAGGCCAGATCGGGCTTTTCATCCCGGGCCGCCTGCATCACGCGCCGGAAATAAGCGTCAGGAATCCGGCGGTGCACGTGCATATCAGTCAGATGCACAATGCGGACCGGACGGCCGCGCCAGTCCGGGAGCTCAATCCGGTAGCGGTAAATCCGGAAATCGGTCGTCGTAAAGGGCCGTCGCAGCGACGGCCGGTGCGGACGAGGCCCTTCCGGCCAGCTTCCGTGAATGGCCCGCCGCATGCGCACTCGCCGGAATTCCAGCATCAGCATGGCAGCCAGCAGCGCCGAGGCCGGCCACCATGGAAGCCGCAGCCCCGCGCATGCAGCGGCGGCCGCAACGGCAAGCACACCGCCGGCAATGATCACTCCTTTCAGGCGGCCGTCGCGGATCAGGATCAGCCAGCGGTTCACGACTTCAATATAGAGAAGTTCGCCCGCCAGCAGATAAAGAGCGACAGCCGCCATCTGTTCCAAAGAAAAATGCATTTACAGTCTCATCCTATGACACCCGCAGGGCCGCAGCCGATCAAAAAAACGCGCGCGGCCCTGCCTCCTGCTGTTTTTCATTTCACGATTGACTCGGAAGCTTTGAAGGTTAATGTTCCTGCGCATGAAAATCATAGACAAACACCTTCTGCACACGCTGATGGTGCCGCTGGCCTACTGCCTTGCGGCTTTCATGATGATTTTCATAGTTTTCGACCTGTTTGACAACCTGGGCGACTTCATTGATGCCGGAACTCCCGCGCTGGATGTGTTCAAGTATTATGTGCTGCTCATGCCCTCGCTCGTGGTTTATGTCATGCCTGTCTCACTGATGCTGGCCGTGCTCTACAGCCTCAGCCGGCTGACCAAAAACAACGAACTCACAGCCATGCGCGCGAGCGGGATTGGACTGTTTCGCCTGCTGGCCCCCTTTGTGGCCGTCGGGATTATATCCAGCGCGGGAGTGGTTGTCATCCACGAGACGATCGGGCCCTGGTCGGCCTACTGGACCAACCAGTATGTGCGGTCGCAGCGCCACAAGGGGAAACTGGAGGTCTACATTTCCCAGAACCTCGCCTTCAACAATGCCCGGAAGAAGAGGAACTGGCTGATTGAGTCCTTCGACACCCGCTCCAACCTGATGGTCAATGTCACAATCATCCAGCAGCGGCCCGATCTTTCCGACGACTGGAAAATCACCGCACGGCGAGGCGAATGGCTGGACGGCCGCTGGTGGCTAACTGATCTGGTCAAGCAGGCGTATGATCCCAACGGTCATCCCCTCGGCCCGCCCCAGTTCGAGCGCATGATGGAAATGACGGACTTCAATGAAACCCCGCAAACCTTCATCAACGAACGCAAGGATCCGTCGGTCCCGGAGCAGTTTTCGTCCCGTGAATTCAGGACATTCCTCAAAACTCACAGGGAGATTTCCGGGGATACCGTGGCGCGCATCATGGTCGACATGCATCACCGCCTGGCCCTGCCCTGGATGTGCCTGATTGTGGTGCTCCTGGGCATCCCCTGCGGCACCCATACCGGCCGGAAAGGCGCGCTGCTGGGCATAGCCATCGCCCTTTCGCTGTTCTTTGCCTATTATATACTGATGAACCTATGTCTCGCGCTCGGGAAAAAACAGGTTGTTGAACCGTGGCTGGCCGCATGGACCCCGAATATCATCTTCTTCATGGTCTCGGTCATTGCCAATTACCGGATGCGCTGATTTTTCCGCGAGGGTGCATTTGACAAAGGCTGGAGGGTATTTTACATTTTCACGTTGATGGCATCCGCATGTGCGGCAGGACAAGTAGTTATGATTAAACAAAACGTTGACCCGGGCAGAAATGATGTTTCGATCTGCCTTGACCAGTCCGGAACTTTCCGTCAGCCGGTCACATTCCGCTGCTGTCCGCTCGGAATACAGTTTTACACGGACGACGCTCTGCAGGAGGACCTGATGCTCGAGGTGGCGGTGAATCTGCCTGACGCGGATGGACACATGCAGAAAATCTGCTGCTGCGGTGTGGTGGTGCAGTCCGTGCTTGAAGACACATGCAAGGGCTACCGGAACTGGGTCTATTTTGTGGATCTGGCCCCCAGCATCAAACAGCAGCTTCACTGTCTTGCAAAGGAATCGGAATTTCTATGTCCATACTGCGAGAACTTCTAGCCAAGTCAACTGCCGACGGCGCATCAGACATCCACCTCAAATCCGGCAACGTGCCGGTTTTTCGTGTCAGCGGAAAGCTGATCCCCCAGGGCAAGGAAACCGTGACGCCCGAGGTCATGGACAGCTATCTCAAGGCGATTCTCCCGACACGCCTCGTGCGCCAGTTCGAAATCGAGCATGAAGCCGACTTTTCGCTGGCCGAGGAGGGCGTCGGACGTTTCCGCGTGAATGCCTTTGTATGCCAGGGCACGGCCAACATGGTGCTCCGCAACATCAAGACCACCATCCCGACGTTTGAACAGCTCCATCTCCCGCCCCAGCTTAAGCAGTTTGCCGCCGTCAAGCGCGGCATCATTCTGGCCAGCGGCACCACCGGCTCGGGAAAATCCACCTCGCTGGCCGCCATCATGCACGAGATTTCCACCACCCGGAACTGCCGCGTGATCACGATTGAAGACCCCATCGAATACATGTTCAACGATGACAAGGCCATCATCTCCCAGCGCGAAGTCGGGCTCGACACGATGTCGTTTCATGCCGCGCTCAAGCATGTGCTTCGGCAGGATCCGGACGTGATCATGGTCGGAGAAATGCGCGATGCCGAATCGTTCATGGCCGCCCTGTCCGCGGCGGAAATCGGCCACATCATCTTCAGCACGCTTCACACGGCTTCGGCCGCCACATCAATCGCGCGTATTCTCGACTTCTTTCCCGCATCCGAGCGCGACCAGATCCGCATGGGACTGGCCAGCAGCGTGCATGCCGTCTTCTGCCAGCGCCTGATCCCCTCCATCCGCGGCGGGGTGGTGCCCGCGGTTGAAATCATGATCAACAACGGAACGATCGCGAAGATTATCCGCAAGAACAAGCTGGAACTGCTCGAGGCGGCCATTGAAGTCGGCGGGCCGGACGGCATGCAGACCTTCAACGGATCCATCTACGACCTCATCCGGTCCGGTCAGATCACTGAAGAGGAAGGCATGGCCAACGCCAGCAATCCCGAAGCCCTGAAAATGCGCCTCAAGGGCATCAACCTCGACGAGTCCAGCCGCATCCTGCAGATCTGACCGGAAGTTCCAGGCATTGGAACTTTTCCCGGGAAAACTTCCAGGGATTGGAACTTTTTCGGGAAAATCTTCCAATGGTTGGAACTTTTTTCTACCGCAGGCACCGGGTATAGAATATTCTGTTCGCGGATGGCACGGACGTCATGAAAATTCAGACCAGACTGATCGCAGGATTCGGGGCCCCCCTGCTCCTGCTGTGGCTGCTGGTCGCACTGGCGCTGGCCGGAGGCTTCAGCCCCGCCCTGATTATCGCAACGGCCGCGCTGGCGACTCTGGCGGCGGCGGCCGGCGGCGTGCTGACCGCCCGTGCGGTGCTCCGGCCCGTGCGCAAACTGTGTGACGAGGTCAGCCGCATAACCGGAAATGAAGCAGAGGCCGGGATTACCCCCAAAGGCGACGATGAAATGACCGACCTCGCCCGCGTCATCAAGGTCTTTGCAGACCGGCTCAAACAGAGCCAGACGGCTATCGAGGATAATCTCAAAACGCAGAGCCGGATGGTGTCGGAGGAGCTGCAGGAGCTGCAGCAGAAGCGCCGGGAACTGGAAGAAGGCAGACGGAAAATGGCGCAGGTCATGGACAATCTTCGGCTCAAGCAGGCGGAAATGGTGGAGGAAGTGAATCAGCGGAAGCTGGCCGAGGCGCGCCTGAAGAACCGCGTGGCAGAGGTCGAGGTGCTGAACCGGGGCATCACCAATCTGCTGGAGGATCTGCAGGAGGCCAACCGGCTTCAAGCCCAGACGACGCGCCGGCTGGAGACGGCCAACCGGGAGCTCGAGTCTTTTTCCTATTCCGTATCGCACGACCTGCGAGCCCCGCTCCGCGCCATCAACGGCTTTGCAGACGCGCTCGTTGAAGAGGCCGGAGACGACATCCCCGATACCTGCCGCCATTTCCTGGCCGTGATCACCCGCAACGCCCGCAGCATGGGCCAGCTGATTGACGACCTGCTTTCGCTTTCCCGCCTGGGCCGAAAACCGCTGGAGCGCCTGCGGGTTGACATGAACACGCTGGTCAGGGAGGTTGCTGCTGAATGCCGTCCCGATCCGGCCGTGCGCCAAGTTGAATTTCAGGTTGAACCCCTGCCCCCGGCGCAGGCCGATCTCGTGCTGATCCGCCAGGTGTGGACCAACCTGATTTCAAACGCCGTTAAATTCACAAAAAATACTGAACATGCGAAGATCCATATTTGGTCGTTCGAGGAAAACGGGCAGACCGTCTATGCCATCCGCGACAACGGAGCGGGGTTCAACATGGATTATGTTGACCAGATATTCGGCGTGTTTCAGCGCCTGCACCGCGCGGAGGACTTTGAGGGGACGGGCGTGGGCCTGGCCATCGTTCACCGCATCATCCAGCGGCATGGAGGAACCATCCGCGCCGAGGGCCGTGAAAACAAAGGCGCGGCGTTCTTCTTCACAATCTCCGAGGACTGAGGCTCACCGGGCCGGCGGGCCGCACAGGGAAAATCCGGATGCCTGCTCATACGCATAACCGGCGCGAAGGATGTTCTCCTCCTTGAAGGCCGGACCCAGTATCTGCAAACCAATCGGCAGGCCGGACGCGGTCCGTCCGCAGGGAACCGACATCCCGCAGATGCCCGCCAGATTGGCGGTGACGGTGAATATGTCGCCCAGATACATCTGGAGTGGATCAGAAGTTTTTTCCCCGATTTTGTAGGCGGCTGTCGGGGCAACAGGAGCCAGAACGGCATCGCAGGTCTCAAACACCTGCTCGAAGTCCTTTCGGATCAGGGTGCGCACCTTCTGCGCGCGGGCGTAATAGGCGTCATAATAGCCGCTCGAAAGCACATAGGTGCCCAGGATGATGCGGCGCTTCACTTCCTCGCCAAAGCCGGCCGCGCGGGTCTTGCCGTACATATCAATCGGGCTGTCGCCCTCCACGCGCGCCCCGTAGCGCACTCCGTCAAACCGCGCAAGATTGGCAGAGGCCTCGGCGGTGGCAATGATGTAATAGACAGCAATTGCGTATGGCGTGTGCGGGAGACTGACGTCAACGATTTCGGCCCCCAGCTCCCTGCACTTCTCCGCGGCGGCGCGCACCGCCTTTTCCACTTCGGGATCAATGCCCTCGATAAAATATTCCTTCGGCATTCCGAGCTTCATGCCCTTCAGGCCGGACTGCAGGGCTGTTGCATAATCCGGCACCGGGAGGTCCACTGAAGTGGAATCCAGCGGATCGTGCCCGGCCATGGCCTGCAGAAGAATGGCGGCATCACGAACGTCCTTGGTGATGGGCCCGATCTGGTCGAGCGACGAGGCATAGGCTGTCAGTCCGTACCGGGAAACACGGCCGTAGGTTGGCTTCAGCCCGACGCAGCCGCAGAATGCCGCGGGCTGACGGATCGAACCGCCAGTGTCCGTTCCAATGGCCGAAACAGCTTCATGGGCGGCGACGGCGGCGGCGGAACCGCCGCTGGAGCCGCCGGGAACACAATCGGTGTTCCACGGATTGCGGGTGACTTTGTACGCAGAGTTTTCCGTTGATGACCCCATGGCAAACTCGTCCATGTTTGTGCGGCCGAGCAGAACGGCGCCCTGCTCCTCCAGCCGCGCCATGGCGGTGGCTGTGTAGGGGGCGGTGTAGCCCTTCAGAATCTTTGAGGCGCAGGTGCAAGGCTGTCCTTTCACGTTCAGCAGTTCCTTGACCGCGACGGGAATGCCGAGCAGCGGCTTGCGCACACCGCCCGCGCGGGCGGAATCGGCCGCCCGGGCCTGGGCAAGAGCAGAATCGGCATTGACCGAAAGGTAGGCGCAAATGCGGGAGTCCGTTTTTTCGATCCGCTCCAGCAGATCGCGGACAATCTGTTCCGATGTGCAGGCCCCCTTCTCCATCAAATCTGCCAGTTCG
>JAKQHR010000067.1 GCA_029557905.1 Verrucomicrobiota bacterium
CGGTTCAAACACCTTCTTCGCGTTCTGTTCGGAAATGCCAATGCCGGTGTCCTCAACCGTAATGCGGATATGGGAATCATCGCCCGACGCACCGATTTTCAGCTCTCCGCCGTTCGGCATCGCCGCCACCGCATTGCTGACAAGATTGCTGATCACCTGCACGATCTGGTCGCCGTCCACGTCAATCACGGGATTCCCCGTCTGCTCCGCAACGGACACTTTCACCGTATCGGGAATGGAAATGAGCTTCACGCTCTGCCCGATCAGGTGGCGGACATCCACGGGCTGACGCAGGACCTTGTTCTGGCGGGCAAAGTTGAGAAGTCCGGCCACGATTCTTTTGCACCGGTCTGCCTGCTCGGCGATCATGACGGAGTCGCGCCACGCGGGGCTGTCTTTCTCGAAGCTGTCCTTGAGCAGATGGGCATACATCAGCACCACACCCAGCGGATTGTTCACCTCATGGGCAATGCCGGCCGCCAGCTGGCCCATGCTGGCGAGTTTTTCCGACTGCATCAGGGCGTCGCGGGTGGTCAGCAGCTGCTCATTGGATTGCGCCAGGTCATTAACAGCCTGCTCCAGGCGATCAATGGTGTACGGAAGACACATCTCGCTTTCAGCCAGACCTTCGCAGATCGCCACTGCGTGAGCATGGCAGGTCTCGTAACCGCAGGCGCCGCAATCGAGCAGGTCCTCAGGACCCTCCTTGCCCATCCGGCGCAGCACTTCACGGACGCGCTCGGGATCAGGCGGCGTCACGGGAACCCGCCGGGAACGATAATTCCGGGTGAGATCCAATGTCCCGAACCACTCCATGCTGGCCTGCCACTGCTGCAGATTCAGCTCGCGGCGGCGGCGCTGCACATAGCGGCTTACCCTCGATCGGCGGCGGAACGCCGGCAGATCCACGCTCATGCCGGCCCCCATGATGCAGCCGTCGCAGGCGAGGCTTTCCAGCAGACGCGCGTCAAGGTCGCCGCTCTCAAACTCCTTCATGGCCTCCAAAAAACCGCGCCGGCCGGCGGCCGTCACCACATCCCCGGTAACAAGATCTTCGTTGATGCCGGCGGCCTGCAGCAAACCGCTGCAAAGCGCGAAGAGGGCGCCCAGCCCGGCGTGGGGCGGTTCAAAATCGCATGGCTCCGTCTTTTCCAGAACAATGCCCGCGCCGTCGAACATCTGACGCAGTTCGCGAAACGTCAGCACGGCGTTGATCTCTCCGCAGACATCTTCGTCCACGCCTTCAAACTTTTTTGATGTGCAGGGGCCGATGAACACGGTGCGCATGGCCCCGCCGTGAATCTTGCGCACGACGCGGGCCATCGCAATCATCGGGGAAACAACCGGCGCCAGCGAGGACACAAGGCTTGGATGGTGCTTTTCGACATACAGCACGATCGCCGGGCAGCTTGTTGCGATGCAGCGCCGGCCGGTATCCTGCAGGAGGAGCTGCTGATAGCGGTGAGCCACCAGATCGGCGCCAAAACCGACTTCAAACACATGATTGAAGCCCAGCATGCGGATGGCGGCAACAACGTGGCGGGCAAGATCCTCGCCGAACTCGGCCGCAAAACTCGGCGCCACGAGCGCCGACACCGGATGATCACTGTCCAGCAGCGCCTGGGCCTGATAGATCGTGTTGACGATCTGCTTTGCGCCCTGCGAGCAGACCCGCACACAGTTGCCGCATCCAATGCAGCGCTCGGAGATGATCTGCGCCTGTCCCTCCAGAATGCGAATGGCTTTTGCCGGACATTCGCGCACACAGGTGTAGCAGACCCGGCAGCGCTCCGGGATGGTTACAATCGCCGCATTGTTCTCCCCGATTTTCAGTTCAGCACCTTTCTTTCCATGTATTTCGTGTGCAGCAGCCTGTGGCTGACAGGCCCCAGCGGGTCCCCAAGGAATTCCTTGTAGATACGCATAATGGACGGGTTTGAATGCGAAGTCCGCAGCCGGGCTTTCGCATCCAGCTGGTACAGCGCCGCCATGCGGGCCTTCACGGCATCCATGTTCATGTCAATCGGCTGGCCGCCGCCGTTGATGCATCCGCCGGGGCAGGTCATGACCTCAATGAAATGCAGGTCATCCCGGCCGGCGCGGATTTCGTCGAGCAGAGGCTTCGCCCCGCCGAGCCCGTTGACCACGGCGATTCCGATCTTCATGCCGTTGATTTCCAGCTGGGCCTCTTTGCGGTCTTTCATCCCGCGGACGGCTTCCAGCGCCATAACCTTCAGCTCGCGGCCGGTCAGCAGATAGTGAGCCGTGCGCACGGCCGCCTCCATCACGCCGCCCGATGCTCCAAAGAGCTTCCCGGCCGTGCTGCGTTCGCCAAACGGCGTATCGGCCGTATCGGGTTCAAGATCATTCAAGTCGAGCCCGCTCATGCGGATCATGCGAATAAACTCGCGTGTGGTCAGCACGGCATCGATGTCCGGAATGCTGCGTGTTCCCATCTCGGAGCGCGTGGCCTCGAATTTCTTTGCTGTGCAGGGCATGATCGAGACGCTGAAGATTTTCTTCGGGGAAAGGCCCATTTTCTCGGCGAAGTAGCTCTTGATCACCGCGCCCATCATCTGCTGCGGGCTCTTGCAGGTGGAAAGATTGCCCATGAATTCGGGATAATTCTGCTCCACGTATTTGATCCATCCCGGCGAGCAGCTGGTCATCATCGGCAGTTTCCCGCCGGTTTTGATGCGCTGCACCAGCTCCGAGGCCTCCTCCATGATCGTAAGGTCGGCGCTGAAGGATGTGTCGAAAACATAGTCAAACCCCAGCCGCCTCAGGGCGGTGGTCATGGCGCCCGCCATGTCCACCCCGGGCTTGACGCCAAAGGCATCGCCCACGGTGACCGAAACGGAAGGCGCGTGCTGGACCACCACGGTCATCTCCGGATCGTTCAGCGCGCCCCAGACTTCCTTGATGGAGCTGCGCTCGCGCAGCGCGCCGGTGGGGCAGACCTTGATGCACTGACCGCAGTAGACGCAGCTGCTGATGTTCATGCCCTCGTTGAAGGCCGTGCCGATGAAGGTCCTGCAGCCGCGGCCCGCGAAGGATATGGCGGATACGCCCTGCACCTCTTCGCACGTGCGCACGCATTTGCCGCAGAGTATGCACTTGTCCGGATCGCGCTCAATGGCGGGACTGGAAAGATCCATCTTCCAGACGCTTTTCTCTCCCGCGTAGCGGCGGCGGCGCAGGCCCAGGTCCTCCGCCATCTTCTGCAGGTCGCAGTTGCCGTTGCGCACGCAGTAGAGGCAGTCGTCCGGATGGTCCGCCAGCAGGAGTTCGACAATGGTCTTGCGGGCGTTCACCGCGCGCGGCGAATGCGTCTGCACCTTCATGCCCTCGGCCACGGGATAGGCGCAGCTCGGGATCAGGCCCTTCTGGCCTTCTATTTCGACCACGCACATGCGGCACGCGCCGGTCGGGAACCGGTCCTTCATGTAACAAAGGGTCGGGACCTTGATGCCCGCGCGATCCAGCGCGGCGATGAGCATTTCGCCCTTCTTCGCCGCGATCGGCCTTCCGTTGACTTCAATGGTAATCATAGCCGTTACTCCTTGCGCACCGCATCGAACGGGCACACATCAAAGCAGGCGCCGCAGGCGATGCACTTGTCGGGGATGATGTAATGCGGGGCCTT
The DNA here is from genome assembly GCA_029557905.1 of Verrucomicrobiota bacterium. GTDB lineage: Bacteria > Verrucomicrobiota > Kiritimatiellia > JAKQHR01 > JAKQHR01 > JAKQHR01. The sequence continues at coordinate 3,647 of JAKQHR010000067.1, forward strand.
CCGCGCGCCCATGATGGCGCCGGAAGGGCACTTCTTGGCGCACTGCGTGCAGCCCTTGCAGGCCGCCGCATCAATGCGGTAGGTCACGAGCTCGCTGCAGACTCCCGCGGGGCAGCGCCGGTCATAGACGTGCGCCTCATACTCGTCACGAAAATAGCGCAGCGTGCTCAGCACCGGATTGGAGGCCGTCTGGCCCAGCCCGCAGAGGCTGGTGTCGCCGATGACCTTGGCCAGGCGCTCCATATAGACCACGCTCTGGAAACGGTCCAGCGCATCAATGTCCTTTTCGCTCTTTCGACCGCGCGTGATGCGCCTGAGGGTCTCCAGCATGCGGCGGGTGCCCTCGCGGCAGGGAATGCACTTGCCGCAGCTCTCGCGCTGGATAAAGTCCATGAAGAATTTCGCAAGGTCCACCATGCAGGTGCGTTCGTCCATTACCACCAGGCCGCCGGAACCCATCATGGCGCCCACGGTTTTGAGAGATTCATAGTCAATGTCAATATCCAGCAGATGCTCCGGGATGCAGCCGCCCGAAGGCCCGCCAATCTGCACGGCCTTGAACCTGCGGTCGCCCTCGATCCCGCCCCCGATCTCGAAAACAATGTCGCGCAGTTTCGTGCCCATCGCCACTTCGACCAGACCCGTGTTGCGCACATTGCCCGAGAGCGCAAACACCTTGGTGCCGGCGCTGGTTTTTGTCCCGATGGATGAAAACCATGCGGCGCCCTTCTCCATCAGTTCCGGCAGGTTGGCCAGGGTTTCCACATTGTTGATGATCGTGGGCCGGTCAAAAAGTCCTCTGACCGCCGGATACGGCGGACGCACGCGCGGCATCCCGCGTTTGCCCTCGATGCTGTGAATCAGGGCCGTTTCTTCGCCGCAGACAAAGGCGCCCGCCCCCTTCTTGATTGTGATGTCCAGGTTGAATCCGCTGTCGAATATGTTGTAGCCGAGAAAGCCGGCCTCCTTCGCCTGCGCAATCGCCCGGATCAGCCGTTCAATGGCCAGCGGGTATTCCGCGCGAATATAGACATAGGCCTTGGTCGCGCCGATGCCGTATGCGGCAGCCACCATGCCCTCGATCAGGCGGTGGGGATCGCTTTCTATCACGGCGCGGTCCATGAACGCGCCGGGATCACCCTCGTCCGCGTTGCAGATCAGGTATTTCTGGTCGCTCACGGTGTTCAGCGCGAACTTCCACTTCCGGCCCGTCAGAAATCCGCCGCCGCCCCGTCCGCGCAGGCCGCTTTGTTCAACAACATCGCAGACTTCAGCGGGCGTCATGTTCTTGAGCATCATGCCCATGGCCCGGTATCCGCCGTGCGCGATATATTCGTCCATGCTTCCCGGATCTATGATCCCGCAGTTCTTCAGCACCCGCCGGGGCTGGTTCCTGAAAAAGCTGCTCTCCCAAAGCACCGGCACATCAGCCCATGCCTGTCCGCCGCGATACTGACCGAGCGCCGAGCCCTCGGGGACGGCGCCCTTCAGAACGGATTCAAGAATGGCCGCGGCGTTCTTCTCCGTGACCCGTTTGAAACAGATGCGGGAGCGCCCGGGAATCTGCACATCCATCAGCGGCTCGGCCGAGCACATGCCCACGCAGCCCGTCTCAACAATGTCCGCCGCGATCTTTTTGGACTCCAGGAATGACATCACGGCCTCGCGGGTCCGTGCCGCGCCTGCCCCCAGGCCGCAGGTTCCCATCCCGAGGAAAATGACCGGGCGCTCCACATGATCCCTGCGGGCGGCCGCAAGGCGCTCTTTCACGGCGGTTCTGCAAACCGCATCGTCATGACACTGCGGCCCCTCCTGGAGGCAGACTGCGATGTCGGGACAGGGCGTGTCCGGGGTGTGCCAGCACTTGCCGCAGCAGGGTGTGGTTGCGATGCTCATACTCCGCCCTCGCTTTCCGCCCGCCGGCGGTAGACATCCAGGATTTTGCCGACTTCCTCCTGCTTCACGCTGGCATGAAATTCGCCGTTCACGCTGATCACGGGGGCAAGACCGCAGGCGCCGATGCACGCCACCACTTCAAGGCTGAACAGACCGTCACGCGTGGTCTGCCCCGCCTTGACGCCAAGCTGCTGCTCCAGGACCTTCTGGAGTGTGGCGGATCCTTTCACGTGGCATGCCGTTCCGCGGCAGATCTGGATGTGATAGCGGCCCAGTTTCTCGAAGCGGAACTGGTTGTAAAATGTGGCCACGCCGTAGATTTTGCTGGCGGGAACCTTCAAATGCCGGCCGATCTCCGCCACGGCATCCTTGGACAGATAGCCCTGCTCCGCCTGCACGTCCTGAAGCATGGGAATCAGCGAATCGATGCCCGCCCGGCGGTATTTCTTCAGAATGCTGTCCATGGCCCTGCTCATTTTGGAGCTCCCCTGGCCGGCGCCAGCTGGCGAGTGAAGAACGAAACCTTCTCCAGCGCCATGGTCATATCCATATGCTCCACATACGTTTTGGGCGGCACGCGCACCGGGGTCGGCGCAAAATTCAGAAGGCCCTTGATGCCGGCGGCAAAAAGGCGGTCGGCGACGCGCTGAGCATCGGGCCCCGGCACGGCAATGACCGCCACCTGTATGCCCTGCTCCGCGATCACCTTTTCAACCATTTCAATGTCGAAGCAGCGGCAGCCGTGGATCACGCGTCCGGTCTTGTGCGGGTCGCGGTCGAAAGCGGCCACGACCTGCAGATTCGAGAGCGAACCCTGGAAGTAGGTCAGAAGGGCGCGGCCGAGATTGCCGATGCCGCAAAGGGCCACCTTCTCGCCGCCGGGACGATCAAGATAAGAGCCGATGGCCGCCAGCAGATCTTCGACATCATATCCGCGCGTGGATTTTCCGCGGTAGCCCATCTCCATGAGATCGCGCCGCACCTGAGCCGACTGCCCATGGCAGCGTTCCGCCAGCGTGCTGGATGAAACGTGGTCCACATTCTCCTTGAGGAATTCCCTGAGGAAGTGCCGGTACTGACTCAAGCGTTCAATTGTTTTCTCGGAAATCATAACTCCACCGTTTGATCATAAACATAATAAAACATATCCAACAAAGGATACTGTGAAAACATTCACAATCATCATACGCGCTTTCGATACTGGGTCAACCGCTTTTTTGTGATTTTTTTCACAGGAATGGCCGCCATGCAGCCTGTTTAAAAAACAGACACCTTCCCCTGTTCTCCGGAAGGCGGGTCAGGCGAAATCCGGCCGATTTTCTAATATATTCCCGCTTTTTATCTTATATTAGTTTGCAAAATCGTTTGACGCGGCAGAGGGTTAAAAGGTATCAACAACGCGGTAGTTTTTAATTTTCGGAGGATATCATGGCCAAGATACTGATTGTTGATGACGATCCCGATGTGGTGGAAGCCAGTTCCCTGGTTCTCGCCGGCGCAGGCTACGAAGTAGGCACAGCCAGCAGCCGCGCGGCCGGCATGGAACAAATTCAGAGTTTCAAGCCCGATGCGCTGATTCTCGATGTCATGATGGACGAACCCGATGACGGCATCGCCATGGCCCAGGAACTGCGCCGCACCGGATTCACCCGGCCCATCCTGATGCTCACCAGCCTCGGCAAGGTGCTTGGCATGGATTTCGGCAAGGACGAATCCGTCGTCCCCGTGGACGATTTTGTCGAGAAGCCCATCAATCCCGGCGACCTCGTCGCCCGGGTGAAAAAACTGCTGGCCGCAAAGAAAGGAAAGTAATCCCCATGCTGACACCAGAAAGAGACCAGCTTGCTGAGAATATTACGAAGTGGATTGATCAGTACGGCGGCAACCGCAGCGCGCTGCTGCCGACCCTGCAGGAAATCCAAAAGCGTCACGGGCGCGTCACCGAGTACGCCATGCAGGTGGTGGCCGACAAATTGAGCATTCATCCGGTTGAAGTCTACGGCGTGATAACCTTCTACGCGTTTCTCGATACCAAGTACAAGGGCCGCTTTATCATCCGGCTCTGCCGCACAATCTCGTGTGACATGGCCGGCAAGTCCCGCGTGGCCCGCCAGCTCGAAAACGATCTGGGCATAAAATTCGGCGAGTCCACGGCCGACGGGCGCTTCACGCTCGAATGGGCGAACTGCCTCGGGCTCTGCGACCACGGGCCGGCCCTGCTGGTCAACTCGCAGGTGTTCACGCATGTCACGCCCGAGAAGGTCCACGACATCATTGAAAGCTGCCGCAAAGCCTTCGGGGCCCACACGCTCCAGAAGGAGGAGGTACACATAGCATGAGCGAAACCTACACAGCCCCTTTGACATTCAGCAAGGTGAAGGCCGGTAAAGGCCTCGAAGCCGCCCTGGAACTCGATCGCGCAGGCGTCATCAATGAAATCACCGCTTCCGGCCTCAAGGGCCGCGGCGGAGCCGGATTTCCGACCGGCGTGAAGTGGAACCTCGCGGCCGCCGCGAAGGACCCGGTGAAATATGTGGTCTGCAACGCCGACGAAGGCGAACCCGGCACCTTCAAGGACCGCGTGATCCTGACCGATCACGCCGACCTCGTGTTCGAGGGCATGACCATCTGCGCCTATGCGATCGGCGCAAAGAAAGGCATTCTCTATCTGCGAGGGGAATACACCTATCTGCAGGACCACATCGAAGGCATCCTCCGCAAGCGGCGCGAAGCCAAACTGCTCGGCAAGAACGCCGGCGGGAAAAAGGGGTTCGAGTTCAACATCGAAGTCCGCATGGGTTCCGGCGCCTATATCTGCGGCGAGGAAACCGCGCTGATCGAGTCGCTGGAAGGCCAGCGTGGCGAACCGCGCAACCGCCCGCCCTTCCCCGTCAACACCGGGTTCCTGGGCCATCCAACGGTCCCCAACAATGTCGAGACCTTCGCATGGGCCGCAACGATCATGAGCAAGGGCTCCGAGTGGTTCAAGAAGATCGGCACCGACAAGTCGGCCGGGCTGAAGATCTTCAGCGTATCGGGTGACTGCAAGCAGCCGGGTGTCTATGAATTCCCGCTGGGCATCACGATCAAGGAACTGCTGAAGGCCGTCGGCGGACTGGACGCCAAGGCCGTGCAGGTCGGCGGCGCTTCCGGCAGCTGCGTGCCCGCACGCGAGTTCAACCGCAAGATCGCGTTCGAGGATGTCGCCACCGGCGGATCCATTATCGTCTTCGGCCCGCAGCGCGACATGCTGAAGGTGGCTGAAAACTTCATGGAGTTCTTCCATGACGAGTCATGCGGACAGTGCACCCCCTGTCGCGAGGGCAACGGAAAGATACTTGAGGGCATCCACATGCTCCAGCAGGGCAAGTGCTCCATGCACTACCTGCGTGAACTGTGCGCCTTGGGCGAAACCATGCAGCTCGCCTCCAAGTGCGGGCTGGGCCAGACCAGCCCGAACGCATTTCTTTCCATCGTGAAGAATTTCCCGGATGAAATCATGGGCCGTGCCGGCGCAGCTCAGGAATGACCCAAGCGAGGAACCGATCATGACAGACAAAAACATAAAGCTCAAAGAAGAATCACGCGCACCCGTCAGCAGTTCCGTGCAGAAGTTCGCCGCGCCCCAAAACGAGAAGGCCATCGGCGCGACCATCACGGTCACAATTGACGACAAGCAGATCAAGGTGCCGATGGGCACCACGATTCTGGAGGCCGCGAAGAAGCTGAACATTCACATTCCGACGCTGTGCTATCACGAGGATCTCTGTGTGGCCGGCGTCTGCCGCATCTGTGCCGTCGAGGTGGAGGGGCAGCGGACACTTCAGGCATCCTGCGCTTATCCCATCACCGCGCCCATCACCGTCCGCACGCACACCCGCAAGGTGCGCCAGGCCCGGCGGCACATCCTCGACCTGCTGCTCTCGAAGCACTATGGGGAATGCTACGCCTGCGCCCGCAACAACAACTGCGAGCTGCAGGCGCTGGCCAAGGAGTACGGCGTAGACTTCTTCCGCTTCGGGCATCCCGATAAACCCCGCTTTGAGGTTGACCGCTCCAGCTACTCCGTCGTGCGCGACATGGACAAGTGCATCCTCTGCCGCCGCTGCGTGCGCACCTGCATTGATCTGCAGGAGGTCGGCGTGCTGGAAGTGGCCGGCCGCTCCGAGGCGTCCAAAGTGGAAACCTTCGTTGACAAGCCGCTGGGCGAGGTCGTCTGCATCAACTGCGGACAGTGCATCAACCGCTGCCCGACCGGCGCGCTGCGGGCGAACGACCCGGCCGACGAGGTCTGGGCGGCCATTGACGACCCTGCCAAGCACGTCGTGATCCAGACCGCCCCGAGCCCGCGCGCGGGCATCGGCGAGTGCTTCGGCCTTGAGCCGGGCCAGCCGCTGACGTTCCAGATGAACACGGCGCTGCGCCTGTGCGGATTCGACAAGGTCTTCGACACCAACTTCTCGGCCGACCTCACCATCATTGAGGAAGGCACCGAGCTGCTGATCCGTCTCTACAAGGCCCTGGTTCAGAAGGACAAATCCGTGGCGCTGCCTCAGTTCACGAGCTGCTCGCCGGGATGGGTGAAGTTTCTGGAGCATTTCTATCCGGAATACATCCCCAATTTGTCATCGGCCAAGAGCCCGCAGCAGATGTTCGGCGCGGTCATCAAGACCTACTATGCCAAGCTGATGAAAATTGACCCGAAGGATATCGTCACCGTGGCCCTGATGCCCTGCTCCGCCAAGAAGTTCGAGTGCAACCGCCCGGAAATGTGCGACAGCGGCTTCAAGGACATTGACTACGGCCTGACCACACGCGAGCTGGCGCAGATGATCAGCGAGGCCGGCATCAACCTGCCCGCCATGGAGAAGTCCGACTTCGATGATCCCTTTGGCACCGCCACCGGTTCCGGCGTGATCTTCGGCGCGACCGGCGGCGTGATGGAGGCCGCCCTTCGAACGGTCATTGAACTGGTCACAGGGAAGAAGGTGGAGAACTTCTTTGATCATGCGGACATCATCCCCGTGCGCGGCATGGAGGGCATCCGCTACGCGGAAATCCCCATCAAGGAAGTCGGTCCTGTGCCCGATCTCGTGAAACACGTCGTGAAAGACTGGAAGTGGCTGAAAGGTGCAACACTGAAGGTTGCGGTGGCCCATGGAACCGCCAACGCCAAGCGCGTGATGGAAAACATCAAAGCGGGCGGCAAACTCAGCGAATGCCATTTCATCGAATTCATGGCCTGTCCCGGCGGATGCATCGGAGGCGGCGGGCAGCCGATTCCGACGAGCCCGGCAATCCGCGCGGCCCGCGCGCGCGCCATCTACGCCGAGGATACAGCCTATGAAGTGCGCAAGTCGCACGAGAATCCGGCCATCGAGCGGATTTACAACGAATTCCTGAAGGAGGGGCCGTGCAGCCACCTTGCTCACAAGCTGCTGCATACTCACTACACCCCCCGCGGAAAATATATTGTCTGATCCGCCCTTTGAATGGACAAAAAAAGGCCGCGCATCGCGCGGCCTTTTTTTGTGCGTTCTTTCTTGAAAATCTGCGTTTTTGGCCAATTTTAAGCGTTTTTTGACACTTTTTGGCGATTTTTAGGCGTTTTCCGGCGTTTTTTCGCGTTTTTTCGCGTTTTTTGCCTTCGGACTGCATATCTGATCGCGGTGGACTGCATCTTTCGGGCCATCATCAATATAGGACTGTTTTAGTCCTATATTAAGTGTTGTCGTTTCCGCGTGATGCGGTCTGGGTGTTCCGGAACAGGACAACCCCGCGGGGATGATATTCGGCGCTGAGGCCGTATCTCTTTTCCAGCCACTGGAAGGTGGCGCGGGCAAAGATGCAGACATGGGTCACGTCGCGGGTGTAGTGCCACTGATCAAACGGCTGGGCCGCCTCATCATACAGCTGGGTCATGATTCCAATCCAGCCGCCCGGGCGAACCAGTTTCAGAAAACGCTCAAATTCCTCCCGGGGATGGAAGAAATGTTCAATGGCTTCAGAGCAGGCCAGAAAATCGTACTGAGAGGCGAGCCGCCCAGTTTCGGGGGCGTAAAAGACATCGTAGGGTTCGCAGGGAAATCCGGCATCGGTGAAAAGCCGTGCCAGCACCGGCGCCGGACCGCTGCCGTAGTCCAGGCCGCGGGCGCCGGGCATGAGCCTTTCCCGGAGCGGCAGGAACAGCCGGCTCAGGTAGGCCACATATCCGCTGTCGGCCGGGTCATTGCGGTGCAGGTCATAGCGCGCTTTTTCAATCCCTGCCGGGGGATGCTGTGCCGCCGGAACAAACCGGAGCGCGCACCGGGAGCATTGATGCCAGTCACGCAGGGAAGTCCGAACAAAAAAGTCCGCCGGCGCATTGCACAGCGGACAGTCCATATTGGATCCACTCCCGTTCACGGCTCAACCTACACGCCGGCCGAAAATTCAGGCTTCGGGTTCTTCCATTTTACGGACGGGGAAATTGCCCGCCAGGGCGGCACGCAGAATGGTTTTGATGTCTTCAGAAAAATCCTTCTTGAGAACCCACTGAATGAAACCGGCCTCGTTGCGCACCAGCCAGCGCAGTGTCTGTCCCTGATGCTTGCCGAAGTTGACGGCCGCCTCGTTGTCGTCGTTCCAGACAATTTTCCCCTGCGCGTCAATGGCATTGGGATTCTTCGGATTGCAGAAAGCCGAAAGCTCTTCCACATTTCCGGAGAGATCGTCGTAACGATCGAGCTGTCCCTCCACCACGCGAATGGTGGCCTCCACGTCGGCCAGTGCACCATGCGCATCGGTGTGTTCATCGCTGCAGTAGAACTTGAGGGCGGCCGTCAGCGTGCGGCGCTCCTTCTGGTGGAAAATGCGCGCGCCGTCCACAACATTGCGCCCGGTCATGTCAAAGGTCATGTTGACGCGGGCGAACTCCGCCTGGAGCAGCGGAATGTCATAACCCAGCACATTGAACCCTCCAAGGTCGCAATTCTCGAAACAGGCCAGAATCTCGCCGGCCTTGTCGGCAAATGAGGGACTGTTCGCGACATCGGCGTCAGTGATGCCGTGTATGGCCGTGGAGCCTTTCGGGATCGGCATGCCCGGATTGAGCCGCCAGGAGAAGACCTCCCGGGATCCGTCGGGCATCAGTTTAACCACAGCCAGGTCAATGACCCTGTCCTGCATGGTATTCACGCCCGTGGATTCAATGTCGAAAAATGCGATCGGTCTGCTGATTTGAAGTTTCATAGTGCAGTCATTCTATCCGGGCGGTGCATCCCGCACAATCACGAACTCAAATAACTTCCGTCAGCGGCCGAGATTTCCGCGCACACGCTCAACGGCGCCCTTCAGATTGTCGCGGTCGGCCAGAAACGACTCCAGCAGTTCCAGCGTGGCAAGGGCATCGGCTTTCGCCGCGTTTTTCTCCTCTTCAGTTTCTTTCAGCAGGGCATGCATTTCGGACAACTGGCGGTCGCGGTCGGCCACAACCTGCTCGAGAAAACGGCGTGCGGTGGTTTCTTCGTCCAGTTTCTTGCCCTGTTCCCTGATGCGCGCGGAGCTTTCAGAAAGCTCCTGCTCAAGCTGGACCGTTCGTTTTTCCTGGGCCGCCAGTTTCTGCTGATAGTCGCGGGTCATTTTCTGCCAGGATTCCGATTCGCGGCGGGTCTCTGCCAGAAGCTTGTCGGCACTTTTCCGGGCGGCGGCGGATTCCTTCTCCAGCGCGCGCGCGCGCTGCTGAAGGGCATTGATCATGACATCCTTCTCCTGAATCTGGGCCTGGAAATCTGCGGCGTTTTCATAAATGTCGATGGTTTCAGCCAGCAGTTTGAATTTCTGCTGCAGTCCAATGACAAGCTCCTCCTGCTGGGCGATCTCCTTTTCGCGCCGTTTCCGCTCCGCCTGCAGGTCGCCAATCTCCGTCTCCAGCGAGGAAATCTCTGTCTTCCAGTTGTCCTTCTGCTGCTTCAGCACAGTGACCCGCTGCTGGCTTTCTTTTACCGTTCGTTCAAGCGATTTAATGAGCTGCTCATACTGCTTCCGGTTTTCCTCCGCGCGGGCGGAAATCTGATCAAGCGTGATCTCCCCCGTTTTATCATCCGCTGCCCGCAGGGGAAAAACCATTGCCGTCACCAGGACACCCAGAATTGCAGTTTTATATGCCTTCATTCGAACCATTCCTTCTGTTTTGGTCTAAAATTCCGTGCCCTTGTAGCGGCATTGCCGTCGCAGGTCAAGAGGTAAAGACCTGATCAGGGGATTATCGGGTTAGAGAAAAGATTGAGCCCCGGAAAGACCGGATGCTATAAACCGGCGGCATGGCTGATCAACACGAGAAAACAGGCGCACGGCTGGCGGAAGTGGCCCGACTTTTTCTGCGCATGGGGGTTACCGCCTTCGGGGGACCGGCGGCGCATCTGGCCATGATGCACGATGAGACTGTGATTCGCCGGAAATGGCTGACCGACAGTCAGTTTCTGGAACTGGTCGGCGCGACCAACCTGATACCCGGACCGAATTCAACGGAAATGGCCATCCATCTCGGCTATTTGCGCGCGGGCTGGCGCGGGCTGCTTCTGGCCGGTTTCTGTTTTGTGGTTCCCGCCATGCTGATCGTGCTTCTGCTGGCCGGCCTGTATGCCCGTTATGGAAGTGTGCCGCAGGCCCAGTGGCTTCTTGATGGAGTGAAACCGGTCATCATAGCCATCATTCTGCAGGCCCTCTGGATGCTGGGCCGCAAAGCGCTCAAAACCCCTCTGGCCGCAGCCGCGGCCGCGCTTGTTCTTGCGGGTTGCTTTGCCGGAGGGAATGAAATCGCGCTGCTTTTCGGCGCCGGGGCAGGCGTAATGCTGCTGCGCAATATTCGGAGGATCCAGCCGGCCATGTTCGCCGCTGCCCTCCCCCTCGCCCCCGTGGTTTCTGCCGCGCCCGCCGGAGTCCCTTTCGGACTGATGCGGCTCTTTCTCACGTTCCTGAAAATCGGATCGGTCATGTACGGCAGCGGATATGTGCTGCTTGCATTCCTGCGGGCCGATTTCGTTGTGCGTTACGGATGGCTGACCGATCAGCAGATGCTGGACGCGATAGCCATTGGACAGGTTACGCCCGGGCCGCTGTTCACATCCGCAACCTTCATCGGATATCAGATGGGCGGCCCGCCCGCCGCGCTGGCGGCCACTCTCGGAATATTTCTGCCCTCGTTCATTTTTGTTGGGCTCTTCAATCCCCTCATCCCCCGGATGCGGAAATCGCCGTGGGCGGGGAGCCTGCTGGACGGGGTGAATGCGGCCTCTCTGGGCCTGATGGCGGCGGTGACATGGCAGCTGGGCATGTCTTCGCTGACAGACCCGGCCAGCGTTATGATCGCGCTGCTCGCAGGACTGCTGCTGATTCGTTTCCGCACCAGTTCCACCTGGCTGATTGCCGGAGGAGCATTGATCGGATTCCTGAGATGGATCAGTCAGGTGTGAACTTTCGTCCGAACCGCTCCATGTGATTCGCTTGAGCAGAAGACCATGTGATGCTATAGTACTTTCATGAAAAAAGCAGCATATCTTCTTGCCGCCGTCAGCGCGATCGCCCTTATCGCAGGCTGCGCGCGGAGGGCGCCCGAACAGGAGCTTTCCCCGGAGGAAAAGGCGTTTGCGGAGCTTTCACAGAAGAACCACGAGGTGTTCAGCACAACCAACGAATTCCCGCTGCGGGCGAATGCGGAGGAACTGCTCCGCATGAACCGCTACAAGCCCGATGGTTATTTCTGGCGCGGCGTGGCCGCCACTGGAGAAGGCAATTTTATTGATGCCGAAAAGGATCTGGAAATCGCCGTTATGCTTGAACCAGCGTTTCCGATGGCCCGGGAGTATCTGCAATGGGTCCGGGAAATGAAG
>JAKQHR010000076.1 GCA_029557905.1 Verrucomicrobiota bacterium
TTTTTAACGTTTTTTGGCCATTTTTTCGCTTCAGACGGACGTCGGCGCGGGCGTTTCTGCCGCAGTCGTTGCCCGAACCCCGATGTACAGATAAACCAGCGTCAGGACAAACCACGCAATGCCCGGAATGAAAAAGCCAATCGGTGTAAGCATGAAAACCGTGTGCAGAACGATCGCGGGCGTTCCGGCCATGACGGACAGGCGCAGGACCGAGGCATACGGCACGGCGGATTTGGCAAAAAGCAGCCCTATCAGCGCATAGATCAGCATCTTGATGACCTTGCCGATGAAACTGGAGATCAGCACGGCCGCATAAACAGACGGCATGATCCATTTTCTGCCCAGCGCCACCCAGTTCGTCATTTTCTCCCGGGTGAGCGCAAAGTTTTTGATTTCTGCAAAGCTGTAGGATCGCGTTTCCACCGCGCTCTGCTTCATGATGACCTTCGTTTCGGTCACAAGCACAAAGGCATCCTGCCCTTCCAGCGAGGTGTATTTCCCGGTAGTGTCGAAAATGGCCAGTGTGTTGGTGGAATGCGGCATGGGGATGAAACAGGGCTGGTCGGCGTGGATAACCGCCCGCCCGTCCGTAATGGTCATTTCAGGAATGCGTTCGATCAGGCCCGGCGCATAGGAGTCCACCGCCTCCGCAAACGGCCCGTGCCATGTCATCACCACCGGCACCCAGCAGACCAGCAGAAGCAAAAAAAGATAACCGAAGGCGGTCCCGCGATGGCTGCGGCCGATATCGGCGTAGAAATCTTTCGAGAAAAACGCGTAAAGCGGCGCCTGAAACACGGAGTATTTTTTCATTTCGTCCTCCTGATCTGGAAAATCTCTGTTTAACATGGTCGCCGATCAAAATCAATGGCTCTTCGGGGAAGACAGATTGTCTTTTCGGGGGCGATCTGATAGCGTGCGGACTCATGAAGAAAAATTCATACACCTTCAAGCTCACGCCGGAGCAGCAGCGCGAGCTGGAGCAGGCGCTTCGCACGGGCAACTACCGGCCGAAACAGGTGCCGCACACCCGGATTGCCGTGGAGGGGCCGGACTACAACGTGGCGCTCTACACCAGCGGGAAATGCCTTGTGCAGGGCAAGGGCGCGGAGGAATGGGTGACCTTCACGCTGGAGCCGTATATCCTCCGCGAGGTGGTCACCGGATACGACAAGATTCTGCATCCCGAGGCCATTGAAGCCCACATGGGCATTGACGAAAGCGGCAAGGGCGACTTCTTCGGGCCGCTGGTGATCGCCGCCGTCTACACCGACGAGGCTATTGCCGACGCGTTTCGTGAAATGGACGTGCGCGACAGCAAAACCATCACCAGCGACGCCAAGGCCGAAAAAATGGCCGAGGCCATCCGGAAGATTCTGAAAGGCAAATTCGCCATCGTAAAAATCGGACCCGAAGCCTACAACCGCCTTTATTCAAGCATCAAGAACGTCAACCGCCTGCTGGCGTGGGGCCATGCGCGGGCCATCGAAAACCTGCTGGACAAGGTGCCCGGATGCCCCAAGGCCATCGCCGACCAGTTCGGGCCGAAGCAGACCATTGAAAAGGCCCTGCTGAAGAAGGGCCGGAAGATCACACTCGTGCAGCGCCACAAGGCGGAGGCCGATCCGGCCGTGGCCGCTGCATCCATTCTCGCGCGCGACGGATTCCTTCAGGGCCTGAAGGCCCTGGGGGAAAAATACAAAGTGAAGATTCCCAAGGGCGCGTCCGACCAGGTTCGTGCGGTGGCCCGCGACCTTGTTCAGAAGCACGGGCCCGAGGTTCTGGTTCAGGCCTGCAAGTGCCACTTCAAGACGGCCGATGCCGTGCTGGCGGAAATGAACATGAACCGCGCCGCGCTGGGGCCGCTTGGACAGGCGGTTTCAAAGGACTATATCCGCAAAACAAAAGAGGGATGAGCGCGCTCATCCCTCTTCCATCTGCAAACCGAATTAACCCTTCAGCAGCGCCTGCTTGCAGGCCGAAGACACGCGGAATTTCACGACCTTCTTGGCCGGGATCTGAATGGTTTCACCCGTGGCGGGATTGCGGCCCATGCGGGCGGCGCGATCCACCAGCACCAGCTTGCCCAGTCCGAGAAGCGCAAAACCGTTCTTCGCTTCTTTGATCGCCAAAGCACCCAGTTCATCCAGAACCTGCGCAACGTCCTTCTTCGACAGGCCGGTTTTTTCGGCCAGCGCGGCCTGAATCTGCGATTTCGTCATTGCCATCGGAATGTCCTCCAGTTCGGTTTGTTGTTAATCTGACACCAATCTACGGCGGCATTTTGCTCCGGCCGCATCATAAAGCAAGCGTTTTTTCAGGGATTATGGGGGTTTCCAGCCCGCCCTCAGGCCTGCTCGTCCATCAGTCTCATCATCTCCAGCAGCAGGGCCATGGTGGGACGGGTGATGCTCGCATCCCTGAATTTCGGCTCACCGGGCTCGAAGCTGAATTCAACGCCGCCGCAGCGGCCGAGCTGAAGCACCGCATCTTCACCCGTAAGGCTTTCGCACCGGGCCGCCACAATCTGCCCATTCGCAAACGCGATGTCTGCCACCCTGCGGTTGCTGTCATCGGTCAAAACCATGCCCCCGCTTTTCTGGGTGGAACTGATCAACTGGATCAGGTCGGGGATCGACAAAATATTGAGCAGGCCCGAAAACTTGCTGTTTTCGTCCCGCACACGCTTCATCTGGGCCTGGGCCTCCTTGTAAATGACATCCTCCGCCCTTTTGCGGTCGGTGATGTCAATGAAAGAGAACACCATGCCCATCACTTTCGTCCCGCTGCCGAATATCGGACTCTGCGGAATGTTCGGCGCAATCGACACCTGCACAAAAAACGGTTTCCCGCCGGGCCGCGGCACCTCCATCTCCGTCTGGCGGGTGGCGCCGGACAGGACCGATTCAATCATCTCGTCTGTTTTCGGCCCGGCCGGAATGAAATCCCTGATGTTCTTCTTGAGCACCTCGTTTTCCGACCGCTGCCCCCACAGTCGCAGAAAGGTCGGGTTCACATACTGCAGCAAACCCTCCGGCCCGGTGATGGCCACGCCGCTGGCAAGATTCTGGATGGCGTTGTGCTCGGTCCGGAGCATTTCCTCGGTCTTGACGCGGCGCTCGATGTTGGTGATCGAAAAAACAAGGGCCTCTTCATCCGCCATCTGGATGCGGCTGACAGAGGTCTCCCCGGGGAAAATCGTGCCGTCCTTTCTCACGCATTTCCCGTTCAGCACCGTGAATCGCCGGTCCTTCAAATAACCCAGGATTTTCTCAATCTTGGTCTGGGAAAGCCCCGGGAACACATCGCAGACATTCATGGCGAGCAGCTCGTCGCGGGAATAATGAAAATGCTCCTCGGCGCGGACGTTGGTATCCAGAATACGGCCGTCGCTGCGGCAGATAAAGACGGCCTCGTACAGGCCGCCCAGCAGCTCCCGATAGCGGGAATCCGGAGATTTCTGCCTTACCACCTTCATATCACTGACACTTGATCAAATAATAGCGGGCCGTGTCCGGAGGTGAACCGACACTCTGCCAGACCGTCGTGCTGATGCCGGTGGCTTCAAACAGCGCCGACGCTATATTGGTGAACGAGTGCCTTCCCGCAGACAGGCCGCCCTGTGAGTCCGTCACATACAGCACCTGATACCAGTTTCCGGACACCACCGAAAAGGTGATGCCGATCTGATCGGCGCCGAGCGAAAG
>JAKQHR010000077.1 GCA_029557905.1 Verrucomicrobiota bacterium
CGTGGCTGAAAATCTGGAACTCATGAACTCAGGAAATTAGCCGCAAAAATGCCCAAAAATCGCAAAAAAACGCGAAAAATGGCCCCAAAACGGCCCAAAATGCCCAAAAAACGCGAAAAACAGCCCAAAATCGCCCCAAAATGCGAAATAGTACTAATTTAGTACTATATAACCGTCTCCAGTCTAAAAAGCCGCATTCTGACTTCTGAATCCTGACTTCTGAATTCTTTCTTTTCCTTTTGTGCCTTTTTCGTGGCTTATCTTCTGAATTGGCCGAAGAAGATTTCGCACACGAAGCCGCGGAGTTCAGAAAAGATTTCACCATGAAGATCAGGAAAAGCATGAAGACGGAATAGGGCCTCTGGCCTATAATTTCGAGAAACAGTTTTGAGCCGCCCGGAACGATCCGCTATCCTGCAGGCCAGAAAGCGGGCGCTGTATCCAGGAGGCAGCGAGGACTGAAGTATGAAAGAAAATGCGGATATAAGACAATGGAACTGAAGTCCGTCCAGCAATACGACAGTGCCCCGATAGAGGAGGTTATCCTGCTGCTGCGCGGCCAGAAAGTCATTCTGGACCGCGACCTGGCGACGCTTTACGGCGTGCCGACCAAGAACTTGAACCGGGCAGTCAAACGCAACTTGGATCGTTTTCCAGCGGATTTCATGATCCAGCTTACCGCTGAAGAGGCGGCATCTTTAAGGTGCCAGTTTGGCACCTTAAAGCGCGGCCAGCACCCCAAGTACCTGCCTTATGCCTTTACCGAGCAGGGCGTGGCCATGCTTTCGAGTGTGCTGCGGAGTCCACAGGCGGCGCAGGTGAACATCGCAATCATGCGTGCCTTTGTGCGGCTGCGCGAAACGCTGGCCCTGCACCGCGACCTGGCGCACAAGCTGGCCGAACTCGAACGCCGCATCGAGGGGCACGACGAAAATATTCAGAATCTGTTTAATGCGATTCGACAACTGATGGCGCCTCCGGCCAGTTCGCCGCGCCAGATTGGATTTCATGTTCGGGAGCGGCGCGTCCCTTACCGTGTCCAGACGAAAAGAGGGAGTTCATGACGCCCCTTGCAGAGCTTGAGAGGAAATATCATCGGCTCCGGGTTCTCATCCCGGAATATGTTTGGAGATAAGCCTGGCGGAGAGGCCGGGATTGACGCTGCGCTCCCTGATGCGCTTCGCGATCAGGGCCGTTTCGTTCTCCTGACGGAGAACTCAGCGCGAACCCTCCGGGTTCTCATCCCGGGAGAAGGGTGGTGAAGAAGCCTGGCGGAGAGGCCGGGATTGACGCTTCGCTCCCTGATGCGCTGTCGCGATCAGGGCCGTTTCGTTCTCCTGACGGAGAACTCAGCGCGAACCCTCCGGGTTCTCATCCCGGGCGGATAATGGATGTAAAGCCTGGCGGTGTCTCTTGAACCTCGTGAAAACCGCCGTGCTTGGTGATGAGTAAAGCAGATCGCGGCCACGGAATCAACGTCCCTACCTCGCGGCGCTGACGCGCCGCTCGGACCATGCCCCCGGCTCGGCGCTCCCGCGCCTCGCCGCCCCACGCACGGCGCGTTGCGCCGTGCTTCTACTCCTCGCCGCTGGACGCGGCTCGGAGCAAGGACGGCGCTGGGCCGCGCCGGTTGATGCTCGGCACGCTGGCCGCGTGCCTGCGCTTCCGCCGCCCGCGTGGGCGCGGTCGTCGGTCGCCCCGCC
>JAKQHR010000098.1 GCA_029557905.1 Verrucomicrobiota bacterium
GAACGCCAGAGGCATGAGCGGTGATCCCGCGGTGCTGATTGCGGCGGCGGAGGGGCATACCCGGATAATTGAGAAATTGATCTCGAGGAAGGCCTCGGTGGACATGGCGGCGGCATTGACGGCCGCCGCCCGCGGCGGGCACACCGAAACGGTCCAGGCGCTTTTGTCCAAAGGGGCTGAGGTGAATTTGGAGCCGGTGCTGATGGCGGCGGTTGAGGGTGATCATTTCAGCACGGTTAAGTTTCTGCTGGATGCCGGGGCGGGGGGATCTCTCGATAAGGCCCTGAATGTCGCCGCGGCCAGGGGGCATGCCAAAACGGCAGAGGTTCTGCTTTCGCATGGAGCAGATGTGCGCGCAGCAGATGCTCACAACCGCACGGCTCTGAAGATGGCCGCGTTGTCCGGGAATCCGAAGACGGCAGAAGCGCTGCTTGCGGCCGGAGCGGGCAGCTCGGCAGCGGACCTGCTGGCCGCGCTGGAGGCGGCGGAATCGCGCGGACAGGCCGGGGTTGTCGAGACACTGCTGCGCAAGGCCGTTGATCTTCCCGAAAAGAGTTCCCCGGTGCTTCCGTTTTCAGCACGGGGCGGGTATATCGATGCAGTGAAGGCGCTGCTGGAACAGGGCGCGGATGTCGGCACAAAGGACGCCAACGGCAAAACCTCCATTATGCTGGCGGCAAACAGGGGGCATACGGACATTGTAAAAATCCTGCTGGACCACGGCGCAGACGTGAATGAAGCCGCCGGGAAAAGCCATGTCGAAAGCGGAACCGCGCTTTATGAGGCCGCGCGCGGAGGAGAGCATGTCGAAGTTGCTGAAATGCTGCTTGCGCGCGGGGCTGACATTAATGCGAAGAACAATTTCGGCAGAACGGCATTGAGCGCCGCTTCAAGCCGGGGTCACGCCAAAACCGCGGCCGCGCTGCTGGCCCATGGCGCGGATGTGAACATACAGGATAATTTTGGTGTGACGCCGCTAATGGAGGCCGTAAAGATCGGAAACCTCGAAATTGTGAAAGCGCTGCTGAACAGGGGCGCAGACACTCATATTGAAGACAATTACGGCAGAACCGCCCTGAGCCTCGCGACTCCCGGGGGCCCGCCTGAAATGATACGCATGCTGGAGCAGGCCGGGCCCGCGAAATAAGCAGCCGGAACAACCCTCCCCGTCAGTCATGAAAACGCCCCGGAGGAATCTCCGGGGCGTTTGATGATCAGAACCCGCTGATTATTTCGGGCACTTTTTCAGGCACATGAACCAGTCCAGGCACTTCACGTCCGGATCGGGCTTTGCGGTGCGGTCTTTCGCGGTGCCGCAGGAGCCCGGAGGCGGAACGATCACATCGTCGCCCGGCTGCCAGTTGGCCGGCGTCGCAATGCCGTGCTTGTCCGCGGTCTGCAGCGCGATGAGCACCCGCATCACCTCGTCCATGTTGCGGCCGGTTGATGACGGATAGTACATGATCATGCGGACCACGCCCTTCGGGTCAATCAGGAACACCGCGCGAACGGCCTGTGTGGAGCTTGCGCCGGGCTGCAGCATTCCAAAAGCCCGTGCCACGTCCATCTTCAGGTCCTCAATCACCGGGAAATTGACCTCAAGGTCCTTCATCCCGTTGTATTCGATCTTCTCCTTGATCGTGCGCAGCCACGCGATGTGCGCGTAGATGCTGTCAATGGAAAGCCCGAGCAGCTCGCAGTTGCGTTTTCTGAAGTCCTCGGCCATCGAGGCGAAGGTCATGAATTCCGTTGTGCACACCGGCGTGAAATCGGCCGGATGCGAGAAAAAGACCACCCACTTGCCCTCGCCCCATTTGGGGAAATCAATTTCCCCCTGGGTGCTGACGGCCCTGAAGGACGGGGCCTTGTCACCGATCAGCGGCATGCGGACTTCTGCATTCTGTTCTGTCATTCTGATTTCTCCCTGAAGTTGCGCGGGCCGCCCGGCCGATGCTCCCCCGCTCGGGCGGCCCGCTCTGTTGATAATGTTTTATTACTATATAGTAATAATTCCTAAAAACAAGCGAAAAAGGGAAATAAGTTCTTCGAGGCGGTTCAGGCCCGGGCGCAGCGGCGGCACAGCCCGCGCAGCTCGATCTGCACGGAGGTGATCCGCCCGCACGGCACGTTCTTCAGCCGGGGACGCACGGCATCGAGCGCGTCGCTGCGGAAGTCGCGGATCAGCCCGCACTTTGTGCAGATGAAGTGGTGGTGCTGCCCCGTGTTGCCGTCAAACCGTGCCCGGTCGCCCGGATAGCTGACGCGGCTGATGATGCCCTTTTCCCCAAACAGGCCCAGGGTCCGGTACACGGTGTCGAGCGAGATCTGGGGGATGCGTCTGCGCACCCGCCGGTAGATGCTGTCCGCGTCGGGATGCTCCAGCGTGGCCGCCACCTCGCGGTACACTTCCGTCCGCTGGTGCGTTACCCGGATCCCCGCGCGCAGGCAGAGTTCGGGAAAGGAGGCCATCCGCTCCGCCAGCAACTTTTTGTCCACCGCTGTTTTCATTGCGCTCGAGATATGAATGATTCCTGCTCCTGCAATCTAACACCGTCCGTCCCCTCTGTAAAGCCGGATACAAAAGTTCCAATGACTGGAACTTTTGCGGAAAAAACTTCCAATGGTTGGAACTTTTTGCGCGGAAACTTCCAATGATTGGAACTTTTTGCCGCGCCGGGGCTATTTGCGCTTCCCGACCTTTTTCAGGGCCTGGTCTATGTCGGCCAGAATCTCCGCCGCCGGCTCAATGCCCACAGAGAGCCGCACCGTGTTGGGCTTGACCCCGAAGAGAGTGCGCCGCTCAGGCGGCATGTAGAGCATGGTCGTCAGGAACGGTATGCAAATCAGCGACTCTGTGGAGCCCAGGCTGACCGCGTGGCGTATGACCCGCAGCGCGGAGATGAATCGCTTGGCGTCCTCCTGCGTTTTCCCCACATCAAACGCCAGCATGCCGCCGAAGCCGTGCTCCATCTGCCGGGCGGATATTCTGCGGCCGTCATCGCTCTTCAGTCCCGGATAGTGCAGGCCGGAAATTCCCCGGCACTGCGCCAGATGCTTTGCCACGGCCATCGCGCTGGAGGCCATCCGCTCGGCCCGCAGCGGAAAGGTTTTCAGTCCGCGCTCCAGCAGCGAGGCGGAATAGGCGTCAAGGGTCGTTCCGATCGCCTGCCGCGTGAACCACAGCTTGTCATAATCCTCCTTCGAGCCCGCGATGGCGCCCGCCATGAGGTCGTTGTGCCCGCCCAGAGCCTTGGTCGCGCTGTGAACAACAAGGTCCGCGCCCAGCTCAAGCGGGTGCTGGTGATACGGTGTCGCAAACGTGTTGTCCACCACGACCATCGCGCCGACCTTGCGGGCCATTTTCTTTGTGGCCGCAATATCTATCACCTTGCACAGAGGATTGCTGGGCGTCTCGAGGAATATCATCTGCGTGTTGGGCCTGATGCAGTCTTTGACGCTCTTCCAGTCCGCGGCATCCACCCAGGTGACTTCAACCCCGAGGCGTTCAAGGATAAGCGACACCTTGTAGTGCGCGCCGTAGATGTCGTGGAACAGAATCAGGTGCCCTCCTGCGCGCAGATAGGTCAGATAAACCATGGAGCAGGCAGCCATGCCCGTGGTGCAGACGACGCAGTCCTCCGCGCCCTCCAGCTCCGCAATCCGTTTTTCGACCGCGCGCACCGTCGGATTGTCGTCGCGGTGATACGTGTAGCCGTCAATCTTTCCGTCCGTGATCTTCTGCAGGACATCGAAGTCGAGATACTCGTAGTTCACCGCGTTCACGATGGGGGTCACCATCGGGCGGTTGCCGTAGGGGGTCAGCGGATCGTCGTGATTTCTTTTCCTGTAGTGATGCCGCGCATGCTTTGAAATTTTCATTCTGTCTCTCTTCCTGCTGCGCCGCCCGCGAGCCGGGCGGGAGGTTTTCCGGCATGTGTAAGCGAAACGCCCGGCGCAATCAAGGGCCGTTTTGCCGCGCGGAACCGTCAAAGGCAAATACGCTTCCTGCGGCACAGGGAATCATGCGGCCGGGCAGGCGCCGGGCCAGAAACTCGATGGCGTTTGCGCCCGTGCAGTGGCCGGCGGCAATCTGCTTCACGTGGAAGCGTTCAAGGGCCTCGGCCGTTTTCCCCAGCCGCTTGACCGTGGCGCGCGCCAGATGCATTCCGCCCATCACGGCGAAATATTCCGAAGCGCCGCTGAGTTCTGAAATATATTCCAGTGTGTTGACGACTCCGGCATGCGCGCAGCCGAGAACAACGACCGTCCCGTCCGCGGTATCAAGCCACAAGGCCTGATCATCGGGGATGGGATCGGGCTTCAGACCCAGCTTATCAAGGAAGAACGGGCCGCCCGTGTCTTCGTACTTGTTTCGCCGCGGAATTGCGCCGGTGACCCATACCCCCGGAACAACCTCCATGGACTTTGCCGTGTGCACGATGTTCCCGCTGTGCGATTTCAGAGCCCCTTCAGCCGGATAGGGCATGTTGATGGCGCGCATGATGGTGTCGCGGATGCTGAACCGTGGCGCAAACGCCTCCGGATGCAGGAAAACCTTTGCCTTCGGTGCGCGCTCCAGCGCATGGGGCAGTCCGCCCGTGTGGTCATAGTGGCCGTGACTCAGCACGATCGCATTTGCCCGCTCCAGCGGAATCTTCAGCGCGGCGGCGTTTTGCGGCAGGGCCGGGCCCTGGCCTGTATCGAACAGGATGTTCGCGTTCGGGGTTTCAATCCATACTGAAAGCCCGTGTTCCGCAAGCAGGCCCTCCATCGAAGCCGTATTTTCAACCACAATGGTAATCTTAATGTTTTTCATACGGCCTCCAGCTGGGGGAGGACATGCTTGAGGACCTTGCGGGCTTTGGTGCCGCAACTGGCCATTGCCCCGGGGCAGGGAATATAGCCGATGCGGCTGGGAAGGTTCTCGATTGCCTTGCAAATTTCCGGAAGCGATGCCCCCTGCGCATACATCAGCCCCGCCGTCAGGGCCGGAGCGGCCTTGGTGGCCAGTCCGCA
>JAKQHR010000092.1 GCA_029557905.1 Verrucomicrobiota bacterium
GGCATGGAGGTTCGCATGAGAAATCGTAAGCATCCGCTGAACGATCTGCGCGACTGCCCTGAGTGCGGGCGCAGGCTCAAATGGTCTGGCGATGTCGCCGTGTGCAAGTGCGGGGCAAAGATCACATTCAAGACGCCCAACGTTATCTAGGGAACATGTTTGATTTTGTGGGGTGCCCTCTTTTCATGGCCATGATTTTGGAGTTGTGGCCGGTCAAGGTCAAGAGTGAAAAGTTAATATTCTTAATGAAATTATGGAGTTGCTGGCGGTGCACCGGTGAATTGTAACGTGTATTAAATGTTGACTTATTCTGCGGAATATTGCAAATGTAACGCGTTGTTATTTGTATAGGAGGATGCAGATATGGACTTTAATGCTTTGAGGGATAATGATTTAAACCTGTCCGAATACGGTGAGTTCCTTTTGCGCCAGAAACTGGTCTCTGAAAAGCAGGCTCCGTTCATGGTAAAGTGGGTCCGGCGCTTCTTTGAAGAGGCTTCCGCTGACCACACGCTGACGCTGGCCGACCGGATGAATGTCTTTCTGGAGTCGCTGGAAAAGACGGGGCGGATTGACGACTGGCAGCTTACCCAGGCGGAACGGGCTTTGCGGATGTATTTTGTGAATTTCCGGAAGATCGAGGAGCCCATGAAGGCCCCTGCCATCGCCGTGAATACACGGGAGGACGGCAAGGTCGGCCGCGATGAGGTGATTGAGGCTCTGCGGAACCGGCTGCGGGTTCGGCACTATTCCTACAGGACGGAGCAGACTTATGTTGACTGGGTTCAGCGGTTTTTTTCCTATCTGGCTGACCGAAGCAATGACGGATCCGGGTTTTATGTGGTGCAGACTTCTGAGGTTCGGGATTTTATTGCGCATTTGGCGGTGAAGCGCCGCGTGGCGGCCAGCACTCAGAATCAGGCTTTCAACGCGATGCTGTTCATGGCGCGTGAGATTCTGGGGTTTGAGCCGGGTAATCTGGCGGACGGCGTCAGGGCGAAACGGGGAAAGCGTCTGCCGGTGGTGCTTTCGGTGGCCGAAATGCGAGAGCTGCTTGAGAGCATGACCGGGGTTCAGCGCCTGATGGCGGAGCTGATTTACGGCGGGGGCCTGCGCGTGATGGAGTGCGTTCGCCTGCGCGTGAAAGATGTTGATTTTGAGAACAGTCTTTTGTTTGTGCGCGGCGGGAAGGGAGACAAGGACCGGTCCACTCTTCTTTCGGAGCGGGCGAAGCCGCTTTTGAAAGAGCACATGGGCAAGCTGAAGAATTTGTTTGAGAAGGACCGGGCGGCGGGGCTGGCCGGGGTTTTCATGCCGGACGCCCTGGAGCGGAAGTATCCGAAGGCGGGGAAGGAGTTCGGATGGCAGTGGGTTTTCCCGAGTGAGAAGCTCTCGATGGATCCGCGGAGCGGGCTGGTGCGGCGTCATCATGTGAGCGACATGATGATCCAGCGGGCGGTGAAGGCAGCGGCGAACGCGGCGGATATCATGAAGCCGGTCTCGGTGCATACGCTGCGGCACAGTTTCGCCACGCACATGCTTTTGCACGGCGTGGATTTGCGGCAGATTCAGGAATATCTGGGTCATGCGAATGTTGAAACTACGATGATTTATACGCATGTGGTGAAGGATTTCCGGAGTCCGGCGGTCAGTCCGGCGGATTTGTTATAGAAGATAGAAGTCAGAAGTCAGGATTCAGAATTCAGAATACGGGAGATTCACCGCAAAAGAGCGCAGATGGAGACTGGGGTCCAGAGACCAGAGACTTCAGAAAATTCACCACAAAAGAGCGCAAGGGTCGCAAAGAAGAGTTTCTCGCGCAGAGACGCAGGGGCGCAGAGAAGAATTGACCACGGATGGCGCGGATTTCACGGGTGCAGAAGGTCGCAGGTTAAAAGTTGAAGGTTCCAGGTTGAAGGTTGAAGGATTCGGGAGTCAGAAGTCAGGATTCAGGGTTCAGGGGTCAGAATACGGGAGATTTACCACAAAAGAGCGCAGATGGAGACTGGAGTCCAGAGACCAGAGACTTCAGAAAATTCACCACAAAAGAGCGCAAGGAGCGCAAGGAAGAATACAGGAGTCGGAATTCAGTATTCAGAATATCATGAATATTCTTCTCTGAAACTCTGCGGCTTTGCGGCTTTGTGCGAACTCTTTATTCTTTCCATCTTTTATGTGTTTATTGTGCATTTTGTGGCGACTTCAGATATTGGCCGCGGAAAGGCACAGACTGGAACCGCGAATCAACGCGAATGAACACGAATATAAATAGGACCATTTTGGTACTATATTAAGAAAATGCGCGTTTTTGGGGCTATTTTGACGTTTTTTGGCCGTTTTTAACGGCGCATGAATGCTCATGCACACGAATCGAAGAATGAGGATTTTTCGCACAAAGACGCGAAGCCGCCGAGTTTTCAGAAAGTTTGTTATTATGAAGAGCCGCGGCCAAAACAGAGTTCAGCATGAAGATACAAAGAGCATGAAGAAGAAAGCATGGATTATAATGGCAAATTATTCCGGCATCTTTGTGTCTCTGTGTCTTTGTGCGAATATATTTTCATAAATTCTCGATTTTGGGCCATTTTTTACTGTTTTTGGCCGTTTTTAAGCGTTTTTGAGCGTTTTTTGGCCATTTCTTGACGTTTTGGGGAACTTTTTGGCCGTTTTTTAGTTCTTCTACGATTTTCGTGGGAACATTGGTCGAAATGGAGCTGGCGGCGGGGAAGAAATAAAGAACAGGACTCAGCCAGGTACAGGGGCTGGGAACATAATTTCCCGGAGAATCGGCGTGATCACGGCGGCGGTGTAGTAGCGCCTCTGTGAGGCGCATTCTGAAACATATGCCGCTCTCAGAGCGGCTACTACACCAGAACCCCTGCAAATAAAGGCGTCCCCGGCTGTCGTGATCATGGAACGACGAACATGAAAAGCCGTCTGTGAATTCGGTGAAAGCGGCGTCCAGCCACCGCACTCCAAAGCGCCGTGAAGGCGGCGCAATGTTTATCATTTCGCGCCGGGAGTTGATTTGGATCTCAAGGATTTCCGCGATAATTGATGAAGGGCCTAAAAATGCGATTTTTTGCCTGAAAATGGTCAAAAAAGGCCCAAAAACGTCAAAAAACGTCAAAAAATGGCAAAAAACCTTGATTTTTGGCCAAAAATCTGCATTATTCTGCTTTTTGGGCCGGTTGCTGCGGATTTTGACCGGGGATAGGCTTCGCCCCCGCCGATTCCCGTCTGGTTCGGCTGATTGCAGCGCTGAAAACGGGTGATGCATGCATCACGCAGATGACTTTAATGAAATGCGCCGGCGGGTGCAACCGGAAAAGGGGGCGGGACGGAAATTGTGGAGGCCGGTATTTTTTTGCGCAAAACCCTTGCATTCGCGCGCGGCGGCGATTAGATTCTGGCGGTTTTGATTGAGCAGGGGGTGTGCTGCGCAGGCCGCCGCCGGACTGGAAAGGGAAGAAGAATGAAAAAGGATATACATCCGACTTATGAAGACGCGACGGTGACGTGCGCCTGCGGGAATGTGATTCATACACGTTCGACGCGCAAGGAGATGCATGTGAACTCGTGCTCGGCGTGCCACCCGTTTTTCACGGGCCAGGCGAAGTACATTGACACGGAAGGCCGTGTTGAGCGTTTCCGCAAGCGCTATCAGACCGAAAAGAAGAGCTAGATTTTCAGAAGGCGGGTTCGGTGTGGAGGCAATGCCCCCGAGCCCGCCCTTTTTATGTCCGGAAACGGCATGATCACCCGCGATTATATCCAGAAGCTGCGCGACCGTCTTGCGGCCGTGGAGCAGAAGCTGTCCGAGCCCGGCGTTACCGCCCGGCAGGAGGCGTTCCAGAAGCTGGTGGCGGAGCACAAGCATTTGAAGAAGACGCTGACCGCCGCGGAGCGCTTTTTCCGGCTGGAGGATGAGGCGGCTTCGACGCGGGCGCTTTTGGAGGATTCCGGCCTGGATTCGGACATGAAGCAGATGGCGGAGGATGATCTCGCGCGCATTGAGGAGGAGAAGCCGAAGGCCGAGCGCGACCTGATGGTGGCCCTGCTTCCGCCCCGTCCCGAGGACAGCCGCAACACGATCATTGAAATCCGCGCCGGCACAGGCGGGGAGGAGGCGGCGCTTTTCGCGGGCGACCTGTTCCGGATGTACACCCATTTCGCGGAGGAGCAGGGCTGGAAGGTTAATTTGATGGACGCCAGCCCGTCGGCGGTCGGCGGGTACAAGGAAATTATTTTTGCGGTGGAGGGCGAGGATGTCTACCGGGTGCTTCGCTACGAGAGCGGTGTGCATCGCGTGCAGCGGGTGCCCGAGACCGAGGCCAGCGGGCGGATTCACACGTCGGCGGCGACGGTGGCGGTGCTGCCGGAGGCGGAGGATGTGGATCATATTGACATCAAGCCCGAGGAGATCCGCATTGATATATTCCGTTCGTCCGGTCCGGGCGGCCAGAGTGTGAACACGACGGATTCGGCGGTGCGCATTACGCATCTGCCGACGGGCCTGATTGTGCAGAGCCAGGACGAGCGGTCGCAGCACCGCAACCGCGAGAAGGCGATGCGCGTGCTGAAGGCGCGCCTGCTGGACAAGTATCAGCAGGAGGAGGCCGCGAAGTATGCCAGCCAGCGCAAGTCGCAGGTGGGCTCCGGGGATCGGAGCGAGCGGATCCGCACGTATAATTTCCCGCAGAACCGCCTGACGGACCACCGGATCAATCTCACGGTCTACAGCCTGGACCGCGTCATCGAGGGGGATATCAGGGGCCTGACTGACGCTCTTTATGAGTTTGACGTGGCGGAGCGACTTGAAAAAGAACTCAAAGCCTGAAACAGTCCGCGAGCTGCTGCGCGAGACGGAGGATCTGCTGGCGGAGCATGGCCTGAACGAGGCGCGCCGAATGACGGAGCTGCTGGTTTCCCATTACTGCGGGTGCCGTCCGCTTCAGCTTTACACCCGGATGGGCGATCCCGCGGCGGCGGCCCTGCGCCGCGCGGTGGAGCAGGGGCGCGAGCGGCTGCTGGCGCATGAGCCGCTGCAGTATGTGACCGGCGAGACGGATTTTTTCAACTGCACGCTGAAGACGGATTCCCGCGCGCTGATTCCGCGTCCGGAAACGGAGGAGCTGGTTCAGCTTGTGCTGGACACGGCGGAGTTGTGGAAGATTCCGCTGCCCGCGCTCGCGGATGTTGGCACGGGCTCGGGATGCATACCGATTGCGCTGTGCAAAGCCCGGCCGCAGGGGCGTTTCACGGGCATAGACCGGAGCGGGGAGGCTCTCGCGCTTGCGCGGGAGAACGCGGAGCGAAACGGCCTGGGGGAACTGATCCGCTGGGTGAGGAATGACCTGCTCGCGGGGTTCCCGCCCGGATCCCTGGATGCGGTGACGGCCAATCTGCCGTATATTCCCTCGGGCGAGTGGGCTGAGCTGCCCCCGCATATCCGGCGGCATGAGCCGCAGGCGGCGCTGGCCGGCGGGCCGGACGGGCTGGATGTGATCCGCCGGCTGATTCCGCAGGCCGGGGCGGTCCTGAAAAACCCGGGGTGGATTTTTCTGGAAATCGGCCATTCGCAGGGTCACGATGTGGCGGACATGCTGAAACAGAATGGATTTGAAGAAGTGGCCGTGAAGCGCGATCTGTCCGGGCTGGAGCGGATGGTGACGGGAAGGAAGGCATGAGCATACTCAAAGCAAAAAGGAAGTTCAAGATTCCCCAGCAGGCGATTCTGGGCCCGGTGATCATTGTGGTGTTTGTGGCGCTGGTGATGCAGGCCAACTGGACGCGCCGGAATCAGCGGCTTTTCCGGGGCATGATGAGCGGCCTCGAGCGCCTGCCCTGCCAGTACTGCCGCGGCACCGGAACGATCATGGAGGAGGACGAGGCTGAACGGCAGACGGCCCTTCACTGCCCGGTCTGCTACGGCGTGGGGTTCCGCTTCATCCGGCGGCTGGATGAAAACGACAAGCTGTGCCCCGCGTGCGGGGGCATGGGGCGCCTGCAGGATCCCGATACGGGGCATTATCGAACGTGCAACCGGTGCGACGGCCGCGGACTGATTCAGGCGCCTCCCGGAGACCGCCGGTAATGTTTGATTCCCTTTCCGCCTCCCTCCAGAAGGTGTTCAAGAACCTGCGCGGCTACGGCAGGCTTTCCGAAAAGAACATTCAGGAGGCGCTGCGCGAGGTGCGGCTGGCGCTGCTGGAGGCGGATGTCAACTTCCGGGTGGTTAAGGATTTCATCGCGCAGGTGCGCGAGAAGGCCCTGGGCCGCGCGGTGCTGGACAGCGTGACGCCGGGCCAGCAGGTGATCCGGGTGGTGCATGACGAACTGGTGAATCTGCTGGGGGGCGAACCGGCCGGGTTCACTCTTGCCCCGTCTCCCGCGGTGATCCTGATGCTGGGCCTGCACGGGGCCGGCAAGACCACCACCTGCGGCAAGCTGGCGCTGAAGTGGAAGCAGGAGGGGAAGCGTGTGCTGCTGGCCGCGTGCGACATCCGCCGTCCGGCCGCGGTGGACCAGCTGCGGATTCTTGCGGAGCAGACCGGCGTGGAGATTGTCACCCCGCAGCCGGGCGAGAGCGTGCCGGGGATCGCCAAACGCGCGGCCGCGGAAGCCGCGAGGCGGAAGGCCGATGTGCTGATTCTGGATACCGGCGGCCGTTTTCAGATTGATGATGAGCTGGTGGAGGAGGTCCGCGAGGTGCATCGCGAGATTCGGCCCGCCAACACGATTCTGGTGCTGGACGCGGCGACCGGGCAGGAGGCCGTGAATGTGGCGCAGGCCTTTCATGACCGGGTGGGGCTCACCGGGCTTGTCCTGACCAAGCTGGACGGCGATGCGCGCGGGGGCGCCGTGCTGTCCGTGCGGCATGTGACCGGATGCCCCGTGATCCTGGCGGGAACCGGCGAGAAAATGGACCGGCTGGAGCCGTTTTATCCCGAGCGCATGGCCTCGCGCATTCTGGGCATGGGCGATGTGCTTTCGCTGGTGGAGAAGGCGCAGCAGCAGGTGGACGCCGGCGAAATGAAGGCGATGGAGGAGCGCCTTCGCAAGAACACCTTCAGCCTGGATGATTTCCTGTCGCAGATCCAGCAGCTCAAGAAAATGGGACCGCTGGGGGATCTTCTGGAAATGATGCCCGGCGGGGGGCAGATTCCCGCGGATGTGAAGCAGCAGATGGCGGCTTCGTCGGGGGACGGGCTGAAGGTGACCGAAGCGATCATCCGCAGCATGACTCCGAAGGAGCGGGAGCATCCGGAGATCATCAGCGCGAGCCGCCGCCGGCGGATTGCGGCGGGCAGCGGCACGCGGGTTCAGGATGTGAATGAGCTGCTGAAGCGTTTTGAAGGGGCGAAGAAAATGGCCCGGACTTTGAAAAAATCACAAAAAAGGTTGCTTCGGTTTGGAAAGTGATATATGAAACGGGACTTTCTTCCCCGGAATAGGTGGGAATGACCGGCTGAAAGACTCAGCCTGGAGGATGGAGTTACATGGCAGTTAAAATTAGATTACGTAGGATGGGTGAGAAGAACCTGCCCTTTTTCCGCGTGGTGGTCACCGACACCCGTTATCCGCAGACCGGCCGTTTTCTGGAGACCATTGGCTGGTACGATCCCAAGAAGAAAGCCGGATCCGACATACAGATGGACATGGACCGCGTGAACTACTGGGTGGGCCAGGGCGCGCAGATGTCCGTCACCGTGAAGGACCTGGTCAAGAAAGTATCCCGGACCACGCCGCCGAAGGCTCCCCGGAAAGCCAAGGCCGAGGCTGAAGCTGTTGAGGCTTGAGTCCCGATGAAGGAACTGATCGAATACATTGTCCGCATCCTTGTGGACCACCCCGAGCAGGTTCAGATCACCGAAGTGGACGGCGAAAAGACCGTCATCTTCGAGCTGCGCTGCAACAAGGAAGACATCGGGAAGATCATCGGCAAGAGTGGAAAGACGGTCGGGGCCATTCGCACGCTTCTGAGCACCGCCGCCGCCAAAGACGGCCGGCGCGCCCTGCTTGAGATTGTTGACTGATGCGCCATGCCGGCGTGCCTCAAGATTGACGTCATATCCATTTTCCCCGAGATCCTCGACGCCTATCTGGGGGAGAGCATGATGAAGCGCGCCGCGCAGGCGGGGCTGGTGTCATTCCGCACGATAGACCTGCGCAACCACACCCACGACGTTCACCGTTCCGTGGACGACCGTCCCTATGGAGGCGGGCCCGGCATGGTCATGCGGCCCGAGCCGCTGTTCGAGGCGGTCGAAGCCGTCCGCACGCCTGAGTCAAGGGTGATCCTGATGTCCCCGCAGGGCCGGCCTTTCACCCAGGCCCGCGCCGGGGAGCTTTCCGGCGAAAAGCATCTGATCCTTGTCTGCGGCCATTACGAGGGCGTGGACGAGCGCGTCCGGGGGGCGCTGGTGGACGAGGAGATATCCATCGGCGACTATGTGCTCACCAACGGCATACTTCCGGCGGCGGTTGTCATTGACGCGCTGGTGCGCCTGATCCCCGGTGTGCTGGGCGCCGGCGAAGAGGCGGTGGAGAAGGAATCTTTTCAGGACGGGCTGCTGGAGCATCCGCAGTACACGCGGCCGGCGGAATTCAGGGGCATGAAGGTGCCCGAAATCCTTCTTTCGGGGAATCATGAGGAAATTGCCCGCTGGCGCAGGGACCAGTCGCTGCGGGAGACGCGGAAAAACCGCCCGGATCTGCTGTCGTGAGGGTTTGAAGTCAAAGGCTTCTCTCTTCGCGGGGCATTTCGCTGGAAATATTCTGGAACTGACGCTTGACGCGGGAACGAATATCAGTATGATGCCGCCTTCATTGAGGATAGAAAAATGAGCAAGATTCTTGAAAAAATTGATGCAGAGCAGCGCAAGCCGGCCGATCAGATCCCTGATTTTAAGATCGGGGACACGGTGGATGTGCACGTGCGCATTCGTGAAGGCGATAAAGAGCGTATTCAGGTTTATTCCGGTGTGGTCATTTCCCGCAAGGGCCACGGCGCCCGCGAAAATTTCACCGTCCGCAGGATTTCCTACGGCGAGGGCGTGGAGCGCGTGTTCCCGATTCATTCGCCCAATCTGGCCAAGATCGAGCTGAACCGCCGCGGAAAGATTCGCCGCGCCAAGCTTTACTATCTCCGCGAGCTGGCCGGAAAGAAATCCCGCATCAAAGAGTCCCGCGACTGAACAGCCTGTGCTTGCCTTTGAGCAACAGGCATGGACAGAAGGCCGCGTTTGCGTGGCGGGAATTGATGAAGCCGGACGCGGTCCCTGGGCCGGCCCGGTGGTTGCCGCCGCGGTTTGTATTCTCCCCGATTTCCTCCGGCAGGAGGAGCATGGCGTTTTCGAGGGGCTGACCGACTCCAAGAAACTTTCCGCCGCCCGCCGCGATCATTTTTTTGAAGTGCTGACCACGTGCGGCGCGGTCCGTTGCGGGATCGGCCGCGCGGAGGCGGACGAGATTGATTCCATTAACATTCTTCAGGCCACGCATCTCGCGATGCGGCGCGCCTTTGATGCGCTGCGGCCGGCCCCCGATTTCGCGCTGGTGGACGGCAATCGTCTTCCGCCGCTTCCCTGTGCCGCGCTCGCCGTGACCGGCGGCGACGGAAAGAGTCTGTCCATCGCCGCGGCCAGCATCCTGGCGAAGGTGACCCGCGACCGGCTGCTGCAGGAGGCGGACGAGCGGTATCCGGGATACGGTTTTGCGCGGCACAAGGGGTATGGAACGGCCGGGCATTC
The DNA here is from genome assembly GCA_029557905.1 of Verrucomicrobiota bacterium. Taxonomy (GTDB): domain Bacteria; phylum Verrucomicrobiota; class Kiritimatiellia; order JAKQHR01; family JAKQHR01; genus JAKQHR01. The sequence goes on from JAKQHR010000092.1 coordinate 9,756, forward strand.
CGCGGCGCTGCGAAAGCTGGGGCCTTCGCCCTTTCACCGCATGACCTTCCGTCCCGTCAGGGAATGCCTGGAGAGGAACGCCCGGTGATCGCCTGGCTGCAGAGACTGCTGCGCAGGAAGAAGTCTCTTCCGGAACACCTGAAACGGGGTTTGTGGGGAGAGAAGGTCGCGGAAGATGCCCTGAAGAAAAAAGGTTATGCGATTCTGGGCCGCCGTGTGCGGATGGGGAAGCGGGGGGAGCTTGACCTTGTCGCGAAGCAGGGCGAGACGCTGGTGTTTGTCGAGGTGAAAACCCGCGCCGGAGAGCAGTTCGGCCGGCCCTTCGGCGCAATTAAAAGCCACAAGAAGAAGATGCTGATGAACGCGGCGAAGTGCTATCTGCTCAAACTGAAGGAACGGCCGCGCTATTTCCGGTTCGATGCGGTGGAGGTGATCGGGCGGGAAGGCGCGGGGGAACCGGTGGTGCGGCATATCGAGAGCGCCATCAAAATCACAAGGAAATATCGCATTCAGTGGTGAGCAAGATGCGGATGAAAAAGACGATAACAATTGTTTTTCTTCTGGCGGCGTCCGCGGCGTGCAGCGGAATTGAAGATTTGGATTTTACGGAAATGGCGACCGCCGGACTGGAATGGTTTGAGGAGAATGTTCCTGAATCGCTGCATGCGCGCATAGGAGAAGTGGACTGGGAGTATTACACGGAGAAGCTTCTGGGACATCTGCAGGAGTATTCCTGGGAGGACATGGCCGGATGCGAAGAGCAGGCGCAGACGCTGCTGGCCTTTCTGAACCAGTATGAGCGCCTGGAACCGCTGGCGGTGTGGCTGGAAACGCGCATGGATTATTTCGCGATGGCTGATGAGTTCCTGCAGCAGCTGAGAGAACTTCCGCCCGAGCCGGAAGTCCGGCCCCGGCCCGTGCCGGGCCCTGCGCCTCTTCCGCCGCCTGCGCCGCGCAGGCGGCCTGTGTATCCGCCGCAGAAGAAATGGGAAGCCAAGCTGAAGACCCGGCCCAAACCGGCCCGTGCCGATGGCATGGTGCCGGAGCTGAAAACCATATTTGAGCGCGAAGGAGTTCCGGGCGAGTGGGTTTGGATTGCAGAGGTTGAATCCTCGTTCAATCCCTCGGCGCGCAGCCCGGCGGGCGCGGCGGGCCTTTTCCAGTTCATGCCGGCGACGGCGCGCCGCTTCGGGCTGAAGACCTCCCCGCAGGACGAACGCCTGGATCCGCGGAAAAGCGCCGCGGCCGCCGCCCGGTATCTGGGCGTGCTGCACCGGCGGTTTGATTCGTGGCCGCTGGCCCTGGCCGCCTATAATGCGGGGGAGGGACGCGTCGGCGGGCTGCTCAAGAAACACGGGGCCGGAGATTTCGACGGCATAGCGGAGAAACTTCCGCTGGAAACCCGCCTTTATGTGCCGAAGGTGCTGGCGACCGTTTCCCTCCGCGAAGGCGTCAATGCGGAGCACCTGCCCCCGCCGTCCTGAGCCGCGTGTTACGCATTTTACAAACGGTCCCGAATCTGGTTTTCTATTCCTCCATGAGGTTTCGCCGTGCCATCCTGATCCTGCCGGTCGCCGTTCTGGGCGTCCTGATGGTTTCGTCGCGCGCAGAGCCGGAAGGGGCCCGTCCGAAAGTCGGCCTGGTGCTGAGCGGCGGCGGCGCCAAGGGGTTCGCGCACATCGGTGTGCTGAAACAGCTTGAGGAGATGCATATTCCGATCGACTGCATTGCCGGAACCAGCATGGGCGCCATCATGGGCGGCCTGTATGCCTCCGGCATGTCTCCGCGCGAAATGGAGCAGATTTTTACGGGCCTTGACTGGTGGGACATCCTGAAGGACCAGACACAGCGCAAGGATCTCGCGTTCCGCCGGAAGAAGGACGACCAGCGCTATCTCGGGAATATCGAACTGGGCTTCAAGCACGGGAGGTTTCGTCTTCCGCGCGCGATGGCCGCCGGGCAGAAGCTGAACAATCTGCTGGTCACGCTGACGCGGGATGCGCGCAGGAATTTTGATGACCTGAACATTCCGTTCCGCGCGGTGGCCACGGATCTTTCCAGCGGCGACCGGATTGTGATGGGAGATGGAAGCCTTGCCCGCGCGATGCGGGCCAGCATGGCCATTCCGGGCGTGTTTTCGCCGGTCGAGATTGACGGCATGACCCTTGTGGACGGAGGCATTGCCGACAATATTCCCGTTGATCTCGCGCGTGAAATGGGCGCCGACATCATCATTGCGGTGGATCTGGGCGCCATGGACATCGCCTCCACCCGCCGGTCGCAGGGCGACATTGCAGAGCTGCTCGCGCACACCTATCAGCTCATTCGCCGGCCGCAGCAGGAGGAGCAGATGCGCGACGCCGATATCGCGGTGACGCCGGACACCTCCATGTTTTCCTCTTCCGATTTTCACAAGGCCCGCACGATCATCGGGACAGGCCGCCGCGCCGCGCGCGCGGTCGAGGAGCAGCTCCGGCCGCTGAGCATCAGCGAGGAGGAGTACGCGGAGTGGCTGCGCCGTCATCGCCGGGCGGCAGACGATACGCCCGTGATCCGCTCCATTGCCATCACCGGAGAAAAGCATGTGGACGAGCGGATCATTGCCCGCCAGATCAAGACGCGCCTGAACCGCCCCCTGGATTATGAACTGCTTGAAGACGACCTTTCCCGCATTCACGGGCTCGGATATTTCGAATCGGCCATGTACGGGATTTCGGGCGAAGGCGGGCAGAGAGACATGACCATCGAAGTGTCGGAGAAGCCGTGGGGGCCCGGGTATGTCCGTTTCGGCCTGAAACTGGATGCGGACTCCGAGGAAAACAGCTCCTGGTCGGTGCTGGCGAATTACACGCGCCGGCCGCTGAACCGTCTGGGCGGCGAATTCCTGCTGGACCTGCAGGCGGGCGAGAAGCGCCGCATCATGGCGGAGCTTTACCAGCCGCTCGATTTCCGCGGAGCCTTTTTTCTTTCTCCGTCGGCGGAGTATTCCTCCTCGATGATGGATGTCTATGACGGGGATAGGAAGGCGGCGGAATATGACGTGGAGGAATTCTACGGCGCGCTGAATGCCGGCGTTCAGATCGGGAAATACGGTCAGATCCAGCTCGGCATGGTGGCCGGCCGCGCCCGCGCCACGGTGGATGTGGGCGACCCCGATTTGGAAAACATTGATCAGGATGCCGGCGGCTGGACGGGACACATCGTGCTGGACCGCCGCGACAGCGATGTCTTTGCGCGAGAGGGCTTCCTGGTTGTGCTGCAGGGTTTTTCGGGCGACGAGATGCTGGGCCATGAGGATTCGTACGAGAAGGTGAGCTGGCTTTCGCAGCACTACATGACGCTCGGCCGGCACACGATGTTTGCGCATCTCGAACTGGGCACCAGTCTGGAAAGCGAGCTGCCGCTGTATGACGAGTTTGCGCTCGGCGGCCTGTATTCGATGTCCGGCTATGCGGACGGCCAGCTGCGGGGACAGTATCTGGGCGTCGGGCGGCTGGGATACATGTTCCGCATCAGCCAGCTTCCGCCAGACTTGGGACGGGGCGTTTATATCGGCGCCTGGGGCGAGGCCGGCAATGTCTGGCAGGACGAAGGCGACATTGACAGCGACAGCCTGCTGTACGGGGCGACGGTCGGCCTGGGCGCGGACACGTTTCTGGGACCCCTCTACTTTGCCTATGGCCGGTCTGAACACGGCCGCGACCGGTTTTACTTTTCACTGGGAAACAACTTTTGACCGGGCTTGAGTTTCCCCGTCTGCCGGTTTAGCATGTGCCCCTGTTATTCGGAGTAAATATGAAAGCATGGACACTTGCAGGATTAATGGCGCTGGTTCTGGCGGTCGGAGCGATCGCGCAGGAGCAGCCGGACAACCCCGAACCGGAGGAGAACATCATGGTCGTGATCAAGACAAGCAAGGGCGACATCAAGGTCGAGCTGAACGAGAAGAAGGCGCCTGGGACGGTGAAGAATTTCCTGGCCTATGTGGATGCCGGTCACTATGACGGGACCATCTTCCACCGCGTGATTGACGGCTTCATGATTCAGGGCGGGGGGTTCACAAAGGACATGCGCCAGAAACCGACGCGCGCGCCCATTGAAAACGAGGCCGCCAACGGGCTCGGCAACGAGCGCGGCACCATCGCCATGGCCCGCACATCCGATATCCACAGCGCAACCAGCCAGTTTTTCATCAATGTCGTGAACAACGCATTCCTGAATCACCGCGACAAATCCGCGCAGGGGTACGGCTACTGCGTATTCGGCCGGGTTGCCGAGGGCATGGATGTGGTGGATGCGATCAAGTCCGTCAGGACGGCCGCGCAGGACGTACCCGTGGAAACGGTTGAGATCATCAGCATCACGCGGGCCGAATAGCGGCTTGCCTGATTATTTCACGGTGCTGCGGGTGGTCGCGGCCAGCGCCTTCCAGAGTTTCTCGGGCGTGTCGGCATCCAGCAGCTTGTCGCGGTTTTCCTTTTTCTGGAAGCTTTCCGTGAGGCCGGCCAGCAGCTTCAGGTAAAAAGCGCTCGCGCCGGTTGGGATCAGCAGGAAAAAGATGATGCGGGTCAGGTTTTTCCCTCCCTGCTCGCACCGGATGCCTTTTTTGGAAGTCGCGAGGGCAAGGGTCAGTCCGCCGCCCTCGATGCCGCGGACGTGCGGGAAGGCGATGCCGTGCTCGACCGCCGTGCTGATGATGGACTCGCGGGCGATAGCGGCGTCGCGGAGTTTGCGGCCGTTGTCCACAAACTGTTCGGCCTCCAGCTTCATGCTCATTTCCTCGATCGCTTCATCCCGGGTGGCGGCCTCGATATGGGGCATCATCAGATTCAGCGCGGAGAACCGCGCGATGCCTATTTTGGGCGCCTCAAAGCGCTGGGTTCTCCGGGAGATGCGCTGGGGAAGGGTCTCGGGCGGCATGTACAGGATGCGCGCGCAGGTCGGGCAGGTGGACACCTGCGTTCCGGCGGCCACCAGCTGGATCAGGCTGCTGGGCAGCTGCATGGCGCAGGCGGAACAGCGTCCTCCGGCGATCGGAACAATGGCCACGTGGCCTTTCTGCTGCAGCTTGGTGAATTTGCTGCTCAGGTCGGGCGGGAGTTTTTTGCGGAGCGCCTCAATGGACGCGTCGAGTTCAGTGAGCTGAGGATTGGAGACAACCGCCTCCTGCTGGGCGCGGGCCTCCGCCAGTTCCTGGAGTTGAACCAGAAGATTAATAACGGGTTTCATTTTACCTTTCTGCCGTGAATGCGATTTGCTGATCGTCATGCAAGCGGCTTCATACCGGGACTTTTTCTACCAGCCCCTGCCCCGGGATGCAATGGATATCGAAAAAAAAATGAAGGCGGGTTTCAGTTTCTGCGGCAAACCGCGAATGCGGTATTGACCGCTCCGCCCGTTTGGAACATGATGTACGGTCTTTTTGATTGAGAGGCCCATTTATGGATGTGAAAAAAGCCATTTCCACCGATACGGTTTTTCAGGATCTGAAAAGCACGACAAAGACCGGTGTGATTGAAGAAATTCTTGATCTGCTGATTGCCGCGGGCAAGATCCGGAAAGAAAACCGTGCCGAGGTGCTGAATGCCCTTCTTGTGCGCGAGAACAAGATGTCCACCGGCATGCAGCACGGCATCGCCATTCCTCATGCCAAGACCGATGCAGTCGAGGATCTGGTGGCCGCTCTGGCCATCAAGAAAGAGGGTATTGATTTTGACGCCCTCGACGGGAAGCCCAGCCATATTTTCATCATGACCATATCGCCCGTGAAGCGCACCGGGCCCCATATTCAGTTCCTCGCCGAGATCAGCCGCAAGCTGAACCAGCCGTCGATCCGGGAAAAACTGCTCCTGACCCAGACGAAGGACGAAATCCTTCAGCTTCTGTGAGGCGCATGGAAACGATCCTTGCCATTCCCGGTCTGCTTCTCGCCTCGGTGGCCGAGCATGCCGTTGAACGCGACATGACCCATCTCATGACGCAGTACATTCTGCAGCTCGCTGTCATCATGCTGGCCGCCCGCATGGGCGGTTTTCTGGTGAAGCGCTACCTGAACGGGCCAGCGGCCCTTGGGGAACTGGCCGCGGGCATGGCGATCGGGCCCTGTGCGCTCGGCGCATGGCACATTCCGGGATGGGGGGCGCTGTTTCCTCCCGTGGCGGGCATATTCCCGGTGTCCACGGAGCTTTATGCCCTGGCCACCCTGGCTTCGATTGTCCTCCTGTTTCTTTCCGGACTGGAAACGGACCTGCGTGTGTTTCTGCACTATTCGGTTGCGGGAATCGTGGTCGGAACGGGCGGGCTGCTGGCTTCGTTCTTCCTTGGCGCCTGGTGCGCGCTGCTGTTCAACGTGGCCGATTCCCTGATGGATCCGTCCGCGCTTTTCATGGGAGCAATGGCCACCGCCACCTCGGTGAGTCTTCCCGCGCGAATCCTTTCCGAGAAAAGAAAAATGGCTTCCCCCGAAGGGGTCACCATACTGGCGGCCGCCGTGTTTGACGATGTGCTCGGCATCATTGCGCTGGCGATCATTGTCGGCATGAGCAAGACCATGGCCAGCGGCGCCGTCATGGACTGGGGAAAGATTTCCGTCGTGGCGGTCAAGAGCATCGGCTTCTGGCTTATTCTCATGGCGGCGGGGCTCCTGCTGGCCAAGCATATTGCGCGCGTTTTGAAACTGCTGCGCTCCCCGAACACCATCGCGGCCATCTGCTTTGGCCTCGCTCTGCTGCTGGCCGGTATTTCGGAAATGGCCGGTCTGGCAATGATCATTGGCGCCTATATCATGGGTCTTTCGCTTTCCGGAACGGACCTGGTCTATGAACTGCAGGAGCAGCTTCAAGGCGTCTATGACTTCATCATTCCCGTCTTTTTCTGCGTCATGGGCATGCTGGTGAATTTCGCCGCGATGAAGGGGCTGATATTCTTCGGGCTGGTCTACACGGTGATGTGCATTATCTCAAAGGTGGCCGGCTGCGGAATTCCCGCGCTGTTCATGAAGTTCACCCCCCGGGGCGCCTTCCGCGTCGGCGCGGGCATGGTGCCCCGCGCCGAGGTCACCCTGATTGTCGCCGGTATCGGCCTTTCCGCCGGCTATATCGGGCCGAACCTTTTCGGCGTGGCCGTCATGATGGCCATGCTCACCACCGTTGCGGCGCCGCCCATGATCCTCAGCGCATTCCGCGGCGGCTCCGGCGTGCGCGGTGAAGAAACCGCGCAGGAGCAGGAGCTTTCCACCGCCGTGCTCACGTTTCCCTCCGCCGACATGGCCGAGTTCATCTGCGCCCGCATCACGAGGGCTTTCCGCAACGAGGAATTTTTTGTCCACATGCTCGACAGCGATGTGCCGACCTATCAGATCCGCAAAGAGGACATGGCTTTTTCGATTGTGCAGGATGATGTCCACATCACCATCAGCATGCCGCTTCAGTATGAGCATGTCGGCCGGCTTATCGTGCTGGAGGAGGTGCTGGCCCTGAAGGATCTTCTGGATTCGGCCAAAGACATGCAGAGTCCGGATCAGATGGGAACCGATCTGGTTTCAAATCTTTTCGTATAAATACCAGCGGCTGGCCGCGCGGAGGAAACAGCCATGAGCAAAGGAAGAAAGCACATATCCATACCCGTGGACATGACCACCCCGGTCCCGGTCTGGTGTGTCGGAACCTATGACGAGCAGGACCGTCCCAATGTGATGACCGCCAGCTGGGCGGGCATTGTCTGCAGCCGTCCGCCGTGCGTGGCCGTGGCGCTGCGTGATGCCACGCATTCCTGCCGCGGACTTCAGGCCCGGAAGGCCTTCACCGTCAGCGTCCCGTCTGAAACCCAGTATGTGCAGGCCGACTACTTCGGGATGGCGGGCGGGAAAACCAAGGACAAGTTTGCCGCCAGCCGAACCACCGCGGTCCGGTCCGACAAGGTGGATGCGCCCTATGTCGCCGAATTTCCGCTCATACTGGAATGCGAACTGAAGGAATCCGTGGTGCTGGGCCTTCACACGCTGTACGTTGGCGAGATCATGGGCGTGAAGGCGCATCCGGACATCCTGAACGGCGACACAGTGGATGCCTCGAAGCTGGCGCCCTTCTTTTTTTCGCCGTCCGAGCGGGCCTATTACAGAATAGGCGAACGCCTGTCGCCCGCCTTTGCGCCGGGCCGCGCGCTCATGGACCGGTGAGTCCGAAAAAGTTCCAATGACTGGAAAATCCCGCCGAAAAAGTTCCAATCATTGGAACTTTTTTCCCGAAAACTTCCAGTCATTGGAACTTTTCAGGCACTGCGCACGCGGGGCTTTGTGGTGATTTCAAGCGCGATCACGCACAGGTCGTCTTCCAGGGGCGTGCCGTCCGCGAAGAGCATGACCTCCTCCAGCAGGCCGTCCACCAGCTCCTTGACGTTTTTGTACATCAGCCGGCGGAGCACGGACTCCATGCGCTCGATGCCGAATTCCTCGCGCTGGCGGTTGAAGGCCTCGTAGACGCCGTCGGTGAAGAAGATGAACACATCATCCGGCACCAGCCGGCAGTGTCCGCCGGAGAACGCCTCGTCCGGAATGACGCCGAGCGCGGCGCCGCGCGGCGGCGGCACTTCAAGCCGCGAGATGCGGCCCACGCTCCGGTGCAGGTGGAAGGGACTGGGATGTCCGGCGGAAGAATAGGTGGCGATGCGGGAAGTGGTGTCGGCCACAAAATAGAAGGCCGAGGCAAACAGCGGATTGGGGATGCTTTTGAGCAGATCGCAGAACTGGCGGTTGATTTCAGAAAGGAAATGCGGGGCATGCCGCGCATAGGACAGCAGGTCCACCAGCAGGGTGCGCAGGATGGATGTGATCAGCGCGCTGCGCGTTCCATGGCCCATCACGTCGGCAATGAACACGCCGCCGGCATCGCGGCCGGCCTGGAGCAGATTGTAGAAGTCGCCGCCGAGCGCCGACGCCGGGCGGTAGCAGTGATGGAACTCCAGCCGCAGGCGTCCGGGAATGTGCACGTCGGGAATGGCGGGATAGGGCCGCTCCAGCATGGCCTCCTGAAAATCCTTGGCCAGTTCCAGGTCGCGCCGCATGTCGGAGGTGCGGGCGGCCACTTCGTCGGCATATTCCTTCTTGAAATCATCCAGCCAGGCATCCAGCTTATTCTGAACGGGCGAAGGCGGCAGGGGTGCGGCGCCCGGCGGGTCGGGTTCCGCCGCGCGGCCCAGCGCGTTGCGCATGATCCACTCGCCGGCGTCCAGCATTTCGCCGTAGGGGTTCAGCAGCCGGTGTTTCACGCGGGTGAACACCGCCATGAAAATTCCCGCGGCAGCGGCCAGCGCCACGGCTCCGGCAAACAGGACCTGCCAAAGGTTCAGGGAGGCGATGCAGGCCGTTATGGCGGTTGCGCAAACGGCCAGCAGGAAAAGCAGTCCTCCCAGCAGAATGGCCATCCATTTGTGCAATCTTGTCTGCGGCTTCATCTTGGCGCGTCAGCAATCCGTCCCTGTTAACAATAGCACTGTAAACTATTGGTTTGTGGAATCAAAGGCAAGGCTTCTTTAAACCGAATCAGAGAAGCTCTCCCTGCCCGGCAGGTTTCATCCCAAAAAGTTCACGGGCGCGGGCGGTGGCCACGCGGCCCTGCGGGGTCCGCTTGAGATAGCCCTCCTGAATGAGATACGGTTCGTACACCTCTTCGATGGTGTCCGATTCTTCGCCGACGGAAACCGCCAGCGACCGGATTCCGACCGGGCCGCCGGAGAATTTATTCAGGATGGTTCCGAGAATCCGCTTGTCCATGTCGTCCAGCCCGTGCGCATCCACGTCCAGCATCAGGAGGGCCTGGTCAGCCACTTCCGGCGTGATGCGGTTGTTGGCCCTGACCTGCGCGAAGTCGCGCACCCACCGCAGCAGGTTGTTGGCAATGCGCGGCGTGCCGCGCGCCCGGCGGGCGATTTCCATGGCTCCGTCCTCCCGGATGTCCGCGTTGAGAATTCGCGCCGAGCGCAGGATAATGGTCTGGAGGTCTTCGAAGCTGTAGTAGTCCAGCCGGTTGGTGAGCCCGAAACGGGAGCGGAGCGGGGCCGTGAGCAGCCCGCTGCGGGTGGTGGCCCCGATCAGCGTGAAGCGCGGAATGTTCAGCCGGACCGAACGGGCGTTCGGGCCCTGGTCAATCACGATATCAATGACATAGTCTTCCATGGCCGAATAGAGGTACTCCTCGACCGTCCGCTGGATGCGATGGATTTCATCAATGAAGAGAATGTCGCCGCGCTCAAGATTGGTGAGAAGCCCGGCCAGGTCGCCCGGCTTGTCAATCACCGGCCCGGACGTGCTTTTGATGTTCACGCCCATCGCATCGGCCAGGATGTAGGCCAGCGTCGTTTTGCCCAGCCCCGGCGGTCCGCAGAGCAGCACATGGTCCATGACATCGTTGCGGCCCTTTGCGGCCGCCACAAACAGCTCCAGCCGCTCGCGGATTTTCTGCTGGCCGATGAAATCAGAAAAGCGCTGCGGGCGCAGCGAAATGTCGAACTCCGTATCCGCCTGCTCGAGGGTTTGCGATATGAAATGTTCAGTCATTGCGAAGCAGTATAGGAAATGCGCCGCAGGGAGTAAAGCCGCATCAGCCGGTCAGCGCCCGGCGCACAATCTCCTCGACGGTGGTCGCCTCTTCGGCCGGCACGCGGCCAACCATTTTGGCCGCGTCCATTTGTTTGTAGCCGAGCGCGATCAGCGCCATCATCGCGTCGCGCGCGTTCCGGCTGACGGGTTTTCCCGTTTCTCCGGCAAGCGCCTCGGCGGCTTCGCCCTCGCCGAATTTGTCGGAGAGTTCCACCACCAGCCGCTCGGCGGTCTTTTTCCCGACCCCCGAGATGGAGCTGAGCCGTTTCACGTCGCGCTCCAGCACCGCGCGCTTGAAGTCGCGCACGCTCAGGCTGCTGAGTGCGCTCAGGGCCAGCTTGGGCCCGACTCCGTTGACGGCCAGCAGCCGCACAAACAGTTCGCGTTCGGCCTCCGTCACGAAGCCGAAAAGTATGTGGGCGTCTTCGCGAACGTGATGATAGGTCAGGATTCTGCAGGTCTGGCCGGGCGCGGGCAGGGGGTCACAGCTGCTGAGGGGAATCAGCACCTCGTAGCCGACGCCGTGCACATCCAGCACAATGCGGGTGGGATTTTTAACGACCAGTTTTCCTTCCAGAAAGGCAATCATTTTTTCTCCCTCCGCACGGGTTCAAGAACCTGTCCGCGCCGGACAAAACCTTCCAGAATCCGCGCGTGAGCAGAGGCCCTGTTCACCTGTGTCACGCGGATGCGCCCCGTTTGGCGTCCCGCGATGGTCTCGATGACGCGTCCGCTGACCGGATCAGTGATCTCGCGGCTTTCCTCGCGGACGATGAACTCATCATATTTCCTGACCCGCGCGTTTTCGCCTCCGTTGATGATGACGGTGTCTGTTCCGGCCTCGGCGATGCGCGGCTGCCAGTATTCCGCCGGGATGCCCCGGAGAATTCCCCTCACGCCCCGGCGGAGGGCCTGTTCCGCAGCCCTGCCCAGCGGGGAATCTGAAAAGGCCTTCCCGCCGAAAGTCATGTTCTTGTAGCTGATGTCTGCCTGGCGCCGGGGGGTCGAGGCGGCGCCTTTGGCCCGGAAAGACGACAGGACCGAGCCGGACTTTGAATCCGACACAACCAGTTCAATTTCCACTTGTGCCCGGCCTGGCCGTGCCCGCGAGACGGCAAACCAGCCGCTTGAGTCTCCGGCAACGGAAAATTCAGTCACGGAGCCGGAAATGACATACTGTGCGTAGCTGTCCGAGGCTCCGTCGTTCAGCAGCAGATTTTTCCCCTGATCGAGGATTTTTTCAACGCCGGCCCGGACCTCCGGAACATGCACTTCCACGCGGTCTGTTTTGCGCAGCGCATCCGCCGCGAGTCGCGCCATATCCTCGCCCGGTTTCCATTTCCCGCGGAATCCCGAATGATCTTCGAAGGTCTCTATGGAAACGGCCGGACGGCTGTCCAGTTTGACCGGCCATCGCGCGCGCGAAGTGGCGCAGCCGGACGGGAGAAGAAATGCCGTTGAAGCGCAAATCAGGAAAAAGTTCTGGAGGCCGCGCGGCATGTCATTTGAGGGCATACTGCTCAACCGCCTCAAGGACATCATCAGGGTTCAGGGGTTTTTGCAGGAACTTCTTCACGTTCGGAAACTGTTTGAGCTCCTCTTCGTTATAGTCCGGGAATCCCGCCATCACGATCACCGGGACGGCGATATGTTCGGCGGCCAGCAGCATGAGAAGCTCGGCGCCGTTGATGTTGGGCATTCGCATGTCCAGCAGCATGCCCCTGCACTTCGGCTCCCTGGCGAGGTGATAGGCGGACTGTCCGTCGTGTGCGACACAGACCTCATATCCGGCATCCTTGAGGAGGCGGGTCAGCAGATGCGTCAGCACCTTGTCATCATCGCATACCACGATCATATTGAATCTCCAGCTTTCATTCGGATTCAGGGTAAATCACCGGCCGGCGTTTGTCACGCTCAGAATGGACTGGAAACACTTCAAGGCAGCGTTTGCGCGCTGCCTTTTCTGACAAGAAAGGAAAGTGAGGCGCCTATTTTTTCGCGGTGTTCGCCCGCTGTTTCAGGCGTTTCACGCGACGGTCACGCGCTTTTCGTTTTACTCTGACTCTGAGTTGCTGTCCCATAATGCGCGCGGGTGTATCAGAAACGGAGGGCTTCGTCAACAGGGATTGTTGCAGAATCCGAGACCCTTTGCCTTTTCGGTCAGTATCCGGTCGGCGTGAAGGAGGCGGATGCGGGCGTCGGCGAATTCGTGCCGAACAGGATAGCCGCTGCGGAGAAGGGTGAAATTGCGTCCCCGGGTTTCATCATCGGCCGCGGCGGCCCTGCGCAGGAGGGTGTCGTCCGCCCGAATGTCATAGACGCTTCTCGACATCTGGTGCAGCACCTCTTCATGGCTGAGTCCGCGCGTATCCATTTCAACCGGCGGCAGCGGTGCGGCGGCCGGCTCCGGCTTCCACGCCGGCGGTTCTTCCAGAAAATGACACAGCTCCTGATACACGGCCATGGTGCCGTTGAGAAGGCCCTGTGCCGAGTAGCCGGCGATATGGGGGCTGCCGATGTCCACCAGATCAAGCAGTGTGCGGCTGAAGACGGGTTCGTTCCGCCACACATCCAGCACGGCGGCGGAAACCGCATCATTCTGCAGGCTGAGCGTCAGCGCCGATTCATCCACGACCTCTCCGCGCGAGGTGTTGATGAAAACGGCGCCCGGTTTGATCTGGGAGAAAAAGGGGCAGGCGGCAAGCCCCGCGGTTGGCCAGGGGCCTCCTGTTGTCAGCGGAACGTGAAGGGTGACAATGTCGGATTCTTTCAGCAGATGCTCCAGAGGAATGAAATCAGGGTTCCCGGTCTCCGCGGCCAGGGGCGGGTCATTTTTCAGCACCCGTATTCCGATGACTTCGGCCCTGCGCGCAACCCGGCTGCCAATGTTTCCGCAACCGACAACCCCGAGCGTCATTTCATCCAGATCCAGCCGCTTTTCCGCGGCAATGCAGAGCAGGGCGGCCATGACATATTCGGCAACGCTGTTCGCGTTGCATCCGGGGGCGGATGCGCTGACAATGCCCGCGTGATCCAGCCACGCCCTGTCGAAGTGATCAAACCCCGCCGTGGCGGTGCCGACAAAACGGACCCGGCTGCCTTTCAGCAGGTCCGGACCGACCTTTGTTTTGGATCTCACCACAAGAGCGGTGGCGCTGGAAACGGCCTGGGGCGTTATTTCGCTGTCCGGGATGATCTCCACCGGCCCGAACTGGGCAAATGCCGCGGCGCCCTGCGCCACGCTGGATGCACAAACAGTTTTAATCATTACAGTCTCTCTTCTGCGCTTTCCCGGTAAATGACAGCCGTATCACGGCATGGGTTTCAAGTATCCGCCTGCTCGCAGTCAGATCCACTTTTTCCGCCGGAACAGCAGCAGCATAAACAGCGCAATGCCGCTCATAATGGCCCAGCTCATGGCATAACCCCAGCGCCAGTCCAGCTCGGGCATATGCCGGAAATTCATGCCGTAGACCCCGGCCACGAAAGTCAGGGGAATGAAAATCGTGGCCGTGATGGTCAGGGTCTTCATGATTTCATTCATGTGAAAACTGATCTGCGAGATGTAGATGTCCAGCAGTCCGCCGGTGGTGTCCCGGAAGGTTTCCACCGCGTCCATGATCTGCAGCATGTGGTCCCGAAGGTTTCCAATGAAGCGGGATGTTTCCCGGCGGATGAGCGGCGAATCGCACCGCTGCAGATCGGAGGTCAGTTCCCGCAGCGGCCAGATGGCCTTGCGAATGTGAATCAGGTCGGAACGGACGCCGTGAATATTCTTGAGCGTTTCGGGGTCGGGCCGGCCGGAAACTTCTTCCTCCAGCCGCTCTATCCGGTCGCCAATGTCCTCCAGAATGAGATAATAATTGTCAATGATCATGTCGATCAGCGAATAGGCCAGATAGTCCGCGCCGTGCTCGGCCAGGTGCGAGTTCTTCTCGCGCAGGCGCTTGCGGACAGGATCAAAAACGTCGCCCTGCGCCTCCTGAAAGGTGAAAACCGCGTCCTGGGTCAGGAGCAGGCTGACCTGTTCCGATTCGATGTGATCGTCGTGGTCCTTGTTGTAGAGCATTCGAAGCACACAATAGATATAGCTGCCGTGATCCTCCATTTTGGGCCGCTGGCCGGTGTGCACGATGTCTTCGAGAACCAGTTCGTGGAAGCCGAACTGCGCCCCGATACGGCGGATGAGATTCACGTCGCTGACCCCGTCCACATTCACCCAGGTGACATGCCCCCGGGGAAGCGGCCCGGAAGGAAACTGATCGGCGTGCACTTGCGTCTCCTCAAAATGGCCTTTGTTGTACGAGAAGACATCGATCATCTCGTTGGCATTCGGGTTGCTCCCGATGTACACCAGCGCTTCCGGGGGGCTTTGCAGCGCCCGCCGCCGGCTTTTCATGTGTCGCGACATGGACATCTCCTTAATATCGTCCGCTCATTATATTCTTCAGACGGCAGGCATGTCGAACAGAATCCGCGCGGTCGATTTTTGTGCGCGGTTTTCAATGATGCCTATTGACGAGCGGCATCCGTTTCGGGTAGTTTATCCGCAGAGTTGCAGTGAATTGGACGGGCATTGTGTGCGCTTGGACGGACGGAATGCCGCGGGTGATTAATCAGGAGACAGAAATGACATACATCAGAAAATTGATGAAACGAAAAGGGTTCACGCTGATCGAACTGCTCGTGGTGATTGCGATTATCGCCGTGCTGGCCGGTTTGCTGCTGCCCGCGATTTCCAACGCCCGCGAGCGCGCCAACCGCATTTCGTGCGTGAACAACCTCAAGCAGTTCGGCACCGGTCTGTACCTGTATGAGGACAGCTACGGTGAAAACAACTGGCCGGCGGGCCCCGGGCCCACAAACGACATTCGCGCGCTGGGCAAGTACGCCAATGCTCCCAAGATGTACATCTGCAAGAGCGACAAGTATCGTTCTGCCGCGGCGCGAATTGAGGACATAACGGGGGCCAACTGCAGCTATATCTACCTCGCCGGTTATCAGGCTTCCGACAATGGCAATTTTGTTGTCATGTTTGACAAGAACGGCCGTGAGGAGCCCTCCGGCATCCTTGCTGAAGACGCCAAACTTCTCGGAGCTACAACTCCGCCCAGCCAGGCCAACAGCTGGGGTGGAAATCATGGCACCGAGGGCGGCAATGCGCTGCATGTGGATGGACATGCCGAGTGGATTCCCGTGGTCAGCGATGATTTCAACATCTCGGACCTTTTGAATGAAATGCGCTTCCCGTCGAACGCCGTCTATGAACTGACAGTGACGACCTGCGCGGAGGTCATTCCGGCCAAGTAACCGGAATTCAGGAATATAGTGAAGAAAGCGGGAACATGTGTTCCCGCTTTTTTCTTTGTTTTGGAGGGTCGAGCTCTGCGAGATCGAATTTCCGCGGCGTCGCAGAGCTCCGCCCTCCAATCCTGAAATAGAGCGTCTATATGAACATCTGGAGGGTCGAGCTCCGCGAGACCGAATCACCACCGCAACACATTGATTTCGCCGCAAAAGGGCCAGTCATCGGGTGATTCAACCAAACCTGCCCGGACGGGATTTTGGCGCACATATTCCCATTTATTGCCGTAACTCTCTTCGCGCCGTAATTGAGTATCCCAAAACTCCCGCTGCCATATTGGTTTTTCATTTTTGCGCGGCCATTGGCGGGTCACCTCATTCTTCCAATAAGTGATCCATGCCTTCAGCCGGCAATTCAAATCTCTCGGCGCGCAGAAAAGGTGAATATGGTCGGGCATAATCACATAGCGACCGACCAGCCAGCGATCGGCTTTTGTCCAGCCATCCAATAGCAGGTGTTGTGCTTCTGTATTGGCAAGCAAAGGTCGTTTGTCCTTCACGCAGAGTGTCAGAAACAAAATGGTCGGATGATTGACCCTGATGTGAGGCGGATGATGCGCGGGGTGACATCTTTGCGGCAATTGGCTTTCGTTCATATCCGTTTATGTACCTCTGCACATGAAAAAGTGCGAGTTCAATTTCCGCGGCGTCGCGGAGCTCCGCCCTCCAAAAATACCTTCCAGCCTCCGGTATGAACACATAGGGGGTCGATCTCCCACCTTCGCCAGGGGGCTTCGGAGGACAAGCCGCGAGACCGTACTTGTTTTCCATACTCCTCTGATTTAGAGTCATTGCCGGAAATTCACAGGGATACTGATTTATGTGCGGGATCATCGGATATGTTGGCAATGAGGATGCGCAGCCCGTTATTCTGGACGGCCTGAAGCGGCTGGAATACCGGGGTTATGACTCCGCCGGCCTGGCCGTGCTTTCCGGAGGAACGCTCACCATCCGCAAACGCGTCGGCCGGTTGTCCAGCCTGGAACAGACCTGCGCGGAAAACCCGGTGCAGGGGAGTCCCGGCATTGGCCACACGCGATGGGCCACCCATGGAGAACCGTCCGAAGTCAATTCCCATCCCCACACCGACACGGCCGGGGAGATCGCCGTGGTCCACAACGGCATCATTGAGAACTATCTTGAGCTGCGGGAGATGCTTGAGAAAGAAGGCTTTGTTTTCAGGTCGCAGACAGATACGGAAGTGATTCCAAACCTGATTGCGCTTGAACTGCGCCGGGACCAAAAGGATTTCATGGGCGCTCTATCGCGTGCGCTGCAGCGTGCGCGCGGGGCCTATGCGCTGGGCATCCTCTGGACCCGTGAACCCGGCCGCATTTATGCGGCGCGGCAGGGAAGCCCGCTGATCATTGGTGTGGGAGAGGGCGAAAATTTCATTGCGAGCGACGTGCCCGCCATCATCAACCGCGTGACACGCGTGATTTATCTCAACGACGGCGAGATGGCCTGCCTTGAGGCCGATGGGATCAGGCTGTTCAATCTCAAGGGCGAAGAACTCAAACCGGACATCCAGAAGGTTACGATTCATGCCGAAGCGGCCAGCAAGGCGGGCTTCGAGACCTTCATGCTCAAGGAAATCCACGAGCAGCCCCGGGTACTTCACGGCCTGCTGTCGAAGCACACATCCGACCGTCAGGACATCGCCGTGGACCTGTCCGGACTGGGCCGGGACTACTGCCGCGCCATCAACCGGGTGATGATTGTGAGCTGCGGCACGGCCTATTATGCCGGATGCTACGGCCGTCTTCTGCTGGAGCTTCTGCTTGATATCAATGTGGAAGTTGAACTGGGAAGTGAATTGCGCTACCGCAGGGCAAAACTGGATCCCGGCACGCTGATCATAGCCGTTTCGCAGTCTGGCGAAACCGCCGACACCATTGCCGCCGTGAAAAAGGCCAAGGCGTCCGGCTGCAGGGTTCTGTCCATCTGCAATGTGCCCGGCAGCTCGCTTGTGCGCGAAAGTCATGCGGTGCTGTTCACCGATGCGGGCCCCGAAATCGGCGTGGCTTCGACGAAGGCCTTCACGGCGCAGCTGATGGCCTTCGCCCTGTTTTCGCTGGGTCTGGCCCGGCTTCGGGGAGAGCTTTCGGACGAGAAACTGTCGCGCTGCCTGGCCGAGCTGCAGAAGGTGCCGACACACATTCATTATGTGCTCAGCCGCAAAGATGCGATCCGCCAGATAGCCGACAAGCATCATGACGGGCCCAGCGCGCTGTATCTCGGCCGCCGCTTCAACTATCCTATCGCGCTGGAGGGGGCGCTGAAAAACAAGGAAATATCCTATCAGCATGCGGAGGGATATGCCGCCGGGGAAATGAAGCACGGGCCGATTGCGCTGATCAGTGAGTATCTGCCGGTGGTGTGCATCTGCACGAAAACCGATGACGAGCTCTACGAGAAGATGATGTCCAATGTCCGCGAGGTGGACGCGCGTCACGGGCGCATTATCGCCGTGGCCACGGATGGCGATGAAGCTGTCCGCGGCCTCGCCGGGGATATCATCTATGTTCCGGAAATCGCCGAAGAGTTTTCTCCCATGGTAAACGTCGTGGCGCTTCAGCTTCTGGCATATTATTCCGCTCAGGCCCGCGGGACGGACATAGACAAGCCCCGCAACCTGGCCAAAAGTGTAACCGTGGAGTGACCGGGATGGCGCGTTTCATAATCAGGGGCGGCAATGCGGTCGGAGGGACCATGCGGCCCGTCGGCAACAAGAATGCCGCGCTTCCGATGATCGCGGCGTCGCTGCTGACGGATGAACCCGTCAGGCTGTCCAATGTCCCGCGAATTGAGGACGTGCGCGTGATGCTCGATCTGCTGCGGGGCACTGGCGCGGAAGTTTCGCAGCGCGGCGGCACCGTGACCATCGTTTCGGGAGGCGGGAGTTCCGGTCCGCTGAATCGCGTCCTTTGCACAAAAGTGCGCAGTTCAATACTGCTGGCGGGGCCGCTGGCGGCCCGCCGGGGCCGGGTGGTGCTGGCGCCGCCCGGCGGCGACGTGATCGGCCGCCGCCGACTGGACACTCATTTTTATGCCTTGCGCGCCCTTGGAATTGATGTCCGGATCGGATCCTCCGTGACATTCCAGAGGAAAAAACTGGCCGGCGCGGAAATCCTGCTGGACGAAGCCAGCGTTACGGCCACGGAGAACGCGATGATGGCCGCCGTGCTGGCGCCGGGCAGAACGGTGATTTACAATGCCGCCTGCGAACCGCACGTTCAGGACCTGGGCGTGATGCTGGTCAAAATGGGGGCCCGCATCGAGGGACTCGGCACCAACCGGATTGAAATCCGGGGCGTCAGGCGCCTGCATGGGGCCGCGCATCGCGTGGGTGCGGACTATATCGAAATCGGCAGCTTCATCGCCGCGGCCGCCGCAACGGGCGGCGCGCTGGACATCCCGCTTGATGGAGACAGCCGGGTGTGGCTTCCTGTCGTCGAGAAGATGTTTCAGACCATGGGCATTTCGTGGTCGGTGCGGAATGGAAAGCTGCATATGCCCGCGCGGCAGGAGAAGGCCGTTCAGTCGGCGGCGGCGTCTGATATTCCGACGATCAGCGACGGCATCTGGCCCGCCTTCCCGTCCGACCTGATGAGCGTGGCGATCGTGCTGGCCACGCAGTCTTCCGGCACGGCGCTCTTTTTTGAAAAGCTTTTTGAGAGCCGGATGTATTTTGTGGACCATCTCATCAGCATGGGCGCGCGCATTGTCCAGTGCGATCCGCACCGCGTGGTGGTGGTCGGTCCTTCCCGGCTGCGTCCGGCCCACATGAGTTCTCCGGACATTCGCGCAGGCATGGCTCTGCTGATCGCGGCGCTGTGCGCCCGCGGCGAGAGTGTCATTGAAAATGCGCAGATCATAGATCGCGGCTATGAGCGCATCGAGGAAAAGCTTCGCGCCCTTGGCGCGGACATTCGGCGCGTGGAATAGCGGCGCGCCGCCGGATTGACGCCGCAGAATCTGAACGGTAGATTTCCCTCCGAAGCATTTCATTTGATGAAGGCTTTCCACAGTTCGGATCGCAACAGCCTGGCCGAATTTTTCAGCCGGGCAGGGGGACTGTTTGTGCCCGGGCTGGACGGCGCGGCGGCCGCATATTTCGCCGGCGCGCTTTTTCATGACTTCCCGTGCTCGTGGCTGTGCATCACGGATGGTCCCCGCACGCAGGAGACTTGTCACCGCGACCTGCAGTCGCTTTTTCCCGGGCATGCGAAGCGCATCCTGAACTATCCCGCGTGGGAGGCGTATCCGAACCTCGCCCCCGAAATCACCGGCGAACGCCTCCGCGCCCAGCAGGCCCTTGTTGAAAATTCCGATTCATGCCTTGTCGTGAGCTGCATCCAGGCGCTGATGCAGCCGACTCTTTCCCCGCAGGAACTTGAAAGGACGGTGATCCCCTTGAGAAAGGGCGATCAGGCAGACCCTGCGGATTTGGCGTCGAAGCTGCTGGCGGCCGGCTATCGCTTCTCGCACGAGGTTTTTGAGCGCGGGCAGGCATCGCTTCGCGGCGGCATTCTCGATGTCTGGCCGCCCGACAGCGAATATCCCGTGAGGCTGGATTTCTTTGGCGACACGCTGGATTCCATTCGCCATTTCAACGCCGAGGAACAGACCTCCATCGCAAAAATCGAATCCGTGCGGCTGTCGCCGGCCATGGAAAATATGGCGGTTCAGTTTCCGGACCCGACCGCGAGCCTGCTTTCGTATTTTCCTGAAAAATACGGTGTGGTATTTTTCAGCCAGAACCGGATTCGCGAGCACGGGCGGCTGCTTGAAGATTCCATGAAGGCGGAGATTGGGGGCCCCGGTCTGGATGCCGTTCTGCAGCGGGTTGAAAAAAAGGCGGCCCATGCCGTTTATCTGGGACAGGGCCGCCCGCCGCGGACGCCGCAATGGGAGTCGCCGTTCCATCCCGTGGAGAGCCTGCCGCGACCGGCCGGGACCGATTACCTGCCGGACATCATGGAAAAGGCCCGGCGCGAATATGTCGAAGGCCTCCTTCAGAAAACGGAACAGGGCTCGGAAGTCCGTGTTTTCTTCGATACCGCGGGAACGCGCGAACGCTTTCTCACGATGGATCCCCGGCACGCGCGCTTCAAGAGCTGCGTCGCGCCGCTCTCGGCGGGGTTCAGTTATCCGGCGCAGAGTCTGATGGCCATCACCGAGAGCGACATTCTCGGCTACCAGAAGGTTGAACGGCGCGGAATCGCAAAAACCGGGCGCAAAAAACCTCCGGCCATCAGCCGCCCGATCCTATCTCAGACCGAAATCCAGCCGGGCGAATATGTGGTGCACGTCGGCTGCGGAATCGGAAAGTATCTGGGGCTCTACGAAATCAGGACAAGCGGCCAGCTTCAGGAGGTTCTGGCCGTGGAGTATGCCGACGGCGCGAAACTCTATGTGCCGGTGGCCCAGAGCCACCTGCTGAGCCGCTACATGGGCGTGGGGCGCAGGCGCCCGCAGCTTCACAGGCTGGGCGGCGGCCGGTGGGACCGGCAGAAGGAGGCCGCCGAGCAGGCCATCATGGATATGTCCGCTTCGCTGCTCGAAACGCAGGCCGCCCGCGAGATGCTCAGGGGGCACGCGTTCCCGCCTGACGACAAGTGGATGCATGAGTTCGAAGCCTCATTCCCGTTCGAGGAAACGCCCGACCAGGCGAGGGCGATCACCGAGGTGAAACAGGACATGGAAAGCCACAAGCCGATGGACCGGCTGGTCTGCGGCGATGTGGGATACGGAAAAACCGAGGTCGCCATGCGCGCGGCGTTCAAAGCGGTCGCCAGCGGCAAGCAGGTGGCCATCCTTGTGCCCACCACAATTCTTGCGCAGCAGCACTACGACACTTTTTCGCAGCGAATGGCGGCCTATCCGTTCAAGATTGAAATGCTGAGCCGCTTCCGCACGAAAGCCGAGCAGGACCGCGTCATTGAGATGCTGGGCGAGGGGCAGATTGACATAGTGATCGGCACGCACCGGCTGGTGCAGAGGGACGTGGGGTTCAAGGATCTGGGGCTCGTGATCATAGACGAGGAGCAGCGCTTCGGCGTGGGGCACAAAGAGCATTTGAAGCATCTCCGCCGGCTGGTGGACGTCATGACGCTGACCGCCACCCCGATCCCGCGCACGCTTTACATGAGTCTGACCGGGGCGAAGGACATGAGCACCATCCAGTCGCCGCCGCAGGAGCGGCTGCCCATCGAAACCATCGTGACCGAGACGGAAGACCACACCATCCGCCAGGCCATCCTGCGCGAACTGAACCGCGAGGGACAGGTGTTCTTCCTCCACAACCGCGTGAAGAGCATCGGCATCATCGCGGAGAAGCTCATGAAACTTGTTCCGGAGGCGCGCATCGCGGTGGCGCACGGGCAGATGGCCGAGCGCGAGCTCGCGGCCGTGATGAGGAAATTCGCCGCCCGCGAAATGGACGTGCTGCTGTGCACCACGATCATCGAAAGCGGGCTGGACATGCCGAACGTCAACACGATCCTCATTGACCGGGCCGATCGCTTCGGGCTGGCGGACCTCTACCAGCTGCGCGGCCGCGTCGGCCGCTACAAGCACCGCGCCTTCGCCTATTTTCTGCTTCCGAAGGACCGGCTGCTTTATAACACCGCGCAGGAGCGCATCCGCGCGATCCAGCGCTATTCCAGCCTCGGCGCCGGGTTCAAGGTCGCGCTGCGGGATCTTGAAATCCGCGGGTCGGGCAACATTCTGGGCCGCCAGCAGAGCGGACACATTGCGGCCATCGGCTTCGATCTGTACTGCCAGCTTCTCCGGCAGACCATTGCGAAAAGCAGGGGGGAGCGGCTTTCGCCTGCGGTCCGCTGTGAACTCAAGCTTGATTTCATCACGCTGTCCGCCCAGCAGGCGGAGGCCGCCGGCTGCGCGGCCATTCCCTATGACTATATGGAGGATGAGAATCTGCGCGTGAACACCTATCGCCGCATCGCCGGCATGGCCCTGGAGGATGAACTCGATGCCGTCGAAGCGGAACTGGCGGACCGGTTCGGGCCGCTGCCGCCGCCGTTTGTGCGCCTGTTGAAGACCGCCCGCATCCGGGTCCGCGCCACCGCCTGCGCCATTGACCGCGTCGAAACCCGCGAAGATAAAATCATGCTCATGCGCGGCGGAGACTATCTGCAGCGGTCCGGCCGGTTTCCGAGAATGAACTCTGACGACGCGACGATCCGCCTGGATGAAATACTCGATGAATTGTGCCGCTGGCGGGTGAGTCCCGAAAACAGCCTCAAAATGCCAAAAAAACGCTGAAAAAGGTCCAAAAACGGCAAAAAATCGCTCAAAAACGGCAAAAAACGGCCCAAAAACCCAAAAAAATGCAAAAACAGAGAAAAATGAAGCAAAAATATCCCGTCAGCGTTTGCGATTCCAAAACGGGCCGAAACTGTCCTGGGCCTGGGGCACCGCGGTCGGCGGCCGATGGATGCTGACTGGGGGCACATAATTTCCCGCTGTTCAGCCCGGGATTTCCCGCGCCGGCTTGAAATAGTACTAAAATAGTACTATTTCCGTGAAAAACGCGATTTTCAGGGCATTTTCCCCGTTTTTATCGAAAAAATTGCCCTTTGGGGGTCGTTTTCGCTGTTTTTCTTCATTTTTACGCGTTTCTGCGTCTCCTGCGCGGCTGGAAACGCGCGCTGGACTTTTGGCGCGCCGGGGTTCAATATGATTACAAAGAGGCAGACAACAGAAGGGAGACGGCCATGATTAAAAGTATTCTGGTTTGCACGGATGGATCGGCCTACGGCGACACGGCCTGCGAGTATGCCGTGGATTTCGCCTCGCGTCTGAAGGCGAGGCTCATGGGCCTGCATATTCTCGATTCCCGGATGCTGGAAGGACCCCTGATGGCCGATATTTCGGGCTGGGTGGGCGCCCAGCCGTTCGGCACCCAGCTTCAGCAGTTCCGCGAACTGATGGAGAAGAAAGGCGAGTCCATCATTGAGGCGTTCAATGCCCGGTGCGAAAAGGCCGGCATCCAGACCGAGTCATGGATGAAAATGGGCCATCCGGCCCGCATTATCCTCGAAGAGGAGGCTCGCGCGGAACTGCTCGTGATGGGGCAGAAGGGTGAGCATGCCGACTGGATCGGAGATATGATGGGCTCCAACGTGGAGCGCATCGTCCGCCGGTCGGTGCAGCCGTGCCTGATCACCCCGATGGAGTTCAGGCCGGTGACAAAAATGCTGGCGGCCTATGACGGCAGCGCGCATTCCAGCAAGGCGCTGCGCGAGGCGCTTGAACTGTCGAACGCGCTTTCGCTGCCCCTGACCGTGCTGACGGTGCGCGACGGACTGAGCGGGGAAAAGGCCACCGCTGCCGCGGTCGATGCGCAGCGTCTTGCGAAGGATCACGGCTGCGAAATCGAAAGCATGGTTGAAGAGGGCGAGTCCGAGGATGTGATCCTGGGCACCGCCCGCTCAAAAGAGTGCGACCTGATTGTGGTGGGAGCCTATGGCCACACCCGGATCCGTGAAATGATTCTCGGCAGCACCACGGCTCATCTGGTGGCCTATTCGGAAGTGCCGGTGCTGCTGGTGCGGTAGGCTGCCGGGCCTTAATTTGGACGACGTTATGCCTGTGGAAATATTGTATCTGTGGACGGCAATCCTGACCATCCTTGTGGTGGTCATGTCTGTCCTTCTTCTGAAACGGGCCTCCCGCCGCAGCGAGAGCGTCCTGCTTCAGAATCAGATCAATGCCCTCAGCCAGCAGACCTCGGAGAGGATGGATCAGCTTCGGGGCGCGGTCGAGAAAACCAGTGCGGAGGTGGCGCGGGCCCTGAGCGGCACGCAGCAGGCGATGGGCGCGCGGCTGGACACCGCCGCCGAGGTCATTCGCGGCGTCAGCACGCGGCTGGCCGCGCTGGATGAATCCAACAAGCGCATTTTCGACGTGGGCAGAAGCATCTCCGAGCTGGAGAAGGTGCTGCGGGCGCCCAAGCTGCGCGGCAACCTCGGCGAGCTTTTCCTGAACGAGCTGCTGGCGCAGATCCTTCCGCCGAACTACTGCCAGATGCAGTATTCGTTTTCCGGCGGCGACACCGTGGATGCGGTCATCCGCCTGGAAAACGGGCTGATTCCCGTGGATGCCAAGTTCCCGCTGGAAAATTTCCGCAAATATTCCGATTCGGAAAATGACCAGCAGCGCAGTGAGTTCCGAAAAACCTTTGTTCGGGATGTCAAAAAGCACATTGATGCAATCGCCTCGAAGTATATTCGGACCGATGAGGGCACGCTGGATTTTGCTCTGATGTACATCCCGGCGGAAAGCGTTTATTACGAGGCCATCATCAAGGAGGAGGCCGGATCGCAGGCTTCCCTGTTTGAATATGCCCTTCAGAAACGCTGCATCCCCGTTTCGCCGAACAGTTTCTATGCCTATCTCCAGACCATCATGCTGGGACTCAAGGGCCTGCGGGTCGAAGAAAGCGCGCGGGAAATCATGGACAGTCTCGCCCGCCTGCGCAAGGAGATGGAGCGCTTCGAAGAGGATTTTCAGCTGGTCGGGAAGCACATCGAAAATGCCGCAAAGAAATTCCAGGACGCCGGCAGGCGCTTCATCACCGTGAACGGCAAGCTGGAGCAGATGGAGGGCATTTCGGGAACCGCTCCCGCGGCGCTTCCCGAAGAAACGCTTTCCGCGCGCCCTTAACGCTCACGGCTTCCGGCGCGGCTGCACCAAGCCTTGACCTCGGACCCGCTTGAGGACATTCTAGGAGGCATGAATCTGGAACAGGTGCTCAAAAAAGTGGCCGCCGGCGAAATCGCCGTCGCCGAAGCCCGCAGGCAGATTGAGGGGTCGCTTGAACAGTCGCTCGGCTTTGCCCGGATAGACATGGACCGCCCCCGCCGGTGCGGGCACCCGGAAACCATCTACTGTCCCGGGAAAACCGTTGAGCAGATTGTGGAAATCGCCGGAACGCTTCACGGCGCCGGCCAGCATGTGATGGCCACGCGGGCCACGGAAGATGTGTACAGGGCCGTTGCGGCGGCGCACCCGGCTGCCCGGTGGCATGCGGACGCGCGGGCCGTCACGCTGGATGCCGGGCCGCTTCCCGAACCCCGGGGACTGATTGCCGTGGTCACGGCCGGAACGGCTGACCTGCCCGTCGCCGAAGAGGCCTGCCTGACCGCCGAGCGCATGGGCGCGCGCATTGACCGCATTTATGATGTCGGCGTGGCCGGCCTTCACCGTCTCGGCGCCCGGCTTGAGCGTCTGCGGAAGGCGAATGTTGTGGTTGTCGTGGCCGGAATGGAGGGAGCCCTGCCGTCGGTGGTGGGCGGGCTGATTGACCGGCCGGTGATCGCCGTGCCCACGAGTGTCGGCTACAGCCTGAACCTGCACGGACTCTCCGCGCTGCTGGCCATGCTCAACTCGTGCGTGCCGGGCATCACGGTGGTGAATGTGGATAACGGTTTCGGCGCCGGTGTTGCGGCGGCCATGATCAACCGCGCGGGAGCTTTATGAAAATTCTGCGTTTTGACAGCATTGGCGGCGCGAGCGGCGACATGATTCTTGGAGCGCTGCTGGGGCTCGGAGTGGATGCCGCATGGGTGGAGAAGCAGCTGGCGGATTTTCTGCCGGACCCGTTTCATATTGAAACAAAGCCGCACGAAAGCTGCGGGCTCAACGGGGTCCAGACGCGCGTGCACATCGGCGGCCATCATGCGCACGAGCATCACCGCCATGAGCACGATCACGAGCACCGTTCATTTCGTGTCATCCGCGATATGATATCAAACAGCCGCCTCGACCCGAAGGTGAAGGAGCTTTCCATCCGGGTTTTCCAGCGCCTGGCCGAGGCCGAGGGCGCGGTGCACCGGAAGCCGGCGGAAGATGTTCATTTTCATGAAGTCGGGGCGACTGATTCCATTGTGGATATCGTGGGCTCCTGTCTCGCCTGTGTGAAACTCGGGATCGATGCGGTCTCTGTGGATCGCCTCCCCCTGAGTTCGGGCTCCGTGACCTGCCAGCACGGGGTCTATCCGCTGCCAGCGCCCGCAACCCTTGAGCTGCTCAAGGGTTTTTCCGTGGAGCAGACGGAAGAGTCCGTTGAGATGGTCACGCCCACCGGCGCGGCGCTTCTCATGAGCTGGCGAAGCGAACAGGCGCCTGCGCGGGGACGCATTCTTCAGTCGGTCAACAGTTTCGGGCACCATCATCTGCATCACCGGCCCAACGTGCTGCGCGCCACGATGATGGAATCAGAGGCCCCGGCCGCCTCCGGTCCGGAATGCCTCGTGATGGAAACCAATCTGGATGACATGACTCCGGAGCTGATCGGCACACTGATGGACGCCCTGCTGCACGCCGGCGCACTGGACGTGTTCACAACACCGGTGCAGATGAAGAAGAACAGGCCGGGCATGCTGCTGACCGTCCTGTGCGAGGCGTCGCGCGCGGATGTGCTGAAGAACATCATTTTCACCGAGTCCACGACCTTCGGCATCCGTCAGTATGCGGTGGAACGCACCGTGCTCGCGCGCAGGACCGTGGAGGTCGAAACGGAATACGGCCGTATTCGCGTTAAGATCGGCACATGGAAGGGGAGCGACGTTACCCGGTCGCCGGAGATGGATGACTGCGCCGCCGCCGCCCGCGCGCACAATGTGCCCGTGCGCAAGGTGTATGAGGCTGCGTCCAGGCTATGAACCGGCTCTTCCATTTCATGCTGACGGCCCTGCTGTGCGCCCCGGGAGCGCAGGCGGCAAAAGATGCGCTTTCTTTTCCCGCCGGCCGTTACCGGGACGGCGACGTTCTCAGTGTGCAGGAACACGATGTGGTGCTGCGCGAGCAGGGCTGGGTTTCCTATGCTCTGCGCTTCGAATGGCCGGAGGATTATCAGTTCGTGATTCTCGCCCGTCGCGATGGCGCCTCAAAGCAGGTCCCTTCGCTGAAAGTTTCCGTGGACGACGAGGAGGTGCGTCTTCAGCCCGTGATTTCCGAGGCCTGGGCCACCTACAGTTTCCGCTGCCCGGTGAACAAGGGAGAGCGACGTGTTAAGCTTTCCTCTCCGGTGTCGGGCGCCGACGATATTCATCTGGCCTCCGTTGTGGTGGTCGCGCCGCGCAAGGCTGCGGGGGTGACGCTGCTGGAAAGCAGCCGCTCGGCCGATCCGCTCAAGGATGCGAATCTGCTGTTCCATGAAAAACTGATCGCCCGCATCAGGGAAACGCGCACAGGCCAGCTTCGCGTTCAGGTTCTGGACAAGGCGGGCGAGCCGGTGAAGGGGGTGAGCGTTCGCGTCTCGCAGCAGAGGCACAGTTTCCTTTTCGGCGCATCCCAGCTGACTGCCGCTTATGACGGAACTCTCTCGATGCGGCTGCGGAACGAGTACAAGGAGCAGTTCCTCCGGCGCTTCAACTGCGTCGGCACCGGAGAAGCCCTTACGTGGCGCTATATGGAACCGCAGCCCGGAAGATACTATTACACGGTGGGAGACAAGATGATTGACTGGGCCCGGGCCCGCGGGCTTGCGGTGTGGGGCGAAGATGTGTATTCGGAGTGTGCGGAGGAACTTCCCGCATGGGCCTCGGCGGTTTCGGATGCCCGCATGCGGTCGGTGGCCGGCCTGCGCGCGCGGGTCATGGCCAACCGTTACCGGGGGCGGGTGGATGCGCTTGCGGTCAACGGCAATATGATCTCCTGCGGCCATCCCGGCGAGCGGTTTGGCGCCGGAATGAGGAAGCAGCTTTTTCACGAAATCCGCGCATCCGATCCGTCTGCCAAACTGTTCTTGAACGAGGATATTGATCTGGACACCGGCCGTCCGGAGACCTTCATGCAGCCGCTGCGTGCGCTTCTGGAGAGCGGCATCCCGGCCGACGGCATTGGCATACGCGCCCGCTTTGACGGGCAGCCCAACGCCTTCAGGGTGGAGCGCTCCCTCGACGCGCTGGCGCAACTGGGCCTGCCGGTCCGGATCACCGGCTATGCCTGCGACGACCCCGACGAACAGGCCCGGCTGCGCGCGATGGAATCATTTTTCCGTGTGGCCTTTTCACATCCCGCGGTGGAGGGCATCTCTGTCCGCGATTTCTGGTTCAGTGAGTCCGCCGGGTTCCCGCTGCTGAATGCGGACTTCAGTCCATCTCCGCTGGGTCATCTGTACGAGCGCCTGGTATTTTCAGAATGGTGGACCGAAACGGAGGGCCTGACGGACAAGAACGGCATCTTCGAAACCCGGGCATTTCTCGGCGAATACGAAGTGGGCGTTGCTCTGTCTCCCACGCGCGAAATCAGGCAGAAGGCTGTTGTGACCTCCGGCGATAATCCTCCAGTGGTTTTCAGCTACTAGACGCTTTCCCTTCTCTGACAGGTTAGCAAGATTGGAGAAGCGCGCCTGCGCGGAATCCGATATATATCCGGTCAACAATATATTCAGGGAAGAAGCATGACCACCAGAGAAGACACAATGCAGGACTATCAGCGGCGGATAGAGCGTGTGCTGCGGTTCATCCGCGAGCATCAGTCGGAGCCGATGCGCCTGAAGGAACTGGCGGAAGTGGCCTGCTTTTCGCCGTTTCATTTCCACAGGATATTCAGCGCGCATGCCGGCGAGACCCTCAGCGAATACATCCGGAGGCTCCGGCTGGAAAGCTCGGCCGAGCGCCTGTGCCGCACGACGGATGCCGTTACGGAAATTGCGCTGGATGCGGGATATGCCACGCATGGAGCTTTCACGAAGGCGTTCACGCAGCACTTCGGGCGGAATCCCTCCTCTTTCAGAAAAACCGGGAAGATGGATTTCGTTCCCGGACGTTTACTGATGATGAGCAAACAAAAGGAGACAGAAATGAAAGTTCAAATCAGGGAAATTCAGGAGCAGGCGGCGCTGGCCGTGCGCAGGACGGGTGCTTACGACAAGGCGGCCGAAGAGGCATGGAAGATCCTGTGCACTTATGCGGGACCCAGGGGCCTGATCGGGCCGAAGACGAAGTTTATCGGCATCAGCCACGATGATCCGGATCAGGTGGCCGCCGAGAACCTGCGCTATGACGCCTGCATTACGCTGTCGAGCGATGACAAGGGGTCCGGCGAGGTGAAGAGATTGACCATCGGCGGCGGCCGCTACGCGGTGACGGTGCATGCCGGCCCTTTTGAATATCTGAAGAAAACTTATGACGGGATCTACCGCGACTGGCTCCCGTCCAGCGGGGAGACCCTGCGCGACGCGGCTTGTCTTGAAATCTATCTGAATGATCCGGACACCACACCGCCGGCGGACCTGCGGACCGAAGTCTGCATCCCTCTGGAGTAAGCGAAGGTTTAAACCGTGGAGCCGCGCCAGTGCAGCTTGTGGCGCAGCAGGGAATAATAGTTGTAATCCGGCAGCCGGACCAGCTTGGCGCTGTGAGGGCTCCGGGCTATCTGAATAACATCTCCCTTGCTGACCTCCAGCTGCTCCTGGCCGTCCATGGTCAGCAGCAGCGTTTTGGAGGCGGCCAGGACCTCCACTTCGATCACGCAGGTGTCCGGAATGACCAGGGGCCGGTTGCTCAGCGTGTGAGGGCAGATTGGAGAGAGCACGAAGGCGCGCACCTCCGGATGAATGATGGGGCCGCCGGAAGAAAGCGAATGCCCGGTGCTCCCGGTCGGCGTGGAGACAACAATCCCGTCGCAAACATAGGATGAGACTTCTTCCCCATCGGCCCGCACATTCAGCGTCACGACCCGTGAAGACCGGCCCCATCCGATGGCCACATCGTTCAGGGCAATGTATTCCTTTTTGCTCCCCGAAAGCGAACAGACGGCAAGCGTGCGTTCAGATATGCCGCATTTTCCCTCCTGCACACAGCGCAAGGCATGTTCCAGCTTGTCTTCGGTGACGGTGGTCATGAACCCGAGACTTCCGAGATTGACGCCGAGAATCGGGACATCGCATCCGTTCAGAATGCTGATGGCGCGCAGCACGGTCCCGTCCCCGCCCAGCGCCATGAAAAGCTCAATCTCCGCGACCATCCGGTGGCGGCTGATTTTCCTGATGGAGGGCAGGCTTTGGGCGGTGTCGTCGCAGCAGACAAGTTCTGCCCCCATTTCCCCGGCGGCGGCCGCCAGCCGTTCAAGAACAGCGGGAGTATGAGGTTTTCTGATGTTTGCTGTTACGCCGATTTTTTTCATTTCTTTTTCCACCATGCAAGGAATTCGACATTTCCCGCCGGCCCCCTGATGGGAGATGCGCAGACGCCCATCCATTCCAGGTCCAGCGTGCCGGTTCCAAACTGTTTCACCGCCGCCACCACCTCCGCGCGGACCGCTTCGTCGCGCACCACCCCGCCGCGCTGAACCTTTTCCCTGCCGGCCTCAAACTGCGGCTTGATCAGTGTCACGAGCTCGGCGCACGGCTGCAATAATGCTGTAACAGCGGGCAGTATCTTAGTCAAGGAAATGAAGGAGACGTCCACGACGGCGAAATCGGCCCGCTCGGCCAGATCCTCGGGCTTAAGATAACGCGCGTTGACCTTTTCCATTACAATCACGCGGGGATCATTGCGAAGCTGCCAGTGAAGCTGGCCTGCGCCCACATCAATGGCGTAGACCCTCTGCGCGCCGTGCTGCAGGAGGCAGTCTGTGAAGCCTCCGGTGGAGGCCCCGATGTCAAGGCAGACCCATCCCCTGACGTCAATCCCGAACGCGGAAAAGGCCGCTTCCAGCTTCTGTCCGCCCCGACCGACAAACGGCATGGATGCCTTGACGGTGATTTCGATTTCCGGGTCGAATTCGTGGCCCGGCTTTGTCTGCGGATGACCGTTCACCAGCACCTCTCCGGCGCGGATGAGGCGCTGGGCTTTTTCCCGGCTTTCGGCGAGCTTCCGTTCCACCAGAAGCTGATCCAGACGCATGCGGCTCATTTCCCCTGCGATTTCTTCCTGTGATCAGGAACCGGTTTTCCCAGATGCATGAGCACCGCTTTCATGTCTTCCCAGACCGGGGCCTTGCCGGATGCATTGCGCAGGAGATAGGCCGGATGAAACGTGGGCATGACATCAATGCCTTCAAAACTGCGCCAGTGCCCGCGCAGCTTTGTGATGCCGGTCTGCTCGCCCAGCAGCCCCTTCACGGCCGTCGCGCCGAGACACACAATGACCTTCGGCTTCAGTATCGCAAGCTGCCGCTTCAGGAAGGGCATGCAGGCCTCCATTTCGTCGGGGAAGGGGGTGCGGTTCCCGGGCGGGCGGCATTTCACGATGTTGCCGATCCAGACTTCGTCTCGGGTCAGACCCATGGCCCCGATGATACTGGTCAGGAGCTGTCCCGCGCGGCCGACGAATGCGCGGCCCTGCTTGTCTTCATCTGCGCCGGGGCCTTCGCCAATAAAGACGATTTCCGGCCGCGGATGGCCCTGTCCGGCCACCGTGTTTGTTCGGGTGGGCGCCAGCGGGCATTTCGTGCAGGCCGCAATTTCCTTTTCGATGGCCGCGAGACCGGGATCCAGAACCTGCGGGGCTGAAGCCGCCGCAGGCCTCCGGTCCGGCGGCGGTTCGGGACGACGGGAAGAAGGCGCGGCAAAAGGCGCAGTCCCAAGAGACTTCCGCGTTTCATTCGACACTTCAACACGTTTTCTTCCCTCGGCTTTTTCCTGAAGAAGCCAGGTTTCAGTGCTGTCCAGTACTTCAATGAATTTCTGTCTACGGCTCATGGCGGCATTTCCTTTGATCCGGTGAGACTATCCCCGCTATGCGGGGGTTGCAAGGTTTAACCCCGAAGCCTGTTCAGGAGCGACTGCATGTCTTCCGGAACGGGCGCGTGAAACTTCATCGGCTCCCTGGTGACCGGATGGGGGAGCGTCAGTGTTTCCGCATGGAGCATCTGCCTCCGGGCATCCAGCAGATTTCCGGCCCGGCCGTATTTCCGGTCTCCGATGACGGGATGTCCGATATGCGCCACATGCACGCGAATCTGGTGCGTGCGCCCGGTCTCCAGCGTGATGCGGAGCAGCGCCGCCCCGGCGAACTGTTCCTCCACCCGGTAGTGCGAGACCGCCTCCCGCCCTCCGGAGGCAGGGCGCACGGACATCTTCTTGCGATCACCCCGGCTGCGTCCGATCAGGGTTGAAATGGTTCCTGAAATCCTCTCCATCCGGCCGGCCACCAGTGCGAGGTACTCCTTATGCACCTGCCGGTTCTTGAAGGCGTTCACCAGAAACTGCATGGCCCGCTCGTTCTTGGCCGCCACCATGACCCCGCTGGTGTCCTTGTCCAGCCGGTGAACAATCCCGGGCCGGAGTTCCCCCCCGATGCCCTCAAGGTCGCGGCAGTGATGCAGCAGGGCGTTCACCAGAGTGCCGGTGTAATTGCCCGGGGCCGGATGAACCACCAGGCCGGCGGGTTTATTGATGACGATGATGTCGCGATCTTCAAAAAGAACATCGAGCGCGATGTCTTCGGCTTCCACGGTGACCGGTTTCGCTGCCGGAATTTCATATTCGATTTCTTCG
Organism: Verrucomicrobiota bacterium; assembly: GCA_029557905.1. Lineage (GTDB taxonomy): Bacteria > Verrucomicrobiota > Kiritimatiellia > JAKQHR01 > JAKQHR01 > JAKQHR01. The sequence continues at coordinate 43,193 of JAKQHR010000092.1, forward strand.
CCGGCGGCCAGCGCATGCTGGGGCTTGCACGGTGACCCGCCGATTTTCACATGGCCGTCCCGGATGAGCTGCTGCCAGCGCGAACGCGAGCAGCCGGGAAGGGTGCGTGCGAGCCATGCGTCGAGGCGCATGCCGGCATCAGACGGGCTTGCTGTGAGTCTGCTCAAGGGACGGCTCCGGTTTGTCATAACGCAGGATCATGATGATAAGCCCGGCCACCAGCAGGATGGCGCTGACCAGCTGCGCAAAGGTCAGCCCCATGCCGTGCAGGCGTTCATCTCCGCGGAAAAACTCCATGCTGAAGCGGAGCAGGGGATAAAGGATGAAATACAGCGCGACGGTGGCGCCGGACCGCCGTCCGCGCAGATAAAACCAGAGCAGCAGGCCGTACAGCGCAAGGTTGCCGGCGGTTTCATAGAGCTGCACGGGATGAAGGGTCGTTCCCGGATGCATCAGGTCCGGCGGGGAGCCGGCCGGGAAGCGAACTCCCAGCGGGCAGTCTGTCGGGAGCCCGAAACAGCAGCCGTTCAGGAAGCATCCGATTCGCCCGGCGGCGTGACCGAGCGGCACTCCGGTTATGGCCAGGTCCCCCAGTGTCCATACCGGAATCTTCTGAACGCGCGCCATGACAATCACCGCGGCCAGCGCGCCGAAGAAACCGCCGTAAAATATCAGGCCGCCCTCGTCCACGCGGAAAACATGCAGCGGGTGCTGCGCAAAATAAGACAAGTTGGCCAGAACATATGCCACCCGCGCGCCAAGAATTCCGGAGAGCATGATGAAGAAAGCAAGATTGGATCCAAAGCCCGGGGGGAGCCCCCGGCGCCGGGCGAGCCATGACCAGTGCGCCGTTGCCAGCAGAAACCCCAGCGCCACCATCACCCCGTACCAGTAAATGGGCCGGCTCCCGATATGAAAACATATTTGGTGCATATTGCTTTCCTTTGATGCAGAGTCTGTCTAATATATCAGCGGTGACAGACTTTCAAGCAACTATGCGGTCCGTGAAATGGCCCTGAAAGCAGATAAAGTCAGTTCGATGCTGTGCAGTCACTGCGGAGCCGCCATGGATGTGTCTTCACAGGACCCGTTTTCCACGGCGCTGTGCCCGGCTTGCGGCCGTTCGCAGATAGTGCCGATGCAGTTCGGCTCGATCCTTCTTCTTGAACCGCTTGGGGCCGGAGGCATGGGGGCCATCTACCGCGCGCTGGATCCCATGCTGGACCGCTATCTGGCCATCAAGGTGATGCAGACCGCCGGCGCGGCAGATGATCAGTTCGTGGAGAATTTCTTCCGTGAAGCCCGCGCCGCCGCCGCGCTCAACCATCCCCACATCGTTCAGATTTATTCCTGCGGCCGCGAGTACGGCCAGCCCTACATCGCCATGGAACTGCTGGAGGGAGGGACCCTCGATGAGATGATCCATTCTTCCGGCACCGTGGACGAGCTGGATGTTCTGCAAATCGGCATATCTGTTTCCGAGGGTCTTCGGGCTGCAGGCGAAATCGGGCTGACGCATGGAGACATCAAGCCCGCCAATATTCTTTTCGACAGCCATCACAAGGCCAAGATCGCCGATTTCGGACTGGCCCGCTTCATGCAGCAGGGCTCCTCCGCTGAAATATGGGGAACTCCTTTCTACATTGCTCCCGAGAAACTGCGGAAGCAGAAGGAGGATCAGCGTTCCGATATCTACAGCCTCGGCGCCACGCTTTTTCACGCACTGACCGGGCAGCCCCCGTTTGACGGCAAGACGGCCACGGATGTGGCGGTCGCCCGTCTGGACCAGCCGCCGCCGGATGTCCGCGACAGAAATCCGGGAATATCTCCCGAAGTGGCGGCGGTCATTGCGCGCATGCTCAAGGAGAATCCGCACGAGCGATATCCCACCTATGCTTCGCTGATTGCCGACATGAAGAGTGTGCTGGCGGTGCTTCGGCAGAAACGCGGCAGCCGGCCGATGCGTCCTAAAATGAGGAAATCGCACGCGGGCGCTTTTGTGGCCGCGGCCCTTTTTGCGCTTATTGCCGCGGGGATATGGATGAGCCAGCGCGAAGGTTCGGGGCCTCCCGAGGGTCCGCTGTCCGGCCCGTCTCGTCCGGAGGAACCCGCCGTGCCGGAGATGCGGGGAAGTAAGCCTTTTGAGGGCGTTCGCGGAACCGCCATGGAACGGATACTGAACCTGTTCGCCGCCGGGAATGTCATGGCGGCATCAGAAAGTCTGCAGGCGCTGTATGAAAAAATTCCCCCGGACAGTCCGGATCGCTCGTGGATATGCCTGTTTCAGGCGCTGATGCTCTGGTATGACGGAAACGGCGGGAGCGGGGATGAACTGCTTGACCGGGCTCTGGCCGGGTTCGCCGGGAGCGATGCCTCGGCCGGCGCCCTGATCGCCGCATACATGAAGGGGAATATGGATGAGGCGGCGGTTGAAGCCTCTGCCGGCGAGCAACCGCAGTGGGTGGGCGATTTCACCGGATTTGTCGCGGGTATGAATCATGCCCGGCAGGGACGAAAGGATGAAGCGGACGTGCGCTGGCGCACTTATCTTCAGACCACGAATGACAAGCCGGCCTGGGTTTATGTCCTGAAGCCTCTGGCGCAGAAATTCACGGAAAGTCACGCCCGCTGGGAACGTCTGAATGCGGAAGTGACCGCTCTGCTCGAAGCCCGCAAACCCGGAGAGGCCCGGGTTCTTCTGCGCGATTTCAAGCTGACCGCCGGTCCGGTCTTTGCCGCTGAAACGGATCAGCTCTTCGAGAAGGTTCAGGCGCTGGAAGCCTCGCTGACCGAGGCCGAGGCGGCCCGCCTCGCGGAACAGCAGGCTGCGGCCGCCGCCAGAAAAAAAGCAAAAGCCGAGTCCGAGGTCGCAAAGGTTCGGAAAGCGGTGGAATCCGGCCGGAGACACTATCCCTCCAGGGATTTCGATAGGGCTCTAGCCGCAATTGAAAAGCTTCGGCCCGCGATGACTACGGAAGAGGGATGGGTGGAATATCAGCTGGCGCGCGAAAAAGTGTCCCGTCTTGACGCAATGCACCGCTATCTCCAGAACGCATTGCGCACGCGTCCCTGCAGAATCAGTGTGTTCGGGAAAAACACGCGCGTGGCGGGAGCAACCTCGCGTGGTGTGCGCGTGGCGATTGGCACTCAGGCCGATATGGTGCGGGAGTGGCAGGAGATCACGGCGGCCCAGTATGTCGGCCTGATTCGCCAGTATCTTGATGCTGAACAGAAAACCGTGCGCGAGAAAGCGGATGATCATCTCAGCCTGGCCGTGTTCGCTTCGGAAACAGACGGCGGACAGCTGGCCGCGCAGCTTGCGCGAAAAGCCGTGGCGCTGGATCCGGCCGTCAGGGATCTCGGCCTGCGCCTTCTGCCTGATCTGGACTGGGAATAGCGAGGCTGAACTGGAGGCGGGGGTAAAAACATGGCGGGGACGACGGGACTCGAACCCGCAACACCCAGATCGACAGTCTGGTACTCTAACCGATTGAGCTACGTCCCCGCCCTGTGACGGAAATTTCCAGAAGAATATTCATGGAGTTCATCTTTTCAAGCACAATTCTCTGGAAATCTCTGTTTAAGTTTCCTCCCGCCGGATTATATTGTCGGCATGAAGGTTCCCTCGAGAATCCTTGAGAAGCTCAAGAAGCTTCCGGACAGCCCGGGTGTGTACATTATGCGCGACCGGACGCGCCGTGTCATTTATGTGGGGAAGGCCGTGTCCCTGCGCAGCCGGGTGCGGTCCTATTTCCAGCCCGGCACCTATCGCAAGGCCCCGGTCAAGGTCCGCGGCATGATTAACAGCGTGGCCGATTTCGATTTTCTTGAACTGCGCACCGAAGAGGAGGCCGCCCTGACCGAAGGCCGCCTGATCAAGGATTACAAGCCGCGCTACAATATTCTGCTGAAGGACGACAAGCGCTTCCCGCTGATCCGCGTTGACCTGCGCGAGCGGTTCCCCCGCTTTGAGCGCTGCCGCCTGCACAAGGAGGATGGCGCGCATTACTTTGGTCCCTATGCAAATTCGGGCGCCGCCCGCGCGGCCCGCGAGTTTGTGGAACGCCGCTTTGGCCTGCGCAACTGTCCGCCGGCGAGCCCCGACGCGGAGACATACAGGCACTGCCACAATGATGTTATCCGCTACTGCTCCGCGCCGTGCATCGGAAAGGTCTCCCGGGATGAATACCTGCAGCGCGTGGAAGAGGCCTGCGCGTTCCTGCGCGGCGAGCGGGTGGAATATCTCCATGAAGTGCGGGCCGCCATGCAGGCGGCCTCCGAGAAGCTGGATTTCGAGAAGGCTTCGGCTCTGCGCGACACGCTGTTTCTGCTGCAGGAGGCCGTGAAGCGCCGCAGCCTTGCCCGGAAGACCCCGCTGATGAAACAGGAATCCGCTCGGGCCGGAGTGCTTGAGCTGCAGGCGGCGCTGAACCTGCCGCGCCCGCCCGCCGTGATCGAAGCGTACGACATTTCCAATATCTCCGGCACCTTTGCGGTGGCCAGCATGGTGAGTTCGGTGAACGGGATTCCGCAGCCCGGCCGCTATCGTTTGTACCGGATCCGGACGGTGCAGGGCTCGGACGACCCGGCAATGATGGCTGAGGTGGTGAAGCGCCGGTACAGCCGCCTGCAGCGCGAGGGCCGGGACATGCCGGATCTGGTTCTGGTGGACGGCGGCATCACGCAGGTGCGGGCCGCCGCGCGCTCGCTCCGGGAACTGGGCCTTTCGGACATCCCCGTAGCAGGCCTGGCCAAGCGTTTTGAGGAGCTCGTGCAGGACCGGGCGGGCGGGGCCGCCCGTGTGCTTCTGCCGCTGGATTCATGCGCGCTGACTATGGTGCAGCAGCTCCGCGATGAGGCCCATCGCTTCGCCCTGACTTTTCATCGCAGAATCCGCGGCCGGCGGATCCGTGAATCCATCCTCGATGACATTCCGGGGATCGGCCCCGCCCGCAAGGCGCTGCTGCTGCGTCATTTTGGATCTGTTCGCCGGATGCAGAAGGCCACTGTGGAAGAAATGGCCCGTGTGCCCGGCCTGGGCCGGGCCATGGCGGAACTGGTCTGCGGCCGGCTGGCGAAAGACGGATGAAACGCTTGAACCCGCCGTCCCCGCTGTGCTAGCTTGACACTGTTCAGGAGTAATCCCTTGTCTGAAAACGGCGTAATAGAAATACAAACGGATCGTGTTGAGCGGCTGGCCTGTTCGCAGTGCGATGCGCGCATGGATGTTTCGAAAATTCCGGCCTTCACGATTGCCAAATGTCCGCAGTGCGGAGCCCCGATGCCTGTGCCCGCCCGATTGAGCCAGTTTCTCCTTTTCCGGGAACTGGGCAAGGGGGCCATGGGCGCCGTGTATCAGGCGTTTGACACCACGCTGGCCCGGCATGTGGCCATCAAGGTGATGAGCAGCAAACTCGGAGCAAACCGGGCGTTTGTCGAAAGGTTTTTCAAAGAGGCGCGTGCGCTGGCCGCCCTGAACCATCCCAACGTCGTTCAGATCTATTCCTGCGGGGAGGAGAAGGGCCAGCCGTACATTGTCATGGAACTCGTTCCCGGCGGCCGCGTGGATGCGCTTATGGAGGAGAGCCGTATCTCCGAGCTTCGCGGCCTGGAAATCGGCGTTGATGTAGCCAGCGGTCTCAAGGCGGCATCCGATATCGGCCTGGTTCACGGTGATGTTAAGCCCGAGAACATTCTCTTCAATCGCGACGGGCTCTGCAAGGTGGTGGATTTCGGCATTGCCCGCTTTGCGGGCGAGCAGAGCGATGGCGGCGGGATTTGGGGCACACCCTTTTATATTGCGCCTGAAGCGGTGCGCGGACAGGCCGTTGATCAGCAGGCTGACATTTACAGCCTGGGGGCCACTCTCTTCCATATTCTGGCCGGGCGGCCTCCGTTTGATGCGGAGACGGCTAAGGAAGTCATACTGGCCCGGCTCAAATCGCCGGCCCCCTCCCTCACGGAATTCTGTCCGGAGATCCATCCGGAAACGGCGCGGGTGGTTGGCCGCATGCTGGAGGAATCTTCCGTCCGCCGCTATCCCACCTATGAATCGCTGCTGGCGGACATGCGATCGGTGCTTGAACGGGTTCGCGCGGAATCCAGAGTCAGGCCGGGAAGCCGGAAGAAAAAAAAGCAGGCCGGGCATCCCCATGCCGTCACCGCGGTGATTGTGACCGTTCTGGCACTGGGCATTCTGGGCGTGATCTTCGCCGGCATGAAGAATGCCAGAAAGAGTGTTTCCCGTCAGCCGGCTGTTCCGCAGGTCCCGCCGGGCACGGTGCTGGTCAAGCCGTCTTCGGCCGCATCGCCGTCGCCACAGGCTCCGGCCGCGTCCGCCCCGGCGGCCCGTCCGTCTTCCCCCGCCGCCGCGTCCCCGCCGCAGGCGGGTGCGTTTGAACTTCGCCTGACCACAAAAGATGCAGGCGGCGCGGATGCGTATGTTCAGGGCGGCAAGAGCGGCGGAGACAAGAATTTCGGACAGGAAGATGTGCTCTGGCTGAAATCCAACGATCAGGTTCCGATTCATCTGGTCAGAAAAGTTTATCTGCGTTTTGGTCTGGATGATCTGGCCGAACGTAAGGTGCGTGACGCGGAACTCAAGCTGACGGCGACCCCGGGCGGTTCCAACAGGAACGATCTGTATAAAATCAAGCTGTGGGGTCTGGCCAAGCCGTCTTCGAAAGGCGACTGGGCCGAGATTGATGACGGGTCCTTTGATGCATGGGCCAACCGGCTGACCTGGAACAACGCGCCGGGAAATGATTTCAGGAGTCCCGATGGCATGTCGGAGGATGCGGTGCTTTTGTGCGTTGTGAATGCGCACCCGAATCCGCCGGTCGGCGCGGCCGTGTCCTTTTCCAATGCCGATTCAGTCAGCAAGGATGCCCTGGTGGACTTCATCAGCGCCCGCCGGGGAAGCGTGACATTCATGCTGACGGCGGAGGGCGGTCCGTCAAATGTCTACGGATGGAAGTTCGCATCCAAGGAGCATGCGTACCTCAATCCTCCGGAACTGACGGTGCGCGGCGAATAGCCTGACCGTCTGCGGCGTCTTTGAAAAGTTCCAATGATTGGAAGTTTTTGATTCAAAAGTTCCAATCATTGGAACTTTTTGCGCAGAAACTTCCAATGGCTGGAACTTTTCCCGCCGCCTGAAACCATGCGGCTCAGGCGGCCTGAGTTTGGGTTCCGCGCTGGAGGCAGAGGCGCAGGATCACGATCACCGGCCAAACGGCAAGCACGGCAGCCGTGCCGATCCACAGACGCGGGGGCAGCTTGGCCATCAGATCGCCGCCCACCCACAGCCAGACAAAGACCGGAAGAACTATCTGGAGCAGGTTCGCTCCGCTCTGTCCGATGTCGTGGAAGCGATGTGAGAGCACCAGCAGGGCAAAGTAGAATGCAGCAGCCGTGACAGGCACTGCGATCCAGCCGGCGACGCGCGGCGGTGTCTGTATGCGGTTCCAGTAGGCCAGAGCAAGGATGACCAGCAGCGGGAGAAAACGCGTAACGAAAGTGCCCCTCCCGATGCTTTTCTGGAACTGCGTTTCAACGGCGATGCAGCGGTCCCTGAGCCAGAGCTGGCGGGGAATGGGAATATGGGCTTGAAAGTCCGTCATGTCTGAACTCCTATTCTTCGATGGCTTCTTTTTCGGCCTTTTGCTGTGCCTTGTCCAGCGCCTTGGCTTCAGCCAGTACCTTCAGCGCAGGTGTTTCCCGGCCTTTCAGGTTGATTGCATTCTGGGCGTTTTCAATAGCGGCCTGCACATCGCCCGCGGCGAGAGCAGTTTCGGCCGCGGCGACAAACTGATCATGAACGTTATCTACGATCTGCATGGCCTGTTCATGGCCGGGTGCCAGCCGCAAGACGCGCTGGGCCTGGTCCGTTGCGTCCCTGGTGTCTCCGGCCTGGAAGGCCGACTGGGCGGCATCGGCATAGTGCGCGATGGCAACGGGCTTCATGGTGCGGTATTTGCTGATGCCGAATGCGGCGCCGCTGATCACCAGCAGGACCATAAAGCCGATGACGGCCCGGCTTGCGGCGGCTTTCTTCTTCTGCCGGAGCAGAAGGGAAAGCATGGCACATCCGCCGAAGAACGCAAAGCAGGTCATGATGCCGAACCAAACAGTATAGTTGCCCGGCAGGGAAACGTCGAGCAGCAGACCGGTGATGAACAGTCCGAGCGCCGCGCCGTAATACTGGAATGAGTCAATTACGCCTGAAGCGAATCCCGCCATTTTCTTGCCGCCGATATCCACCGGCGCCGCGGCGCCCACGATGGAGTGGGTGGAGTTGGCCGTCACTGCGATCAGGACCAGGAAAAGACACCCAAGAAGGATGCCGGCGGTTGTCGGACCGATGATGCCCAGTGCCATCACGGTGGTGGCGGCGGCGATGACGCAGGCTTCCCCATAATAGAGCACCATCGCGACGGGATAGCGGTTGCCCCGGAAGAAGCGGTCGGAGGCCCAGCCGGATATCACCGAGCCGCAGACCGCCACGATGGGCACCAGTACGAGCGTGAAGCTGGCAATGAGCGGCAGGTTGGTCTTCATGTTGAAGCCCAGCACATCCTCAAAGTAGAGCGGCGAAAGCTGGTCGGCGGCGTGGCGGACAGCGCCGGTGCAGCCGTAGGCCACGGCATAGAACCACACCAGCGGATTTGAAAACACGAACTTAAACGACTCCAGCACCGGCACGGTGGTGCCGGCGGAATTATCCACATCGTCCTGAATGGTGCCATGGAAGCCGGCATCATCGGGCGACTGCGCGGAAATGAAATAGAACCAGATGGCGACCAGGCCGAGGAAAATCGGCGGGATGGTGAAAAGCATGCGCCACTCGCCGGGGCCCACCACGAGGGCGAGGAAGCTGAAGCCCGCAAGAATCCACGGAGCGAGCATGGAGATCATGGCCTGGCCGGACTGGATCATGAACCCGAAGATGCCCGAGAAAAGTCCCCGCTCCTCCTTGTTGAACCATGCCGCGTTGATCTTGACCATGCCGGGAGTGCCGGCGGCCTGAATATAACCGTTGACCATCCACATTGCGGCAAAGGCCATGAACGTGGAGGTCCAGGGGGAAAATCCGATCAGGACATTGACCAAAATGGATCCAATGGCTCCGATCAGCATTGAGGCGCGCCCGCCGATGCGGTCGCAGAACAGACCGTTGACCAGCTGCCCCGTGCCGTAGGCGATGGAAAACCATGCGGCGATGTTGGCAATGTCCCCGGTGGACCATCCGAATTCAGCGCGCATGCCGGCGCCGGCAAAGCGGAAGTTGTAGCGGCACATGTAAAACATGGCATACATGAGGCCGACCGTAAACCAGTTGAGTCCTCGACGAGTCTTGAATCCCAAGGGGTGCTGGTGCTGCTCGTTCCATTCCCGTTTTGCTTCTGCTGCTATGGTCACCGCTCAACTCCTTTTTGTCAGGATTATTGGCTGTCTCTTAACGCCAGAAATACTGGGGGGCATCATACCGGTTTTCTGACTTCTCACAATGAGGAATTCTTAAAAAGTTGCGGCGAGCCCGCCAATAAGCTATCAGTTTGCGTGAATTTTCAGGAGCGATGAAGAAGCATTATACAACGAAAAGTCCCGAGGAGACCTGCTCCGTGGCGGCCGCGCTGGCGGCAGAGCTGCAGCCGGGCGCTGTCCTTGCGTTTCACGGTGAACTGGGCTCCGGAAAAACCTGTTTTATTCAGGGACTGGCGGCCGCGCTGGGTGTCGAAGCGGCTGTGAGCAGTCCCACCTATACCCTTGTGAACGAATACCGCGGCCGCCTCCCGCTGCATCACATGGATCTGTATCGGGTGGCCGATGCCGGAGAGGCGCTTCATCTCGGACTGGATGAGTACCTGTATGGCGACGGGGTGACGGCCATCGAGTGGCCTGAAGTCGTTGCAGGCCTGCTCCCTTCGTCGGCGCTGCACATCTATCTGCGCATGGGGATTGGTCTTGACGACCGTGAGATATTTTTTCGGACTGGAGAGGAGCCGCCGCCATGAAGATTCTGGCTGTCGAACTTTCCGCTTTTCAGGGAAGTGCGGCTCTGTCCGGGCCGGATGACTTCAGTCTGCAGGAAGTCTGGGACCAGGAGCGTGGCCGGCATGAGGGCGTCTTCAGCCGGCTGTCGGCGCTTTTGTCGCAGGCGGGATGGGGATGGGGCGATGTGGACTGTTTTGCAGCCGGCCGCGGCCCGGGGATCTACTCCGGCCTGCGCACGGCGTTGACCTGCGCCCAGACTCTTGCTCTGCCCGGAGAGAAATCGGTCTACTGCGTCAGCAGCGGCGCGGTGCTGGCCCGCGGCGCGTCGAGGGAAATGAATGCCTCCCGGGTTGCGGTTGTCGGCGATGCGCGCCGCAGCCTGCTCTGGTACGGAGTTTTTGATTTTTCCCTCAGTGAAACCGATTCCCCCGCGGAATGGCAGATGGTGAAGTCCTCGGAACTTTGCGCCCGCCTGCCTGCCGGCGTGCCCGTGGTCAGCTCCGACTGGGAACGGCTGGAACCGAACCTGGCGGCGCAGGGTCTTGATGGGCTTAACTGGATCAGGGGGAACCGATATCCGCGCGCCCGCGATCTGGCAGCGCTGGTGCGCCTGCGCATGGAGCAGGGCCTTCCGTCTGAAAAACCGGTTCCGGTTTACATGCACCCTCCCGTGCTGATTGCGCCGCGGTTTCCGCCGGCATGAAAAAAACGCCGCGGTGAGAAACACCGCGGCGTTTTTCTTTCAGGTTATTCTCAGTATTCGAAGCCGCTCTCGCCGATGAATTCGCGGATCAGCGAAGTCGGCGGCACCAGAGAGCTGGAAGCCGCGTTGAAGCGCGACAGGAACTCCAGCAGCCGGCGGGCATCTGCATACTGCGGGTCGTAGGGCTTGACCTCGGCCAGCAGGGGCTCCACATACGGTTTCAGAACGGCCAGTTCATAGTCGAGCGCGGAATTGATGGCCGTATTGGCCTCCGCCTGATAGGGGAATATCCACTTTTTCTCTCCTCGGCGCACGCTGGGCCACATTTTCAGCGTCATCAGCGCGGGATTCCCGCGATAGTTGTGATCGCGGATCATGCGGCGGATGAGCCGGTTGTCGGTCGTGGAGACGCGGTTGCTGTAGTCCAGGTTCAGCTGCGTGAGCGCGCTGATGTATATCTTGTATTTGTGATCCGGACTGATGGCCTCGGTCAGCCGGGGATTCAGGGAGTGAATGCCTTCGACGACACAGATCTGGTCGCTTTCCAGCTTCATGGTCTTCCCGCGGAACTCGCGGGCTCCGGCCCCGAAATTGAAGGTCGGCAGCTCCACGGTTTCGCCCCGGTCCAGCAGGCTGAGGTGCTCGTTGAACAGCTTGAGATCCACTGTCTCGATGTTTTCGAAATCGGGTTCTCCGTTTTCGTCCATCGGCGTGCGCGTGCGGTCCACAAAATAGTCGTCCACCGAAATGGCCACCGGGCGCAGTCCGTTCACGCGCAGCTGCACACAAAGCCGCTTCGCGAATGTGGTCTTGCCCGACGAAGACGGTCCCGCGATGCAGATCCACTTGATCTTTCCGCCCTGGGCGGTGATCGTGTCCGCGATTTCCGCGATCTTCTTTTCCTGATAGGCCTCGGAAATATGGATGAAATCCCTGAGTTTCCCGCTGGCGATGATCGTGTTCAGGTCGCCGACGGTGCGCACGTTGACGATGCGGCCCCACGCCTTGTAGGACTTGAAGATGTCAAACAGATAGGGCTGGCGCTCGAACGGAGACATTTTGGGGGTCTGATTGTCGCGGTCCGGGAACTGGATCACGAATCCATCCTCGTACGGGAACAGTTTGAAGTGCTGAAGCGCGGACGTGCGGTCGGCCAGCGGGCCATGGAAGAGATCCATGTATTCCTCGCACGTGTTGACCACCACCTTCGGGGGATTGCTGTAGCGAAGCAGGTTGACCGTATCATGCCGGTTCTGCCCTTCAAAATGGCCAATGGCGTCGCTGTATTCGATTTTGCGCCGGACGATAGGCAGGTCGGCCTCGACGATCTGGTGCATTTTCTGCTCGATGTCCTTGATCTGCTTTTTGGAAATGCCCTTGGTCCCGTTCATCTCAAAATTGCAGAAGTACCCGTCTCCCAGCGAATGCTCGATCGAAAGCAGTGCCTTGGGGAAAATATCATAGGTCGCCTTGGCCAGCAAAAAAGCGGCTGAATTGCGGTAGATGCGCCATCCATGGGAATTGGCGAGTGTCAGCATCTGAATTTTGCTGTCCACTTCAATCGGGAATGAAAGCGAGACCATGTCGTTGTTCACCAGTGCCCCCAGATAGGGCAGGCCGGCCTCGTTTTCCTTTTTCTTCAGAAGGTCCCTGACGCATGTGCCGGGCTTGATTTCAAGTTTGGAGCCGTTATCAACGGTCACCACGATTTTGTCTTTTCTGATCATTCTTTCTCTCCTCTTTCTTTAAATGCAAACCGCCCTTATACACTAAACCCCCATCCGATGGAATAGGGGATTGGAATTTTATTTGAAGCCCCGTCGCGCGCGTTTATTCCGGCTTGTCGTTGAGGTCATCAAGGACTTTCAGCGACTTCATGATTTCGTCCCACTCGGGATCAGTTTCTTCGCCGTCGCCCGGCGTCGAGTCTGTTTTCCCGTCTTTCTCCTCGAGCAAACCCTCCAGCAGAGTTTTGGCTGCGTCTTCAGCCGGTTCCTGAACAGTTTCACCTTCGTCGCCGGATTCACTCGCGGGGGCCTCGACGGATGTGTCGGCGGGCGCAGCGGCGGCGGGCGCGGCGGCAATCAGGAAGTTGACGGTCGGATTGTGAATGGTGTGCTGTTCAATAATAACCGGCAGATGTGTATAGGTGAACACTTCGCACGGCATGCACAGGATCTCCAGCACCGCCTCGTCATCCACCTTGTTGCCTACAAACGCATGTACAATCTCGCCGTTGGAGAAAAACATTTCAGCGGAAACCATCCCCTTGCGCTGCTCCAGCTCAAGGCCGCCCGTTTCTTTTTCGGTGTGCAGGTAATAGACAAGGTCATAGGTTGAGAATTCTCCGAACGGCCCGCTGTTTTGCCCGGTTGAAGTGCGCAGGCTCTGGAAATATTTCCGGAACCGGCTCGTGTCCAGCTGCGGCAGCAGCACCACGGCGTCTTCCCCGCCTGCGGCCGCCGGCACAGTCCGCCTCTGTCTGCGCAGCCGAACAATGAACAGGCCTTCGATGATCACGATGACCAGAAGAATGTAGCTGGAAATCATATACTTATCGAGGAACCGCACCACTGTGCCGGCCGGTGCGGCGGCGGGCGGTGGTTCTGCCGGAGCGCTTTCTGTTGTTTCTATCTCCCCGGCTGCAGTCGCGACATCGGCGCTCACCTCGGTTTCGGCTGCAGGTCCCGCCGCCTCGGACTCTTCCGGCGGCGCGGGCTGTTCAGCGAGCAGGGGTTCTGGTTCCGAAATGCCGGACGGAATTTCCGGCGTGGCGGCCGGCAGATCAGGATCAGCCGAAGGTGCAGCCTCCCGGGCCGCAATCTCCGGCGGCTCGGTCGCGGCCGCGGGTGCAGGCGCTGGTTGAACCGTCGGCGGCGCGGCAGGCGCGGGTTCGGGAATTACCGGCGCTTCAGGCTCGGGCGCAACCAGCACGGGCTGTGGCGGGGCTGCCGGGGTTTTAACTTCCTTAACCGGAACTTCTATGGGCGTGGAATCCGCCGGCCGCGCACGAGCGACGGATACTGGCGCGGGCACGGGTCTGGGCCTGGGAACCGGTCGAACAACAGGCGGTTCCGGGAGCTTTGCCTCGACGGCACGGACCGGTTCCGGTTGCGGTTCTTCGGCGGCAGGCTCGGGTTCAGGCGGGTTATAGGCCAGCCCGGCCGGGAGGGCTTTCGGAATGCTCAATTCTGCCCGGTTCTGGAAGAATGTGTATTCAATAATCCGCGCATCCGGGGTTTCCTGCAGAATGCGGAACTCGTCGCCGGGGCGAAGGCGCAGGAAGCCGCTGACGGCGCGCGCCCGATCCCCGAAAATGAGCTGCTTCTGCTGGGTGACCCATGCAATCGGATTTCCCTTGCGGTCCAATTTGCCGACGGCTGCGGTTATGCCGTCGGGGAGTGCGACAATATAGAATTCGGGATTTTCCTGCAGCAGCGGGACGCTGTTCCCGGGGCCGAACATCCGGCTGGCATCAGCCACCGGAAGACGGACATCGCTGCCGGTTACTTCGATGAAGCCGTAATCCTTATTCCTGCTGTCGGAACAGAACCCGGGCATTGCGGCCAGGCACAGCAGCAACAGTGTCAAACATGTCGGATTGGTCTTCATCCTGCCTGAAAAACTGAAAAGAAGAGTCATTCAAAGAGCCCATTGTGTCAATCCATTATTCAGCGGTTCTCATGGTGTGCAGGAGTGGATCATGACTGCGACTTTGCCTTGATATGATTCGGTCCAAACTGCTAGGGTACAGCGCATGTCCAATTCGGTCGAAACAGAAAGCGTGGTTTGGCGCGGCGCATGGGGTTTTATATTCCTCGGGCTCGGGATCATTCTGATGCTGAGCCTGATATCATGGCGGCCGGGCGACCTTTCGCTGATTCAGGACCCCCCGAATGAGCAGGGCACCAATCTGATTGGTCCAGCCGGCGCCTGGATGGCTTTTGCGGGTTTCGGGCTGCTGGGTGTGACGGGCTATCTGCTTCCTGTTGTCCTGTGGGTGCAGGCCCTGTTCCTTTTTTTAAACAAGAGCGGAAGCTTCAGGGCCAAGGCGCTTTATCAGCTTGTGGTGCTGCTTTCCCTGGCCTGCATTGTTGAACTTCAGCCGGATCTGTGGGAAGGCCTGCGGACTCATCTCAATATTTTCTACGCCGGCGGACTCTTCGGACATCTCCTTGCCACCGCCTTCCTGGTGCGGCTTCTGGGCGTGGCGGGATGCGCAATTGTCGCGGTTTGCGCGCTTCTGACTGCACTGGTGCTGCTTTTTGAAATTGAGCCCGTACAGACCCTCGGAGGAGTCGGAGTCGCTCTGGCGGCTGTGCCCCGCAAAATCGGGTCCATGTGGCGCGGCGCGCGGGACCGGCGCGCCGCCATTGAGGAAGAGGAGCGCGAACTCGAGCGCCAGCGCCGGCAGCTGGAGAAGGTGGTGCGAAGGCAGGAACGCCGCCGGCCGGCGCCCGTGGTGGAATCCGAACCCGAGCCCGAACCTGTTCAACCGCCTTCTCCTCCGCGCGAGCCCCGGCCCCCGCGCCGGGAAAAACCCCGACCGGCTCCGGTTGAGCCGCCCGGGCCATCCGCGGCCGATTCACTTCCATCTCCAACCCCTCAGTACACGCTGCCGGCGATGACTCTTCTGGATCGTCCGCCGCCCGCGCGTGATCGGCAAATCAAAGAAAATTTTTCCGAGAGCGCGCGTATTTTGCAGGAGACCCTGGCTGATTTCGGAATCGAGGCAGAAGTGACGAACGTTGAGCGCGGCCCGGTGGTGACGCGTTTTGAAGTTCTGCCGGCCGCAGGTGTTCGCGTCGAAAGAATCAGCGCATTGAGCAACAATATTGCGCTGGCCATGAAGGCGGTGAGTATCCGTGTCCAGGCGCCGATTCCCGGCAAGGGGGTGGTCGGCATCGAGGTGCCGAACTCGAGCACAACGCTGGTATATCTGCGCGAGCTGCTGGAGGGCGAGGCGTGGCAGAAGTCGCGTGCCGGACTTCCGCTGGCCATGGGCAAGGATGTCGGCGGCAATGATATTGTGGCCGATCTGTCGGACATGCCGCACATGCTCATCGCGGGCGCGACCGGCTCAGGAAAGACCGTTTGCATGAATTCGCTGCTCGCGGGGCTGCTGATGTCGCGCACCCCGGATCAGCTGCGCCTGATGCTGGTGGATCCGAAGATCGTGGAGTTTTCATTTTACAATGAGCTCCCGCATCTTGTTGTTCCGGTGATCACCGACCCCAAGAAGGTCGGCCTTGGCCTGCGCTGGGCGATCATGGAGATGGAGAAGCGCTACAAGCTGTTTGCCAAGGCGGGAGTACGCAACATCGCCTCCTACAACTCGCGCCCGAAAGTGACGCAGGAGGAGCTTTTTGAAGAAGCGGCAGAGCCTGCGGACAATGCCTCGAAAATGCCCGATCGTCTGCCGTATATTGTGATTGTGGTGGACGAACTGGCCGACCTGATGATGGTGGCGCAGGCGGAAGTGGAAAACTATATTGCCCGGCTGGCGCAGCTTTCTCGCGCGACCGGCATCCATATGATTCTTGCCACGCAGCGGCCCTCGGTGAATGTCATCACGGGATCCATCAAGGCGAATATCCCTGCCCGCATAGCCTTTCAGGTTGCGCAGCGCAACGACAGCCGGACCATTCTGGATGCGAATGGAGCAGACAAGCTTCTGGGAAAGGGCGATATGCTTTTCTTGTCACCGAAGACAGGGAAACTGGTCCGCGCTCAGGGCACCATGACGAGTGACAGCGAGATCCGCAGGATCGTTGACTGCTGGAAGGAGCAGGGCCGTCCGCAGTACGAGACCGCCATCAAGGAGCAGATCGAAAACAAGAAAACAGAGCTGCCGGAGATGAATGATGACGATGAGCTGCTGGATCCGGCGATTGAAATCATCAGGCAGACCCGCCGCGCCTCCACGTCCTCGCTGCAGCGCCGCCTGCGCATTGGTTATACCCGCGCGGCCCGTCTGATGGATGTCCTGGAGGAAAAGGGGATCATCGGGCCTCCGAACGGATCTGATCCGCGCGAGATTCTGATTGATCTGGACGGAGAAATCCCGCAGAACCCAGATGAAGACGAGGAGATGGACGACTGATGCCCCGCATAGGACAGATATTCAGGGAAAGCCGCGAGAAGAAAGGCGTGACGGCCTCGCAGGCCGCCCAGGCCACGCGGATGAAGGTCCAGACCGTTCAGCATCTGGAAAACAATGATTTCGGCAAGATTGCCGCGCCTGCTTATGTTAAGGGCTTCATCCGCCTCTACGCGGAATATCTGGGGCTGGATCCGGCCCCGCTGATTCGCGAATACCTGAATGGGCTGGGTGAAACCCGGTCGCCGATCGCACCCCCGGTGAAGACTTCCCCGTGGCGCGACGTTCTGAAAAAAGCAGCAGGCCGATTGTCAGCCAGCCTGAAAAAAATATCTCCCGCGGTCTGGATTAAGCTGGCCGGCGCGGCTGTTCTCCTGCTTCTGGCATGGTCGCTGTTGCTGGGCATTTCGGCGGCCGTGCGCCGGAAGGCCGCAGGCGAACCGCCGTCCGAGGAATTCACTGCCCGCCCCGAAGCCGCTTCCGGATTTCTCGAGGATATTCCCGAACCCTACTGGGATGTGCTCGATCCTTCTTCCCGGCCCGTTCAAGATGGAGCTGCTCTATGAAATGGAACATTCCGAATATTCTCACGGTCAGCCGCCTCTTTCTGGCGCTTATTTTGCTCATGCTGATCGGCATGCCTTATCCGCTGACAAAGACGCTGGCCCTGCTGGTGTTCGTCGCCGCCGGGATCACCGATTTTCTGGACGGACATCTTGCCCGCAATGTGTACGGCGTAACGGCGTTTGGACGTCTCATGGACCCGCTCACCGACAAGGTGCTGGTCTGTTCAGCGCTGGTAAGTTTTGTTGGCATTCGCCTGCCGGGATGGGACCGTCCGCTGCTTCCCGTGTGGATCGTGGTGGTTGTTATTTCTCGTGAATTCCTTGTGACGGGCCTGCGCCTGCTGGCGTCCAGCATGGGGCACATCATCGCTGCGGGCCGATGGGGCAAGCATAAGACCGTGTGGCAGATTATCGCCATCTCGGTCATTCTTCTGGGTCTGGCGGTGCGCTATGACGTCCTCGGCCATTTGTCGCCGGCGGCTCTAGAAAAGTATGACTTTGCCTTTGGTTTGATCGCGTATGCCGTCGGTCTGGCGGTCACCATGATCACTGTGGCTTCGGGAGCCATGTATTTTGCCGAGCACACCGAACTGCTTCGGCACAAGATCCAATAAACAGTTTGTGGAGAAAATCATCATGAAAAAATGCTTCGCCCTTTTTGCTGTGACGGCGGCCACCGCTTTCGCGCAGGCCCCGGAGGCTGTCGCGCAGCGCATGTCGCTTGGCGAAATCATTGAAACCGGCGGCTGGCTGATGTATGTGCTCGGGGCCATGTCCGTGGCCGGTCTGGCCATGATTATATATTTTTTCATGGTTCTCCGCCCGGAACGGGTTGCGCCCCGGAGTTTTCTGAAGGAACTCAGCACGGAGCTGAAGCAGCGCCGGTTTGACCGCGCCCGGGAACTCTGCCGCTGCGAAGACCACGCGGCGGCCTGTGTGGCCCTTTCGGGTCTCAATCACCTGGGCAGCAGCCGGGAAACCGAACCCATGCTCCTGAAGGAGATTATGGAGGGCGAGGGCAGCCGTCAGGCCTCGATGCTTCAGGGGCAGATCCAGTATCTCATGGACCTGGGCGTTCTTTCTCCGATGGTGGGACTGCTCGGCACCGTCATGGGCATGCTGCGCGCCTTCAATGCGGTCGCGCTTGACATTGCCAAGGCCAAACCGATGATTCTTGCGGCCGGCGTGTCGCAGGCCCTTATTACAACGGCCGCCGGTCTGCTGGTGGGCATTCCCGCCATGATCTTCTATTCCTATTTCCGAGGCCGCAGTTCACGGCTGATCGCCTCCCTGGAAGCCGTTTCGGCCGATCTTCTCGGCGAGCTTCTGGAAGCGGAGAACCTCCCATCTGACCAATCCGGATCCAAATGAATTTCCGCAGACAGAACCGGCCTGAGGCCCTGAGCTTCCAGATTGCGCCGATGATCGACGTGGTTTTCCTGCTGCTTTGTTTTTTTATCACTTCGCAGGTGTTTTCGCAGTGGGAAACGGAGATAGACATCGCACTGCCGACCGCAAAGACGGGAGAAGTCCCGCAGCGCCTGCCCGGTGAGCTGATCATTAATATCCTCGCCGACGGCCGGACCGTGATCAGCGGACAGGAGCAGCCGGAGGACCGTCTGGGCCCGCTTCTCAAGCGTCTTTCAGGATTCTTCCCGGGTCAGCCCATCATCATTCGCGCGGACCAGAAGACGCCCTATCAGCACGTGATCCGGGTGCTTGATCTCTGCCGGCAGGCTGATATCTGGAATATCTCGTTTGCGACCAGTGTGCCGGAGGAATAGCATGAGGACTGCGATTCTTCTATCTGCCTTCTGCATGCTTGCGGCGTCGGTCTGCGCGCAGGCGGACCGTGACCGGCAGTTCGCCGACGGACTCTTCGCCCGCGGCTATCACGAAATGGCCGCCCAAGAATATCAGGAACTTCTTGCGCAAGATGCCGCTCGCGGAGACGCTGATGTCATCCTGTACCGTCTGGCCGAATGCCTGCGCAAAAGTGGAAATCTGACGGGGGCCGCTGAAACCTGCGGTAAGCTCGCGGCTGAGCATCCGCGGAGTTCCTATGCGGCCCGCGCCCGCCTGCGCCGGGCTGAAATACTGGTGGAGCAGGGGGGCAGCGACGAAGCCCTTGTCCTGTTGAACGCACTGATTGATTCCTCTCCCGAAGCGGAGATTTCCGCCGGCGCGCTGTATCATCAGGGAATGATCCTGAAGGAAACGGGGCAGGATGCAAAGGCAGAGCAGGCCTTCTCCAGAATTGTGGCTCAGCACAGGAAGTCCCCGTACGCATCCTATGCCGCGCTGGAACTGGCGGGCATTCGCAGGGCAGACAAGCCGTCCGCCGCCGAGGAGCTTTATAAGCAGGTGGCGGCTGAAAACTCTTCTCCCCGTCTGGCCGCTGAAGCGGTCTTCCAGCAGGGAGTGATGGCGTTTGACCGCAAGAAGTATCGCGAGAGTGCCGCCGCGTTCAACCGCCTCCTGAAGGATTGGCCGGATGATCTGCGTGCCGCGGAAACACCGCTGCGTGCAGCATGGGCTTTATTCTACGCGGAGGATTATTCCGGGTGCTCGGCGCTGGCCGGCAGGCACGGAGAGGAATCTTCCGATGCGTGGCTCTATCTGAAAGCCGCCTGCGCCCGCAAACTGGGCCGCGAGGATGAGGCCGAACGTCTTTATGAAATCCTGATTGCCAGTCATCCGGGAAGCCCCTGGCATGCCGCCGCCGTGTATGAACAGGCCCGGATTGCCGTTGGCCGGAAGAAATATAAACAGGCGGCTGACATGCTTAAGCCCGTGATGGAAGACTCGTCCGTTGGCGAGGCCGCCCATCTGCTGATGATCGAAGCGCTTCTTTCCGACGGAGATGCCGACCAGGCTTTAAAAACATGCCGGGCCTTTGCTGAACGGTTTCCCGCAAGCAGGGAGCTTCCGGCTGTGCTGCTTCGTCAGGCCGAAATTCTGATTCAGAGCGAAATCTTTCCAGAGGCGTCAGAAGTGCTGACCCGTATCGTGCAGAATTATCCGAAGTCGGATGCGGCCTGCGCAGCGCAGTACAATCTGGCGTTTTGCGCGGAGAAGGAGAATCGATGGGAGGATGCTCTTGCGGGCTGGCGGGCTGCGCGTGAACGCTGTGGAGACTCCGCCCTTGTCGAACAGGCATCTTACCGCGAGGCTCTTGTGGCCATGCAGCTCGGCCGGGCCTCCGCAGCCTCCGCGTTTGAAAAATTCATCCGTGATTATCCAAAATCAGAAAATGTGCACGAGGCCGCCTGGCGGCTCGGTCTTCTGCTCACCCGTGCGGGAAAGACGGAGGAGGCTGAAAAAGTCTATAGGACTTCACTGTCCCGCAATCCGCCTGAAGAATGGCGGGACCGGTTGAGAATCCCGCTGGCCGCGCTTCTGCAGCAGCGCGGACAGGAGGACGAGCCTGTGGCGCTTCTTCAGCCTTTGCCTGCAAAGGCCGCAATGGATGACATGCCGCCCGCCCTCATGCACTGGCTTGCGGGCCGCTTGCTGGCGAAGAATGCTTTTGCCGAAGCGGAAACCATTGCGCTGGCGCTTGCAAAACGCAAGGATGCGGCCGGCTGGACGCAGGATGGATGGCATCTCGCCGGCCGCGCCGCCGTTGCCCTGAAAAAAACTGCCCGGGCGCGCGAAGCCTTTAAAACTGCCGCTGAAATGACGGGCGGCGACACCCGCACTTCCGCCGATGCCGCCCTCCAGTGGGGCCTGCTGGCCATTGAAGACAGCGCGACCGATGAGGCGTTCGGCGCTTTCACGCTTGCCGCAGAGCGCTCCCCCGGCGACGACCTTCTGGAAATCCGCGCACGCAGCTATTATGGTCTTGGCCGCGTTGCCGAGGTGAAGGATGACTGCGATGCGGCCTCGCGCTACTATTTGAGCGTCGGACTTCTCTTTGACGAACCTTCGCTGGTGCCTGAATGTTTGTGGCGCGCCGCGGAATGCCTCGGAAAACTTCAGCGAAACGACGAAAAGAACCTGACCCTCAAGGAACTGCGGGAACGCTATCCTGACAGCGAATGGGCAAAGAAGGAACTGCCGTAAATGAAAGAACAGGACTGGGACATCAAGGCAAGGTCAGAGGCGTGCTCAAAATGCGAGCATGAGTATGAAGATCAGGAGCCCTTCTATTCGAAACTGACCTTTGAAGAGGACGGTTATCACCGCTCTGATTTCTGCGAGAAATGCTGGACGGATGAAGTGCAGGCCAGCGCCCTCAGCCGCTGGCGCACGATCTATCGCTCCCCCGCGCCGCCGCCGGAACCGGCGGTGAAAAAGGAAACCGCCGAATCTCTGCTGCGTGAACTGATCGAGACTGACCGCATGGAGCAGGCCAATACGATATATATTCTGGCGGTGATGCTTGAGCGCAAGCGCATTCTGGTCGAGCGCGATGTGCAGGAGCGCGAGGACGGCACGCTCATACGCGTTTACGAGCACAAGAAGACCAACGAAGTCTTCATGATTCCTGATCCGCGTCTCAAACTGGCCGAACTTGAAACGGTGCAGGCGGAAGTGATTGCCATGCTCGATGGAACCGCCCGTGCCGCCCAGCAGGAGCTTTCAGCGCCGGTTGGCGGCGAACCCGCGCCGGAAGCTGCACCTGAGAACTCCCCGCCGGAAGCTCCGCCGGCTTCCTGATTTATGCTTGATGTCAAAATAACCGGAGGTCTTGTTTTCGACGGAACCGGCGCGTCCGGCCGTTCCGCGGATATTGGTATCACGGGTGATGCCATTACTGAAATCGGCGACCTGTCCTCCGCTCCTGCCGGAAAGATCATTGATGCCCGTGGGAAATGCGTTTGTCCCGGATTCATTGATGTCCACTCGCATTCCGATGCGTATCTCCTGATCCAGCCGGATGCAATGAGCAAGATTTTTCAGGGGGTCACCACTGAAATCGTCGGTCAGTGCGGCGCATCGGCGTCGCCGCTGCAGGGGGAATATAAAATGCCCTCCGACTGGCGCGACAAGAAATATCCGAAGGAATGGCATACCGCCTCCGAATACCGCGCCGCGCTGCAGTCAGTTGTGCCCGCCGTGAATGTCGGATTCCTTACCGGACACAGCGCCGTCCGCGCCGGTGTGATGGGTTATGAGCCGCGTCAGGCCTCGGCCGCAGAACTTGCGGCGATGAGGCAGCTTTTGGAGAAGAGTTTGAATGAAGGTTCACGCGGTTTCAGCACCGGCCTGGTCTATCCCCCCGGAAGCTGCGCCGATCCGTCTGAAATCTGGGCGCTGGCCGGCATAGTCGCAAAGCATAACGGCATTTATGCCTCGCATATGCGTAGCGAGAGCGCCGGACTTATCGGGGCGGTTGCGGAAACCATCGAAGTATGCCGCAGAACGGGTGTGAGTACGCAAATATCGCATCTGAAAACTGCCGGTCCGGCAAACTGGCCGAAGATTGACCGCGTTCTTGAAATTATACGGTCGGCCCGCGCTGAAGGGCTTCCGGTCATGTCCGACCGCTATCCGTACACGGCCTCTTGCACTGATCTGGACATCGTTCTGCCTGCCTGGGCTTCAACCGGCGGCCCCGATGCGGTGCTTGGTCGCATCCGCGATTCGGCGACCCGCGCAAAAATCCTGGCTGAACTGAAAAAAAGCCGCGCGGATGCCGACTGGGAACGCATCATGATTGGTTCGGTCAGCCATCCGGACCACGCGAACTTCCCCGGCCTGCGGCTGCCGGAAATTTCGGAACAGATGAAAGTTCATCCTGCGGAAGCCCTGCTGAAAATTATCGAAAAGGATGAACTCAAAACCGGCGGCATATTCTTCGGGATGAGCGAAGACAACATGTGGCGGATTCTTTCTGAGCCTTATGTCATGATCGGAAGCGATGCCTCCATCCGCGCTCCGGCGGGTCCGCTTAGCAAAGATCATCCGCATCCGCGCGCCTACGGGGCTTTCCCGCGCTTCATTCGCAAGGTAATTGATGAAAAGCGCATGCCGCTTGAAGAAGCTGTCCGCAAAATGACCAGTCTGCCCGCAGAGCATTTCAAACTGAAGGGCAGGGGCCGGCTGGCCAAGGGCTTCAATGCCGATATTACGGTGTTTGATCCGGAGAAAATCGCCGACAAGGCCACCTTTGCCAAACCCCATCAGCTTGCGGCGGGGATGAGTGCGGTTCTTGTTGGCGGATGCGTGACACTTCTTGACGGAAAACTAAGCGGTCAGCGTTCAGGTTCTGTATTGGCCGGATAGCATCCTTTGCATGGGATCACATGCCGCACGCCGCCGCGCGGATTTTCAACATCGTTTTTGCGTCGCGGGATCAGGTGCACATGCGCATGGAAAATGGTCTGGCCCGCCGCTTTGCCGTCGTTGATGCCCAAATTGAATCCGTCAATGGTCTTGTCTTGTTCCAGCAGTCGGGCGGAAAGTTTCTTTGCCAGCTTATGAACCGAGAGCCACTCATCTTCCGTCAGTTCGCGAAATGAGGCGATATGCCGTTCGGGGATAATGAGAATGTGGCCCTCGGAAACGGGGAATCCGTCGTAAACCGCATAGCAGCTTCCTTCGCGCGCAATTACGCGCGCGGAATCCATCTCACAAAAAATGCAGGAACGGTTCTTCATATCAGAAAGAAAAATGGTGGCGAGAGGCGGAATCGAACCGTCGACACAAGGATTTTCAGTCCTCTGCTCTACCAGCTGAGCTATCTCGCCACCAGATTCTTGGTTTCCAGCAGTCTCGGCATAGTACGTATTCAGGCCGCTTTGTCAATACCATGCGCATTTCCTGTTGGGTTTTTCTGTTGTGCCGCGGGCGGCGTTCACCCGCGTCTTGACGCGTTCGGTTCTGCTCCCGCGAAAAAGTGAAGAGTTGACATTATTTCTGCATGTTTCCGGCCCGGGATGCTATGGTGGAGAGATTAACAGCAAAAAAACGAAAGGAAACACCAGAATGGCCAAGCCGAATTATCAGTTTGAAAAGCGCAGCAGGGAGCTGGCAAAAAAGAAAAAGAAGGAAGAAAAGAGACTGCGCAAACAGGCAGAAAAGGATGCCCGGAGCACAGCGGATGCGCCGGTGTCGTCCAGCCAATGAAACGCCCCCTGGACCAACCTGAATATTCCGGCGAAAAACACTTGTGTTTTGCCTGATTTCGCGTAGGGTTTGTTCGCCCGTTAAGAGAGACAGGTCGTGAGTGGTAGGTTGGCTCTGACCCCGCAAGTTGCAGGTTGGTGTCTGATCCGAAATCCGAACAACTCGGAAACAGTCACCCAATTCTGGCTCGCGGGCAAAAGGAATAAGAAAATGGGTACGAAACTGTATGTAGGAAACCTGTCATTTGAAACGACTGAAGATGACATCAGGGATCTTTTTTCGAGCTGCGGCACGGTCACGAGCTGCAACCTCATCATTGACAAGTTCACGAGCAAATCCCGCGGTTTTGCTTTTGTGGAAATGGCTTCTCAGGCCGAAGCCACAAAGGCAATTTCTGAAATGAACGGGAAGGAAGTGTCCGGCCGTGCGCTGACGGTGAA
Source organism: Verrucomicrobiota bacterium (assembly GCA_029557905.1). Classification (GTDB taxonomy): domain Bacteria; phylum Verrucomicrobiota; class Kiritimatiellia; order JAKQHR01; family JAKQHR01; genus JAKQHR01. The sequence goes on from JAKQHR010000092.1 coordinate 68,072, forward strand.
TGAGGCCAGGCCGCGCGAAGAGCGTTCCGGCGGCGGTGGCGGCGGATACCGCGGCGGCAATGACCGGCGTGGCGGCGGCGGCGGACGCCGCGAGCGCTACTAAAAACTCTCCAGCGCATCGGATCATTTACTGAGCCGGGCGCGCTGACTTTGGGCGGCCCCCGTGAAAACGGGGGCCGCTTTTTTATGCCGGGGTCCCGGAAGAAGGATTGCTTCTGCCGCCGGGTTGATTTAATGTGCTGACAATGCGCTGTGTGAGCGCTGAACGGCCCAACAAGGATCATAGTGTATGGCGGATATTTCGGTCAGTTGTCCCTCCTGCAATCATGTCTGCAAGATATCGGAATATGTCTCTGCGGAGACCATTCCCTGCCCGGCCTGCGGAGCGCCTGTGCAGATTCCAACCACCTCTCTGCCAAGCGAGGCGTCCATCCAGAGCACGCTCCGCCTGAAGAAGAACTTCAAGGAGGGGCTGGGGGAGAAAAAGGCGGCGCCTCCTCCTCCCCGGAAAGAAATCAAACGTTCTTCCTCGATGGAGAAGATTCATCAGGTGAAGGAGAAGCCATCGGGGCCCCGCGCCATCTGGGGCGTACTGACGCTTCTGGTGCTGGGCGGGGGGATGTTCTATCTGCTCTATTCGCTGGGCGGGAATCCGGATTATCTGAAGTATTACCTGTGGATCCGAAACGGGACCGGTTTGCTGGCGCTGGGCCTGGTTTATCTTTCCGCTTTCAGGGAAAGTCACATTCAGGGCCTGCTGACGCTGCTGATCCCGCCCTATGCCCTGTACTATGTCTATGCGCGGGCCGACTCCTATGTGCTGCGCGCGATGTTCACGGCCCTTATCATCGCGCTGGGGGCTGAATTCAAGTATATGCGCAGCGATTCGCTTCTGATCCGCTTCAACGATTCCGTGGCGGCCTTCATCCAAAGCGGTGAAGACCTGATTGATGCGGCAAACAAGGAAGTGGAAACCACAGACGCCAGCAAGAAGTTCCGCTAATACGTCTTCCCGCCCCGCGGGAACCGGTCTCGAGTTCAGACCAGATCGATCAGGTCGCTGATGCCGCCGTCGTCGGGTTTCTTTTCCGGGGCTTTTTCGGCGGGCTTCTGTTCCGGCTCTGCTGCCGGCGCCTGCTGTCGTTCGCGCCTTGGGCGGTTCCGGTTTCGGCGGTGCCGGTCCTGTGAGGGGTTCCGGCTGTCGGAATCTCCCTGTCCGCCGTTGCCGGAAAGCGCCTTTTTGAAGGTGCTGGCCCGCAGCAGGGCTGCTCCTGCCTGGCGGACATCATCCTCCACCGACCGGTTGGATGTTACCGCAACGACCCCTTTGCGGCCATAGCGTTTCGCCAGTTTCGCTGCGAGGGCCGGCAGTTCCTGAACAGATGCCGCATAGCTCACTTGCACATTCCTGAAGGACTCGTTCTCCGGAACGGACCGCAGCGGCTCGCCAGTCAGCATGGCGTGAACAGTGATCTTCTCTTTCTCCGCATAGCGCGAGAGCGAATGAAGAATGTCGATCTGCACCTTGGGAGGCAGGCGGTTGCTGCCGCCGCCAATGGACATCACATCGGCCAAAAGTATTTTGGCTGCGGGAGCTGCGTTTCCGCTCCGCTTGCCGAACAACCTGTCAAAAAAGCTCATCTGTACTCCACTTCGTTTATTCCTCTGATCTTCAGCAGGATAAGGTGCACACGTTATATCATTTCCCTTGTGTAATCAAGCGGCGGATGCCGCGTCCCCCCGATTTTTTGCCGCCCCGGATGATTATGCGTTGTATGGGCCGGGGCAAAAGGCTAAACTCTCCGGGTAAATGACACGCTCCGGCGTCTCGGCGGGGCGGTCATGAGGAGAAACAGAGGTTTTGTGATGAGTGCAACAGTTACCAGTGGCGTTGTGCAGTCCGTAGTCCGGGGGCGGTGCGCACATCCGGCGGGCGTTTTGGGCATGCATCCTTTCGGTGGTCCGCCGCCAGGCGTCGTGGTGCGCTCCTTTCAGCCCTATGCGCGGGCGGTATCCGTGATTCCGGGTACCGGCGGCGATCCTCGCCCGATGACCCGGGTGCACAACGATGGTTTCTTTGAGCTGACTCTGCCCGGAGCACAGATGTTTGATTACCGGCTGCGGATGACCGGTTTTGACGGCCATACATGGGAACTGGATGATCCGTACCGCTTTCCGCCTCAAATCACCGACTTCGACCTCTATTTGTTCGGCGAGGGCACGCATTTCCGCACCTACAAGAAAATGGGCGCTCATCCGCTGACCATTAATGGCGTGGAGGGAGTTCATTTTGCCGTTTGGGCCCCCAATGCGCGCCGTGTCAGTGTGATCGGGGTGTTCAATCGGTGGGATGGCCGGCATACCCCGATGCAGAACCGCGGGTCCAGCGGCCTCTGGGAGGTTTTTGTTCCCGCGCTCAAGCCGGGGGACATCTATAAATACGAGATTCTCGGGCCGAATGATTATCTGACCGAGCGCGCAGACCCCTATGCTTTTGCCTGCGAGCTCCGTCCCAAGACCGCGTCGGTCATCTGGGACATTGAGAAGTACCCGTGGGGGGACGGAGACTGGATGTCGCGCCGTCGCGACACCCGCTGGCATGACAAACCGATCAGCGTGTATGAGGTGCATCTGGGGTCGTGGCGCCGCAACGGCGCTCACGGTGAATACTGGCTGAGCTATCGCCAGCTGGCAGACACGCTCATTCCGTATATCAAGGACAGCGGCTACACTCACATCGAACTGCTGCCCGTTTCGGAACATCCGTTCGACGGATCATGGGGCTACCAGACCATCGGCTATTACGCCCCCACATCGCGCTTCGGGACCCCCGACGATCTCAAGCATTTCATTGATCGCTGCCATCAGGAGGGCATTGGTGTCATTCTGGACTGGGTCCCCGCCCATTTCCCGAAAGACGGCCATGGCCTCGGATACTTTGACGGCACCCATCTCTATGAACACTCCGACCCGCGCAAGGGCGAGCACATGGACTGGGGCACGCTCATTTTCAATTACGGACGCAACGAGGTCCGGACTTTCCTGCTGGCCAACGCCATGTTCTGGGCCGATGTCTATCATATCGACGGCATTCGCGTGGATGCCGTGGCCAGCATGCTTTATCTCGACTACTCCCGCAAGGCCGGTGAATGGATTCCCAACCAGTTTGGCGGCCGCGAAAACCTCGAGGCGGTCAGCTTCCTTAAGAAATTCAATGAACTCATCCATGGCGAATATCCGGGTTTTATCACATTTGCCGAAGAGTCCACGGCCTGGCCGATGGTCTCGCGCCCGACCTATCTGGGCGGACTGGGCTTTGACTTCAAGTGGAATATGGGCTGGATGAACGACACCCTGGAATACATTCAGAAGGAGCCGGTCCACCGTAAGTATCACCACGGGAGCCTCACATTCTCGCTTATCTATGCCTTCACGGAGAATTTTATTCTCCCGTTCTCGCACGATGAGGTGGTACACGGCAAGCGGTCCATGCTCGACAAGATGCCGGGCGATTTCTGGCAGAAATTCGCCAACCTGCGCGTGCTGTATGCCTATATGTACGCGCACCCCGGGAAGAAACTTCTGTTCATGGGCTGCGAATTCGGTCAGTGGCTGGAATGGAACTGCAACCAGAGTCTGGACTGGCATCTGCTGCAGTTCGAGCCGCATCAGAAGCTCTTAGACTGCGTGAGGGATCTCAACCGCATTTACAGGGAAGAAAAATCCATGCACGAGGTGGATTTCACCTGGGAGGGCTTTCAGTGGATTGATCTGCATGACAGCGAGCAGAGCATCATCTCCTTCCTGCGCCGCGCCAGGGACGGCAGCGATTTTGTGGTCTGTCTGTTCAATCTGACGCCTGTTCCCCGCTGGGGCTATCGCGTGGGCGTGCCGAAGCCGGGACTGTACCGGGAAATCTTCAACAGTGATTCTGATCTCTACGGGGGAAGCAATCTTGGCAATGCGGGGGAAGTGCCGTCCGACCCGATCCCCTGGCAGGGCCAGCCGCATTCACTGCTGCTGACGCTTCCGCCTCTCGGTGCGCTTTATCTCAAGCCTTCCTGAAAAAACCGGGCCCGCGCGCATCCGGCATCAGAACTGATAAGCCACGCCGGCGCCAAAGGCCAGATGGGAGAGGGGAATTGAGCTGTTCCCGTGATCATTGATCCGCTGTCCGTCCCGGGAATAGTGGTGGCTTACCGCATTCACGTCCAGATAGCGCATGTTCAAATCCACGGCCCAGTGCTCCCGGCATTTCCAGAGCAGGCCCAGGCCCGCCGCAAGGCAGACTGCGTCTTCCTCTTCCGTGTCCATGTAGCGCGTATGGCCGTGATAGGGCTGTTTGTTGCCCCGGGCGTAGGTGCCCGATGTCGGATAGCCCATATGCCACCAGTCTTCCATTTCGAAATCCACGGTCGGGAAATGCGCGCCTGCCTCCGCATAAGGCACGAGACCCCGGCTCAAAGGCATCCGGCCCACGAGAAGCAGCGACGGGCCGCTGGACGTGAACACCCCGTCCACATCCCCCTGGTCATGCGTGACCGCCTCGGCCTCCATCTGCTCCCACTGGCAGGCAACGCCCCAGTGTTCATTCAGGAAATATCGGACCGAAAGGTTGTATGGCAGAAGGGTCTGCACTTCGTCAAAATGGTCAATTGTGCCCACAAAGCCTTCCCCGGCGGCGTCGTCCCACTTGTCTGAATCCAGCAGCCTCACGGCGGAGAAATGCAGCCCCAGTTCCAGATGTCCCTGGATTTTGTCCGCATAGAAACCTTTTGCGTCTTCAAGCGGAATACTCAGATCCGCCTCGCCGCCCTCTGCCGCTGATCCCGTCAGTGCCGCTGCAACCAGAACCACTCCAGCAAAACGAATATTCATCGAAAACCTCCTCACGTTTTGAAGATATGCTTTAATATTGAATTCGGGTCTGCAAATCAAGTCGAGAATGGTTGTCGCGAGGGGGAAGTGGTGGTGGGGGATGGATTCGAACCATCGAACTCATGAGAGAACAGATTTACAGTCTGCCGCGTTTAGCCACTTCGCTACCCCACCGCAACGGTTGAAAGAATCTACTGATTTTCTCCGGTTTGTCCACCCCCTATTTCTCGCGATCTGCTCAACCTGCTCTTTACTTCGGGGCGGGACATCTTCATCATGCCGGCATGAGAATTATTCACTTCAGCGATCTGCATGTCTGGAGGCCCGGGCTGGAGACGGGTGATCTCTGGTATCCGAAGCGGATGCTGGGCTATGTGAATCTCGCGCTGCGCCGGAAGTTCAAATATCCCCCCGGACTGGGACGTGCCGTTGTGGATGAAATCGCCCGCTCCGATGCCGATGCCGTCGTTTTCACCGGGGACATGACCACCGCTTCACTGCTCGGCGAGTTTGAGGATGCCGCGGATCTCTTTTCTCCGCTGCTTGAAAAATGGGAAGATCGCTTTGTGGTTCTGCCCGGCAATCATGACCGCTATACCCCATACACGATCTCGCGGAAATTCTATGAATGCCTTTTTGCGGACCGGGGGCCCGTGACCCGAACGGATGTCGGCGGCCACTGGAGCATTGTGTCGTTCGATGCGTCCCGCCCGTACATGGTCCGTTCGAACGGTATGATATCCCTCGCGCTGGCCGCGCATCTGGCGCAGATTCTTCGCGAAGTCGCCGATGCCGGACGGACATGCGTGCTGGCCGGACACTTCCCGTATGACCATCCCCGCGGATGCCGCGAGGGACTGCAGCACCGCCTGCTCGGCGCCCGGCGGCTGATCGAGGTGATCAATGAGTTCAAGCCCCCTGTTTATCTTCACGGCCACAAGCATGTCCGCTGGGTTTTCCAGTCGCCGAAAACGCCGGACACCGTCTGTATCAACAGCGGATCGGCGGGTCTGAAATCGGAAGATCCCCTGAAGCGCGCAGGATTCGTGACGATTGATCTCGATGACAAAGGCGCCCTGCAGGGGGTTCTTGCCTGCTCGGCCCGCCGGGACGAAGAGAAATTCGAAACCGTCGCTCTCTGTTAAGCAAGCGCCGCCATGACGGTCCGGACAGAGGGGGGCCTTTTCAGCAGTTCTGAAAAGTCGCGTTCCGATTCCACAGCGTTCTTGAGGCCCGCGGCGCAGCTCGTGCTGCCCAGCAGAATGCCTCCGGCCATTTTCCCGTCACGGAAAAGGAAGTACGCATAGTCGTCGCCTGACGTTCCTTCAACCCCGGTATAGCTTCCGTCCTCCGGCTGGACTTTGCCGACGCTGGCGAGATGGATGCCCAGCACCTTGAGGGTGTTGGAGCGCGGCAGCCCTCCGAACAGCGTGTCCATGCCCGCCGCATTCATGCCGGCCATGCGGCCCTGATACTGCGAGGGGCCCCAGATGCCGTACAGAACTCCATGGTGTTCGGCGACATCGCCCGCCGCGTAAATGTCCGGATCGCTGGTCTGCAGATGATTGTTCACAACAATGCCGCGGTTCACCTCCAGTCCGGCCCGGCGGGCAAGATACGTGTCCGGCCGCACTCCGGTGGCCAGCAGAACAAGTTCCGCGGGAACAGAACGACCGTCCTGCAGTTCGACGGCTTCCGCTTTTCCCCGGCCGGTGACCGCGCGGGTCTGCGCATTCTTTTCGAGTGCGATGCCGAGTTTCCGCAAATGATTTTCCAGCATTTCGCCGGCGCGCCGGTTGAGCTGGCGCGGCATCAGCCATTCGTGGTTTTCCAGCACGGCAACCTGAAGTCCCCGCTGGGCCAGCGCCCCCGCGCACTCGAGCCCGAGAATGCCGCCGCCGATGACCACGCATCGCGGTTTGCCGGCCGTGCGCGCGATGATGTCCTCCGCGTCCCTCACCGTCCGCAGCGCAAATACCCCGTCCATGTCTGTGCCTTCAACCGGCGGAATAAAGGGATGTGATCCCATGGCAAGAATGAGCTTGTCATAGAAAATCTGCCGCCCATTGGCCAGCGTGAAGAAATGCTCCCGCGGCGTGATATGATCCACCCGCTCCCCGCTGAGCAGTTCCACGCGGTTTTCTTCGTACCAGGATTTTGGGTGAATGGGCAGCGTGGCGCGGTCAATTTCTCCGGCCAGGTAGCGCGTGAGATTGAGGCGGTAATAGGGAAGTGCATTTTCCCCGCAGATCAGCGTGATGCTTGATTTGGGCGATGCATCCCTCACCGCCTCCGCAGCGGAAACGCCGGCGATGCCGGCGCCAATGATGGCGACATGAATGGACTTCTCAGTCGGGCTTTGCGGAGCTTTGGGCTGTTTAACGGCCTCGAACTCATCTTTAGATGCTCCGCAGAGGGGGCAGAAATCGGGCGGTTCAGGGCCTTCGTGGATATAGCCGCACACGATGCATCGCCACTGTTTCACTTCATCGGGCTGTGGCTCGGCCGCCGCCGGGGCTTCGTACGGTTCAAAGTCCGTGTCCGGCGCGCCGCACAGCGGACAGTAGTTCGGAGGCACGGGGCCCTGATGAATATAACCGCACAGTGTGCAGCGCCACGCTTTCCGGGGCTCGGTGCTCATGGTCAGGCAATCTCAATGAACTTTGAGGCCGGAACTCCGCAAATGGGGCATTTGTCCGGCGCTTCATCATATTCCGTGTTGCCGCAGACCGGACAGACGTAAATTCTGCGCGCAGGAAGGTCGTTGCCGGCCTTCACGCTGTCCAGCGCCGCGCGGTACAGGTTGTAGTGGATTTCTTCGACGGCCAGAGCGTATTTAAAGGACATCTCGGCCTGCCGGCTGCCTTCTGCAATGGCCTCCTGCAGATAAGGAGGATACATTTTCTGAAACTCGAAGCCCTCCCCTTCGATGGCCGCCTCAAGATTGGCGGCGGTGTCTTTGATCCCGCCCATTGCGCGCAGATGCGCATGCGCATGGACCGTTTCCGCCTCGGCGGCGGCGCGGAAAAGTTTCGCGACCTGCGCGAAGCCGTCTGCCTCCGCTTTTTTCGCAAACGCGAGATATTTCCGGTTGGCCTGGCTTTCGCCGGCGAAAGAATCTTTCAGATTGTCAATTGTTGCCATGATGCATCCCCCTGATCAGGTTGTTAATGATGGGCGCAATTTAGCGCATGCGCCCGTCAATCGCAAGGCGAAGGGGTGAAAAAAAGTCGGCGGGTCTTGTGCAGGGAGCATAAACCGTGCATTCTGCGGAATCATGAGACGGTTTTGCATGTGGCTGGCGCTGATTTTGTGTATGCACGGCGGGTTTAGTTCTGCCGCCGCGGATTCTGTCCGTGTGCCGCGCAAGACACCTGACCGCGAGATCACGATGCGGGTTACCGGCTACTGCCCCTGCCGGGAATGCTGCAACTGGAAAAGAAACTGGCTTTTCCGGCCCGTGATTGCTTCAGGTCCTCAGAAGGGCCGCCCGAAGAAAGTGGGCATCACGGCCAGCGGAAAGAGGGCCGGTCCGGGCACCATTGCCGCGGACGCCCGCCTGTTCCCGTTCGGCACGATCATGTATGTTCCGGGTTACGGCTATGGCATCGTGGAGGACCGGGGCGGGGCCATCCGGGGGCATCACATTGATCTGTTTTACAGAAGTCATGCCACGGCGAAAAAATGGGGATCAAAGAAACTTCGTGTGCAGGTCTGGTATCCGCCGAAAACATCCCGGAAGCCGTCGCGGAAAAAGTGACATCACAGCGCGTCGAGAATTTCCTGCCGCTGCTGGTTCAGGTCGTGGATTTCCCTGCGCCAGAAAGACTCCGCGCCCCAGTCCGGCGCAAGGCGCGCGAAGCCTCCGTCCGCCTTCTGCCGCGCGCACCACGCCGTGAAGTGCAGGAACCGCATGGCGCGCAGCGGCTCGATCAGCCGCAGGGTCTGGCGGTCAAAATCCCGGAAAGTTTCGTAGCCTTCCAGAAGCAGATTGAGGTCAGGAGTTGAATGCTTCAGGTGCCCGGGCAGCAGCATCCAGATATCCTGAACCGGCGGCCCCAGGGCCATGTCGTCAAAGTCGATCAGCGCCAGCGGCTCGTCGGGCCGCTGCAGAATGTTAAGGCGGTGCATGTCGCCGTGAATGCGGATTTTTTCGACCCCGTCAAAGAGCGGTTCAATCAGATCAAGAATGCCCCGGGCCGCCTCCTCGTAGTTCTTCCGGAGCTGGCGCGGCACGGCATCCGCATCGAGAATGAACTGAAAATGCATTGCCGCCGACTGCCGTGGGCCGATTTCGATCCGGTCGCGCGGCGGATGTGCGGCGCCCACAGAGTGCACGCGTGCCAGCAGGCGCCCGAGCTCGCGCCACTGGGCCTCATTGGGCTCATCCAGCGGCCTGCCGCCGCGCTTGGGAAATATCGCGAAGTACGTGCCGTGATATTCCTGCAGTGCTTCGCCGTCGGCGCCGCGCATCGGTGCGATCACCGGAATTTCCTGCGCGCGCAGTTCTTCAAGCAGATCCTGTTCGTCCAGAAGGGCCTCGCGGCTCCAGCGGTTTGGGCGATAGAACTTCACGACGACCCATGAGCCGTTGTCCAGTTCGACGTCATACACGCGGTTGATGTAACTGGTGAGCGGGCGGCACATGTTCGTGCAGCGCGCGCCGAGCGCGGTCTCGACAAGGTGCAGCACGGTATCCGGTGTCAGGTGCGAAAAGTCCGGAAGCGCGCTCTGGTTCTGATCTGGCATGCCGGGAACTATACAGCCCCGGCCGGGTGCGGCAAAGAAACTTTGCGGCGTCATCAGGGAATTTTGCGCGTGCCGATGGTGTAAAAGACCATGTCCGCGGTGTTGGTGAAAAACAGGGTGATGTCTCCGCCGCCGCCCGGCACATTCAGCCCCAGCGGCATCCATCCGCCCGTCAGGTTGGTGGAGACATAAATGTCATAAAGTTGTCCCGCCACGGAATTGCTGACCACCAGCGCGGTTTGCCCGGCGGCCACCCCGGACACATCCGGCGGCGCGACCGGCTCATCGCCGGGCGCGCGCGTGACCGCCACTTCCGCCGCGCTGGGTATGGGCTCCAGCGGATCTCCGTCAATGGACATGTCCAGCACAAACAGGTCGCGTTCCGGCCCACCGCCTGCGCTGGCGTTCCAGATGCGGACCTGGCGGATCAGCATTTCGGAGGAGATTCCCAGATTGCCCTCGAATTCATCCGGTCCGGCCGTGAGCCGGTACGTGCTGCCCGAGGTCAGTTCGAATTCGAGCGTCAGGCCCGAATTTGACCAGGGGATGCCGGTGTTTCGGGTTGTGAGTTCGTCGTTGATCAGGTAATTGGTGCCGCCCGCCACAAAAAGGAACTCGAACAGGCTCTGTCCGAAATGGTTTTCGAGCGCCACGCCGATCGAGGAGTCCGGATCATCCACCCCGCCGTTTTCCAGCCGGATGGTGAACACATCGCCGGGATTCAGGCGCGCGGCAAACGGGCGTACCGCCTCGCAGAATCCGCCGCTGTTGGCCCACATGCCCCAGGCCCGTGATCCGCTGTCGAGATAGACCGTGTTGGTCGCCATGAAGTGTCCGGAGTTCGGCGTGGCCGTCAGGTTCCATCCTCCGCCCCATGCTGCTCCTCCGTTTGCTCCGTCGGGCCAGCCGGCATCGTAGACGACATTGGTCGCGCTGTCGTTCGCTCCCGCGTTCAGATTCACCGTGTCCCGCAGGCCGCTGATGTGAAAGAGGTTCACGCCGGTGAGGAGGGGAATCCCGGACACCAGCCAGTTCGCGGCGGAAGGGATGCTCCCGCCGCTGCCCGCGTGGCTGTTGGTCCAGATCAGGTCGCCCGCCAGTCCGTAAGAAGAGCCTTCTATGTTTATCACAGCCTGGGTGGCCGCGACATGCAGGTCGGCCGCGGGATTTGTGATGGCAATGCCGGGTGACTGGGTGTTGTAGCAGCCGGACACGAAAACAGTCCAGTCCCGGCTGTCGTTGTTGTCCCAGACGCGGTTGGTGCCTTCAGCGCCGTCGTGGAAAACGAAATCGAGCTGATAGGTGCTGTCGGGGATGTCCGCGGTGACAGACCATGCGCCGGCCGCGGGGTTTGTCATGGCCAGCGTCTGCACATCCTGCCATCCGTTGCGGCCGAAATGCACAAAGACGGCTTCCGCCGTGCTCAGAACGCTCTCCCGCGCCTCGTACGTGATGGTGACCGGCACGCATCCCGCCGGCACGGCCGGGGAAACCGTCACCAGCGCGGGCAGGCTGGCGCATCCGCTGACATTCACCCGCCAGTTCATGCTTTCGTTGTTGTCCCAGACGCGCGATTCCTCGGCGGCTCCGTCATGAAAAATCAGGTTGAGTTCATGAGTCTGCGAGGGGATTGAAGCGGTGACAACCCATGTGTTGTCGCCCCGGTTGGTCATCACGGTTTCCTGAATATCAAGCCAGTTGTTCCGGCCCTGATACAGCACGACATTGGTTGCGCCCGCCAGCGGACCTCCGGCCGGATCATAGGAGATCGTGACATCCACGCATCCTTCGGGGGCAGGGGGATCAAAAGTGACCGCGCCCGCGCCGGTCGGAGGCGTCTTTGAGAAAATCTGCAGGCTGTACATGCCCATGTCCACCGCGGCCATGGCCGGACTTCCCGATGCCGTGACCTGCGTGAAGCCGATGTTTCCGAAGTCTGCTCCGTATTCCGTGCTGTCGCTGTTGAAGTGGCTGTACCAGACGCCTTCGGAGGGGAACTCGATGAGATAGGATCCGTTTGTGAAAGTGTTCGCGGAGAAATTTGCCGCGACAACTGCATCGTCCGCGCCGCCGCCCGCGTCCCAGCGGACATAGGCGATGACCTTGCGGGTGTCGTCCACGTGGTGAACGGTTATGCCGGTGCCCTTGAGGCCCTGCATGCCGCCCCGCAGGTTCCGGCGGCTGCGGATCAGGTCGCGATAGGCGCGCACAATGCCCGCATGCGTGTTGGTCAGGGCCCAGCGGAGCGATGTGCTGGAACTGAAGGTCCAGTCCTCGTTCATTTCCTGTCCCTGGAAGATCATGGGAATGCCGGGCTTTGTCATGACGGCGGCGGCGGCCAGAAGCTGGCGCTTGCGGGCCCAGATGCCCGCCGGATCAGCGCCGTCAATCGCGCGCGGAAGGCGCACGGCGTCGTTCAGGTCCCCGACATAGTCGTGGGCCTCGGAGAAGATCACGCGGCTCCCGTTCGCGTTGGCCAGAAGATGATCCCGAAGCGCAGACATATTCCGGTTTGCATCGCTTCCCTGCGTGACCTGCCATTCGATGTGATCGTGAAACTGCACATCCCACATGCTTTCGAAGTTCATGCTGTAGTCGAACGCGTTGTCTTCGGATATGCGGAACACGTTTGGATGATTCTGGCTCAGCTCCCAGTTGATGTCCCGAAGCAGATATTCTCCGTCCGCGTTGTGATTGTACCCGTCGTTGTAATAGATGATGTTGAACACGGAGTCCCAGCGGAAGCCGCCCACGCGATATTCCTCGACGAACATCATGATCTGGTCGCGGATGAAATCGCGCACCTCGGTCCGGCTGTAGTCGGGACGCGTGCTTCCCCACCAGGTGTAGGCCTTGCCGTCCGTGGAATTGTAGAAATAGATTCCGCCCAGCCCGTTCTGGCTCCATCCGTCGAACTGCCAGAGGGCCAGATCGGTCGGGCCGTAGTGATTGTGGACCACATCCGTGAAGACGGCGATTCCCCGCTCGTGCGCGGCTTTCACGAACCGCTTGAGCGCATCCGGACCGCCCAGCGCGCTTTCAATGGCGAACAGGTCCGACGGATTGTATCCCCAGCTCCGGTCGGTGGCGAATTCGTTCACCGGCATGAGCTGGATAACATTAATGCCCAGGTTCCGGAGGTGATCCAGCCGTTCGATGTTCTTGTCGAACGAGCTGGGAATCCAGTCTTCGGCGTTGAAGGTTCCCGGATGCATCTGATAAAGCACGGCATCCTTGCGGTCCGGCATGGGGATGGGGGTGTCGCCCCAATCGAAGGCGTCCGGATCATAAATGATGGAGTTGCCTGTCGAATGCGTCACGCGGCGCGCGCGCGGATCACGCCGCCAGATGCTGCCGTTGAGAAAATACTGATATTCCTGTCCCGGGCGCGCGGACGGGATGTCCACGGACCAGTATCCTGTGGAACCCTCACTCGTCATGGCGGTCGTGCCCCAGCCGTTGAAGTCGCCGCGAACGGCCACGGTGGAGGCGTTGGGCGCCCAGACGCGAAACGTCACGCCGTTGCTGCGAACCAGTGACCCGAGTTCTCCCGGGAAATTCGTGGACTGCGCCCGGGTCGCGGCCGCCATGAGAGCCGCCGCTGAAAAAACAGCCAGCTTCCGGCACAGGATGTATGATGACTGGTTCATGCAGACCGGTTTTTTAATGTGCAGAACAATAACCCCGCAATGCCCAGATGTAAAACGTTTAACTCCCCGAAAGCGTGAATCCCTCCTCCCCGTGAAAAAACACTGCCGCCGGCGTATATTCATTTGAGGGGCTGGTGGGATCATGACTTTCAGGCGGGAAAAAGGTTTTTGGATCACTGAACTGAAGGAGGACGACTATGAACCTCCTCCTGTACATGTTTTATCCGCTCGTTGGATTGATCGAGTGGTATCTGGCTTTGCGCAGAACTTTGGCCTGCGTCCGGAGGGAACGCGCTGTTCTTGTTACAATTGTGTTTATCGAAAATTTGCTGGGATTGGCGGTTTTGCAGAATTTTATAACCTCCGGTAACTGGCTGATCGCCATTTTCTATTCCATGGGCGCCGGTCTCGGCGCGCTCTTGAGTCTTCGCATCGCATCCGGCGACACCTCCAAAACCTGATTCCGGCTGCGTAAGGACAGAGACTGGGAAAGTCTTTCGCTGATTGGCGGGCAGTGTCTTTTCCCGGGGAACTAAACTTGTTATTTCGCTGTCATTGATTAAACTCCAAGGGCAGTGAAGTTATGGGAAAAGACGTTGTCATAGAAAATCCGGTTATCAATTCACCTTTCGAGGAGCCCTGTAGACATTTTAAGTTTGATGATGAAGGGATAACCAATGAAATTGTCCCTAAAAGACGGGTCAGTGCTTATTTTATCCCGATTGCTCAGCCTCGAAAACGAAGCCGGGATCAGCTTGTCTTTGATACAGAGTGGACTAAGGATCGCCTCGAAGAAAACATCACGATAAACAGGATCCGATCCCGCGTGGCGGTCTGGCGGCAGGGCGGTTATCCCGGTGTAACAAGAACCACGGCCCGTTTGCTCGAATACTGGACAAATCCGCAAAGGGAAAAGAAGCTGTTTTTCTGCCAGATTGAAGCGCTTGAAACGCTCATTTACATAACCGAAGCCGCCAAAAAATATGGCGACACCTGGATTGAAAATGAACTCAAATCGGCCAATGAGGGTGCGAATCCCGGTTTGTTCCGTTTAGCCCTTAAAATGGCGACCGGGAGCGGGAAAACGGTCGTCATGGGGATGATGATTGCATGGCACGCTCTCAACAAGATTGCGAATGCGCAGGACAATCGGTTCTCCGATACGTTTTTGATTGTGACTCCCGGCATCACAATCCGTGACCGCCTGCGCGTGCTTCTTCCCAATGATCCGGGAAATTACTACCGCCAGCGCGACCTGCTGCCGGCATATATGATGGATGAACTTGGACAGGCCAAGATTGTCATCACGAATTTCCATGCATTCAAGCAGCGGGAGAAAATTGCTGCCGGGAAGTTGACGAAATCAATTTTGAGCACCGGAGATAATGGAGCTTTTACAGAAACCCCGGCGCAGATGGTTCGGCGAGTCTGCCGGGAGCTTGGTAGCAAGAAACAGATTGTGGTCATCAACGACGAGTCTCATCATTGCTATCGGCACAAACCCGACGGCGAGGAAGTTGTCCTCAAGGGCGATGAGCGCAAGGAGGCCGAGGCCCGGGAGGAATATGCCCGCGTGTGGATTTCCGGTCTTGAAGCGGTGCGCGACCAAATTGGGCTGAAGGTCGTTTATGATCTTTCCGCCACACCATTTTTCCTGAGAGGTTCGGGTTATTCCGAAGGGACATTGTTCCCCTGGGTGGTTTCCGATTTTTCGCTGATAGATGCCATCGAAAGCGGCATTGTCAAAGTTCCGCGTGTGCCCGTGGCCGATGATTCAATGAAGGGCGATCAGCCGACCTACCGCGACATCTGGACGCGTATCCGGGAGGGTTTGCCTAAAAAGGGCCGCCGGACCGATGCGGTCACGGGTGAACCCAAACTGCCCAAAGAGCTTCAGGGCGCGCTGCACAGCCTCTACGACAACTACAGGAAATATTACGAACTTTGGGAAAAGAATCCTGACGCAAGAGCCAATAATCAGACCCCGCCAGTGTTCATCGTTGTTTGCAACAACACAAATGTATCCAAGCTGGTATTCGATTATGTGGCTGGATGGGAGAAAACGATTTCAAAAGAAAAAACCGCGCTCGTCCCCGGCGCATTTCCAGTCTTCAGCAATGTTGTGGATGGCCAGTGGTCTGTTCGGCCCAATACCATCCTCATAGACAGCGAACAGCTTGAGTCCGGCGAGGCCATGAGTGCGGATTTCAAATCCGCCGCCGCCCGTGAAATTGAGGAATTCAAGGCGGAATACCGTCAGCGTTTTCCGGGTCGCGACACCGAAAAGCTTACGGATGAAGACCTCCTGCGGGAAGTGATGAATACTGTGGGCAAGCCAGGAAAACTCGGTGAGCACGTCAAATGTGTAATCTCGGTTTCGATGCTCACCGAGGGCTGGGACGCCAATACCGTAACCCACATTCTTGGGGTGCGTGCTTTTGGAACGCAGCTGCTTTGCGAGCAGGTGGTCGGACGCGGTCTGCGCCGCAGGTCCTATGTTACGGAAAACCGCACGATTGATGTGGGCGGGAAGCCTGTTGAGATCAATGCGTTCCCGACAGAATATGCCGAGGTTTATGGCGTTCCGTTCTCGTTTATACCCTGTTCCGGGTCCACCGGACCGGGGCCGACCCCGCCAGTCCCGACCACACGTGTACGGGCAATGGACGAGCGCAAAAACTGCGAAATCACATTCCCCCGTCTTACCGGTTACAGGTACGAATTGCCGGGAGAAATTCTGATTGCGAAATTCACGGACGATTCCAAAATAACGCTTTCAACGGAAGAAGTGCCCTGGAAAACAATCAATGCGCCGATCGTGGGTGAAAGTTCGGTGCATACGCTGGAGGATTTAAAGTCAAGGAGGCTTCAGCAGGTTGCCTTTCTGCTGGCAAAACTGACGCTTGAGAAATATTTCCGGGCGGATTCGGGGGGTATCACCAATGGAGGGACGCTCTCCGTCGCGTCCGAGGTTCCGACAGAGCGGAACCCTCCAACAGATGTCAAAGCATGGCTGTTCCCGCAACTGCTTGAAATATCCCGTTCCTGGCTTGATACCTGCGTCAAGTGCAAGGATAACACCTTCCCGCAGCTTCTTCTCTTGCTGGAATACGCCCATGATGCGGCGGATCGGATATATCGCTCCATTGTGCAGGGAACGGAGGGCGAAA
The DNA here is from genome assembly GCA_029557905.1 of Verrucomicrobiota bacterium. Lineage (GTDB taxonomy): Bacteria > Verrucomicrobiota > Kiritimatiellia > JAKQHR01 > JAKQHR01 > JAKQHR01. Next base: position 84,519 of record JAKQHR010000092.1, read on the forward strand.
AAACGCTTCTGCCGATCCTGCAGCCATACGACACCATCGGTTCCACCAAATTTGTGGATTTTGATACCACGCGCCCGGTGTGGAGCACTCGCGCCGACAAATGTCACGTCTCGCATGTGGCGGCCGACACCAATTCATGGGAGCAGAAACTGGCCCAGACGTTGGAAGATATGGACGAAGTGATCTGCTATGTCAAAAACGAGCATGTTGGCTTCACCATTCCGTACACGCTGAACGGCGAAGAACACAGTTATATTCCCGACTTCATTGCCCGGATGGATGACGGACATGGGGCGGATGACCCGCTGAACCTCATCCTTGAAGTCACCGGCGAGAAGAAAAAAGACAAGGCGGCAAAGGTTGCCACGGCAAAATCCCTTTGGGTTCCCTCCGTCAATAATCAGGGCGAGTTTGGCCGCTGGGGGTTTGTTGAAATAACCGATCCGTGGGATGCGGCAAACGCGATTCGAGAATTTTTAATGGGAAGCAATATCTGAGGTGCAGAAAATGGATATTGAAAAGAACAAATCTTACGCAGTTCTCACCGGCGATATAGTTGGCTCGACAAGCCTTCCCTCCGAGCGTCGTGGAGAGTTGCACGACATAATGAAAAAAGGTGCAAAAGATCTTAAGAGGCAGTTCAAAACAGCCTTGCCGTTGGAATTTGATATTTTTAGCGGAGACAGCTGGCAGATGCTGATTGTGGAACCGTGGCATGCTCTCCGGATAGCACTTTATTTTCGTGCGTATATTCAGGCGTATTTGGTGGGGCTTGATACCCGGATAGCAATTGCTGTCGGATCTGTAGAATTCCTTCCCAAAGGAAGGGTGTCTGAGGGTGATGGCGAAGCCTTCCGACTCTCCGGACGTCTGTTGCAAGAGAAGAATCAAACGTCGAGAATGAGGTTTGCCGGTGGCCGTCGTATTTTTGAGCGAAGAGGGTGGGATGCGGCATTTTATCTGATGGACGCTTTGATTATGCGTGCATGGACCGATAAACGCGCGAAGGCCATGCTGGGAGCTCTTCAGGGCTGGCCCCAGGAACAAATTGCCACGCTATGGGATCCTCCCATTCGGCAGCAATCTGTAACAGAACATTTGCAGGGTGCAGCATGGGAAACAATTCGGGCTGTTCTGAAGGAATACGAACACTGTTTTGGTGGAACTAAGAAGAATGCGTCTGATGTGCCTGATTATCTAGGCCAAGAAGGCAAACAGGTTAAATAGCCTGTAATTTTAAAATACAGGCTAATCAGCCTGTAATAGATTTATGAATATTCTTTCATTTATAGAGTGGCAGATTTTGGGAAGTCTTGTTGTAGCTCATCTGCTGGGAGATTTTGTCTTCCAAACTGATGGCGATGTGAAGGGGAAGCAGAAATTGTCTGCTTTGAAGTTCTTGAAGCACAGCATGATAATGGCCCTGTGGAGTTATGTTCTCGTGGGCCTGTGGGCTTCTTGGCGGATACCACTATTCCTTGGCATAACTCACTTTATTATAGATGGCATGAAGGAAACTGTCACACAACGAAAGATTAGAAAAAAAGATGGCGGCAGGTTGACATCAGGATTTAAAATATGGGCATTTTCCGTTGATCAGCTGTTGCATATAATGGTGATGGTTGGTCTTGCACTATATATCTCAAAAACTTCAATCCTTTGTATCAAACCTTTCTGGTTTTCGCAATTCGGGACAATATGGACCCAACTTCTGGTTCTTGTGGCAGGTCTTGTTCTTACGGTTTATGTTGGTGGTGTAATCATCGGGTATTGGGTGGGGCTGTTCTTGGATCAACTACGCAATGCTAAGGAGAAGGAACCATCCACAGATGAAGCCCGCGGCTTCGAAAATGGCGGGAAAGTCATTGGCCAGCTTGAACGAGCTCTAATCTTTCTGTTTGTGGTAACGGGGCAGCCCGCAGGAGTTGGTTTTCTGGTCACGGCAAAGTCCATTTTCCGCTTTGGCGAATTGAAGGACGCAAAAGAACGCATGGAGGCTGAGTATATCATCATTGGCACACTGATGAGTTTTGGCTGGGGATTGACATGGGCCTGGCTCACGCAGCGCCTCTTGCAGATTATTTGAGATCATGAACGCAACCAGCGAATTCTTTGATGAAGCAACAGAGCAGTCGCGGCTCAAGGCAGAAATTGTATCAAAGTATTTCACCGGCTGGGCCTCTGTTATCGGATCGAGTGTTCGGCAAAGAGGCCCCAATGGGAAAATCGGGTACATTGATCTTTTTGCGGGGCCGGGTAAATACAAAGACGGGACGAAATCAACCCCCATCCTTATTCTTGAAAAAGCGTCAGCCAATCCCGATCTGAGAGGAATGCTTGTTTCGACATTTTGTGACAAAGATACCGAGCAGTGCGAAGAGTTAAGACAGGCTATCTCTTCCATTCCAGATATTGGTTCGTTGAAGTATCAGCCGAAGATTTACAATATGGAGATCGATCCCCAGACGATCAGGGAATTCAAGGGTATGAATCTCATCCCCTCCTTGGTGTTTCTTGATCCATGGGGATATAAAGGTTTGTGTTTAGAGTTGGTCAATGCGCTGATAAAAGACTGGGGTTGCGATTGCATATTTTTTCTGAACTACCTGCGCGTTAACATGGCGATTGAGAACGAATTGTTCCGGCCCCATGTTGATGCTATCTTTGGCAAATCTCGAGCAGATGATCTCCGGAAAATACTTCCCAGGCTGCCGCCACTGGAGCGAGAGCAGAAGTTGCTCGAGGGTCTTATGTGTGCTTTGACGGAAACTCACGGCAAGTATGTTCTTAAGTTCCGGTTCATAAGCCCGGAGAAGGATCGAACCAGTCACTATCTGTTTTTTGTTACAAAGGGCTTTCGCGGTTATGTGATAATGAAGGAAATTATGGCGAAGTCCAGTTCCTCGACTGTTCAGGACGTGCCAACGTTTGAATATGAACCCTCAGGGAAGGCAAAACAGCTATCATTGGCCTTTCTGCAAACTCAGCCGATCGATGATTTGGCCACATCGCTGCCGAGAGATTTGGCGGGACAAACATTGACGATGCAGGAAATATACGAAAAACACAGCGTCGGAACGCAATATGTCAAAAGAAATTACAGAACGGTTTTGATGCAATTGGAAAAAGAAGGTAAAATTACAACAGAACCTTCCAGCGAGGCTCGCCGGAAGAATACATTTTCAGAAACAGTAAAAGTTAGTTTCCCATAATAGGTTAAATATGAGCGCAAAATCATCAATCGAATGGACCGAATCAACGTGGAATCCGGTGACGGGCTGCACAAAGATCAGCGCAGGATGCAAAAACTGCTATGCGGAGCGCATGGCCCGCCGCCTGCAGGCCATGGGTCAGGCCAATTATGCCAGGGGTTTTGAAGTGGCTCTGCACGAGGATATGCTGGAACTTCCGCTTCGCTGGAAGAAACCTCAGACCATTTTTGTCAACTCGATGAGCGATTTGTTTCACGAGAAGGTGCCGCAGGATTTCATCATGCGGATTTTTGATGTGATGAACCGCGCAAACTGGCATCGCTTCCAAATCCTGACCAAGCGGTCGGAACGACTGCTGAAAATGAATCCGGAGCTGAACTGGGCGCCCAATATCTGGATGGGGGTCACGGTGGAAAATCAGGCCTGTGCAACGCGCATTGAGCATCTGCGCAAAACGGACGCGCATGTGAAGTTCCTTTCCATGGAACCGCTTCTGGGTGCGGTATCGCATTTGAAGCTGAGGGGCATAGACTGGGTCATTGCGGGCGGTGAATCCGGTCCCGGCGCGCGGCCCATGGAAAAAGAATGGGTCACGGGGATTCGGGATGCATGTCTGGACAATGATGTTCCGTTCTTTTTCAAACAGTGGGGCGGCGTTCGAAAAAAAGAGGCCGGGCGCAGGTTGGAGGGAAAGTTGTGGAGTCAAATGCCCGAAGTTCCGGTTGTGAATCAGCCGCTGGAACTGGCGTTTGCGTGAACAAAGGGAAAACCTCATGGCTGGGAAAAAAACAAAAGCAGCGGGCAAGGTAATCGGGGCCGTCAAGCACCGGGACAAACGGAAGAACATACCGACCGAGGAGCTGCGCGATTTCGTGAAGGAGGACGAGCAGAAGCCGAAGAATGTCGAATTCCCGGGTTTGCTGTATGCCCGCGACCCGTCGCTTGACCCGCAGCTCGTTTGGAAAGGAAAGGATGAACAGGACCGGCAGCCGCTGACGGTTCCCTCCGTGCCGATCTATATTCAGGAAAAAGTTCATCCGCAGGCCATCATCGAAGACCTGCGCGCCGAAGCCCGGAAGGCGCAGAAGGAGGAGCAGCTTTCGCTTTTCTCCGACTTCAACGGCATCAAATTCGAAGACCTGATCGAGTTCTATCAGCACGAAGCCAACTGGTCCAACCGGATGATTCTGGGCGATTCGCTGCTGGTCATGACCAGCCTGGCCGAAAAGGAGCGGCTCAAGGGCCAGGTTCAGATGATCTATATTGATCCACCCTACGGCATCAAGTTCAACTCCAACTGGCAGGTGTCCACGCGCAAGCGCGATGTGAAGGACGGCAAGGCCGAAGACCTGACCCGCCAGCCCGAACAGGTCCGCGCCTTCCGCGACACCTGGGCGCTCGGCATCCATTCCTATCTTGCCTACCTCCGCGACCGCCTCACCGTCGCTCGCGAACTTCTCACCGAAAGCGGCAGCGTTTTTGTCCAGATAGGCGATGAAAACGTTCATCTGGTGCGGTGTTTGATGGATGAGGTGTTTGGAGCCGAGAATCTATGTGCGCAGATAAGTTTCAAGACTACGGGGGGGCAATCGTCCCAACTCTTGGCCTCCGTATCTGATTTTTTACTCTGGTATGCAAAAGACAAACAGAAGGTTAAATATCGGCAATTACACCAAGGCAAGGTTGGAATTGGCGAAGTGGGGCGTTATCAGTGGGCCGAGGTCAATGATGGGTCAAATTTGCGATCTTTGTCTAATGATGAGGTCGGGAATCCGAATATAATACCGAAAGATAATCGGTTGCTTGTGCATGATAACATTACGTCACAGGGAGAAACTGAAGGATCATCCGAACCATTTATATGGCAAAATACAACATATAAATTGCCAGTTAATTCCCATTGGAAAACAAAACCTTCGGGCATGCAGGTATTGGCGAAAGCCAATCGTTTAATGGCAATTGGGGCAACTCTTCGTTTCAAGCGCTATTTAGAAGATTTCCCCGTATCTCCATTTGATGCCGTATGGGAAGATACTGCGATAAGTGGATTTGGGAGGAAAAAACAGTACGTCGTCGAGACAAACACAAAAGTTATTGAACGATGCATGCTCATGACCACCGATCCCGGCGATCTCGTCCTTGATCCCACCTGCGGTTCGGGCACAACCGCGTATGTGGCGGAGCAATGGGGCCGGCGGTGGATCACATGCGACACGAGCCGAGTATCGCTGGCTTTGGCACGCACGCGTTTGATGGCAGGCCGATTTCCGTATTACATTCTCTCCGATTCGCCTGAGGGCATTCAGAAGGAGGCGGAGATTACGGGAAAAATCCCGCCGCAGTACCGGACGGATGGCGACATTCGCAAGGGCTTCATCTGCAAGCGCGTCCCGCACATCACGCTGAAGGGCATCGCAAACAATGAGGAGATTGACGAAATCCACGCCCGCTATCAGCCGCAGCTTGATGAACTTCGCAAGAAGATCAACAAAGTCATGAAAGAAAAATGGGAGGAATGGGAAATCCCGCGGGAATTTTCGGGCAATGGAGGGCGCCGCTCCGTCGGCGCCGCGGACGCGACAGCGCGAGTCCCTCCAGAGGCGAAGAAACTCCTCTCGGCATTTTGGGACCTGCGCCGCCAACGTCAGGCGGAGATTGATGCCAGCATCCAGAAAAATGCCGATCAGGAAATTTTGGTGGACCAGCCTTATGCCGACAGCAAGCGCATTCGCGTTACGGGCCCGTTCACGGTAGAAAGCCTTTCGCCTCACCGGACCATCAGCGTTGAGAAGAAACGTGATCTCAAAGAAAAAGGGCTGGCGGGCTGGAAGATTGATGTTCGCGGGGCCGGTCAGTTTGGCAATATTATCATTGAAAACCTCAAAAAGGCCGGAGTCCAGAACACACGCAAGAAAGAGCGCCTGAAATTCGAGTTTCTTGAACCTTATGCGGGGACATGGATTCATGCGCGCGGGGAATATCTGGAAGGCGGAAATGCCCGCCGCGTGGCGGTCTGCATTGGGCCGGAGCACGGCACGGTTGGTCCGGAACTGGTCAAGGAAGCCGCCAAAGAGGCGGTCAAGGGTCGCGGCTTCGATTTGCTCCTGATCTGCGGTTTCTCATTCGATCCGCATGTTTCGGAGGAAGTGAAACGGTACGGCGAATTAACCGTGCTGCCCGTCCGCATGAATTCCGATCTTTCGATGGGCGATGAGCTGCTCAAGAAAACCGGGGCGGGCAACCTGTTCACAGTGTTTGGCGAGCCGGATATGGAGGTCAAGAAGACCAAAGACGGGAAGATGACGGTCACCATCAAGGGGCTGGACATTTATGACCCGACCACCGGCGAAATCAGGAGCAACAGCACCGATGACATCGCCTGCTGGTTCATAGACACCAACTACAACGAGGAAAGCTTCTTTGTGCGTCACGCCTATTTCACCGGCGGCGATGAACCCTATGACAAGCTGAAACGGTCACTGCGCGCGGAAATAGACGAAGCCGCCTGGTCTTCAATCTATTCGACAACCAGCCGCCCCTTCGATGTCCCCAAAACCGGAAAAATCGCCATAAAAGTCATCAATCACTATGGGGATGAGATACTGAAGGTCTTTGAAACGCAAAAATGACGAGTTCATGCTTGTAATAGTCGAAATCCTTGAACCCCCGATTCAAGGATAATACAATTCAAAAACAGGCAAAAATGCTCAAAAAACGGCAAAAAACGGCGAAAAATGACCAAAATTCATTAAATTTTGGTCAATTTTGGTCAAATTATGCCAAATTTTGCCCAATTTTGACGTTTTTTAACAAATTTTGTGTGGAAGGCTTCCCATGGCCGTGAAGCTGCATTTTGCCGGCCGCAAGCGGCCCGCGCTCGATCTGGCGGCGGATTTTCTGCTTCGCGACTGGAAATCCGGTCCGATTGATCTGCGTGATGCGCTTGTGATTGTGCCCACGCGCAATGCGGGCCGCCGCCTGCGCGAACGCCTCGCTCTGCTCGCTGCCGAACGC
>JAKQHR010000101.1 GCA_029557905.1 Verrucomicrobiota bacterium
CCGGCCTCGGCGGTGTGTTCGGATTTCGCCGATGCATTGGCCACCAGCGTTTCGCTGTTTCCATCGGTCATGGAAAGGCCGATTCCGGCGCTGTTCTTCCAGCCCAGTTCTTTCTCTTCGGCCGCTCCCGCCGCGGCGGCCAGTCCAATTGCAAGCAGTCCTGTTATCAGTTTGCGCATGATATGCTCCCTTTTGTGCGATTGTGTAAAAAAAGACCGATCGCCCGGGACGATCAGCTCAGGCAGATAACATAGCAGAAAATCAGAATTTGTTTAGCAAAAATCAAGAAACAGAGTGAAAATCCGGAAAAATCATCAAAAAATGACGAAAAAACGCCAAAAAATGCTAAAAATCGTAAAAAATCGCCGTAAAAACGCCAAAAACGGCGGAAAATGACCGAAATTACTTGAAAATTCATTAAAATTGTGCTAGAAGAAAAAAAGTCAGCGCGCGCGGACGAGGGCATAGAAGCGGTCCTCGTATTCCTCAAAAAGGCTCAGTTTCTGGAGTTTTGCGCCTAAAGCAGAAATTTTTGAGCGGTCCCGTGAGGCATCCGAAAAATCCTTTTCGATTTCGTGGCGATATCCCTTCGGATCGCGGCGAAGGTCCAATGCATGCTGCGGCGCCGCCTGCTGCACCACTTCCTGCATCAGCTTGATCAGGCAGACTTCCCATGGTTCATCCACGCCGACGACCATGGCGCTGAGGGGATCGTCCTTTTCGGCGAGCGCTTCGCGGACCTGATCAATGACCACGGGCAGGGTTTCCGAGACGATATGGTCGTTGATTTCCTGTTTCCGGATCGCAAAACCGTATTTGAGGATCATGAGCTCCTTTTCATGTTCGCGGAGCCATTCCAGATACAGGGAGGCCTCGGGTCCGCCGAAGCCCTCAAGCGCGGTCCTGGCAAAATTGTCCGGGGTGATGATTTCCGGCCGGTAGGCTTCGATGCGGCCCTCGCGCACGCGCACTTTCGGCGAGTCCATGAGTTCGGTGAGGAGGTGATAGTTCACCATCGAGGTCCCAAAAGTTTCGAGGCGGCTTTTGGGCAGAATGAGCACATGCGTGTTGTTCACCGCATACCAGAAATCAAACTGCCGGTCTCTGCTCATTGATTCTTCATCATGTTCCGCAATACATACTGCAATATGCCGCCATGCCGGAAATATTCAACCTCGATGGGCGCGTCAATCCGGCAGAGCGCCTTGAACATGACTGTTTTCCCGTTGTCAGCAGCAGCATTGACCGTCAGTAATTTTCCGGGGACGAGGCCCTCGGCGATTCCCCCGATGCGGAACAGCTCGCGACCGGTGAGCCCCAGCGAGTCGGCATTCTGTCCTTCGATGAACTGCAGCGGGAGCACGCCCATTTCGACCAGGTTGCTGCGGTGGATGCGTTCATAGCTCTCGGCGATGACGGCTTTGACGCCCAGAAGAGCCGTGCCCTTGGCCGCCCAGTCGCGCGAGGAGCCCGCGCCGTACATTTTCCCCGCCAGCACAACGAGGCTTTGATCCTCGGCAAGATAGCGCATCGCCGCATCATAGAAGCTCATCTCCTCGCCGTCCGGCAGGTGGCGCGTAAACCCGCCTTCGCGCGAGGCCAGACGGTTGCGAATGCGGATGTTCCCGAAGGTCCCTCGCATCATGACTTCATGATTGCCCCGGCGCGACCCGAAGGAGTTGAACATATCCCGCGAAATGTTTTTCGAGAGGAGAAATTTCTCCGCCGGACTTCCGGCCGGAATGCTCCCTGCCGGCGAGATGTGATCCGTTGTGATGAAATCGCCGAAGAAGCCCAGCACCCGGGCGGCCGGGATATCCTGTGCTCCGGGCGCGGTCTCTGCGAAGCCCTTGAAGAAGGGCGGTTCCTGAATGTAGGTGGAACCGGCATCCCATTCGAAGCACGTGCCGGATGGCGCCGGCAGCTCGTTCCACATGGGATTGCAGCCGGCGATGTCGCCATACGCTTCTTTGTAGAGATCCGGCCGGTCCGCATGCGGAAGCACGGCTTCGAGTTCCTCTCTCGACGGCCAAAGGTCTTTCAGATAGATATCCCGCCCGTCTCGGCTTTTCCCGACCGGTTCGTTTTGAATGTCACCCTTCACAGTGCCTTTGAGCGCATAGGCCAGGACCAGAAGCGGCGAGCCGAGATAGTTGGCTTTGGTCAGCGGATGCACGCGGCCTTCAAAATTCCGGTTCCCGCTGAGGACCGCGGCCGCCACAAGATCATTTTCCCGGACGGCCTTTTCGATGGCGGGCGCCAGGGGGCCGCTGTTGCCGATGCACGGTCCGCAGCCGTACGCGTCCACGAAGAACCCGAGCTTCTCCAGCGGTTCAAGCAGTCCGGCGGCCTTCAGATAGCCGGTGACGGCCTGTGATCCCGGCGCCAGGCTGGCCTTGACCTGCGGCGGCACCTTCAGTCCGAACTTGACCGCTTTTTTTGCCATCAGTCCCGCGCCGAGCATCAGCGCGGGCCCGGCTGTGTTTGTGCAGCTGGTTATCGCGGCGATCACCACGCTGCCGTGTTCAAGCTCTCCGTTCATGCCTTCCACCGGAACTTTCCTGCCGGTCTCATCGGCGGGCACTCCAAATCCGTCCTTGCCGGCGGGTTTGGCGAGGCTGGCTGAAAATTCGCGGCCGATGTTCTGTATGGCAATGCGGTCATGCGGCCGCTTCGGCCCGGCCATGCAGGGCTCGACCGACGACAGGTCGAGCTCGATCACATCGGTGAATTCCGGCTCTTCCGCGCCGGGGGTTCTGAACAGGCCCTGTTCCCTGCAATAGGCTTCGACAAGCCTGACCTGATCTTCGGACCGCCCGGTCTGGCGCAGATAGTCCAGCGTGGCGCCGTCAATCGGGAAGAATCCCATGGTGGCGCCGTATTCGGGCGCCATGTTGGCGATGGGCGCGCGCTCCGGAAGCGAAAGATGATCAAGCCCCTCGCCGAAATATTCCACGAAGCTTCCAACCACACCTTTTTTGCGGAGCATCTGCGTGATGGTCAGCGCGATGTCGGTGGATGCGACATTTTCTCCCGGCCGGCCGGTCAGCCTGAACCCCAGCACGCTGGGCGAAAGGATCGGGATCGGCTGGCCCAGCATCGCGGCTTCCGCCTCGATGCCGCCCACGCCCCAGCCCAGCACGCCCATGCTGTTGATCATCACCGTGTGCGAATCCGTGCCCACCAGGGTGTCGGGACTTGCGGTCAGGCGGCCTTCGCCGTCCGGCAGCAGGTTCACGCAGGTCGCAAGATATTCCATGTTCACCTGATGGCAGATGCCGAGTCCCGGCGGCAGCACGAGCAGTTTGCGGAACGCATCCTGGCCCCAGCGAAGAAACACATAGCGCTCGCGGTTTCGCTCGAATTCCTTCTTGAGGTTGCATTCAAATGAGGCCGCGGAACCGGCGCAGTCAATCTGCACGGAATGATCAATCACAAGGTCCACCGGAATCAGCGGTTCGATTTTTCCAGGGTTCTGTCCGGTCCGGGCCAGCGCGCTGCGCAGCGCGGCCAGATCCACGACACAGGGCACCCCGGTGAAGTCCTGCAGAAGCACGCGCGAGGGGAGGAACGGATATTCCGTGCGCGGGTCGGCGTGTTTGTTCCAGCGGCAGAGGCTCAGCACCTGCTCCGGCTGATACGCCGGGTGGCCCTGCATGCGCACAAGACTCTCGAGCAGAATCTTGACCGAAAACGGCATGCGCGAGATGCCGCCCAGCCCCTGCGCCTCCAGTGCCGCAAGGCTGTAATAGGCCGCCCGCCGGCCTCCGCCGATATCCAGTTCCTTCAGGCAAAATCCAAACTGTTTCATATTCTTCATCCTTGCAGCTGCACGGCCCGCCCGCGGGCGTGAAAGGCGGAACGTTAGGATTTTATGTTTCGGATGTCAATGGATGCCGGCCCCGCCCGCCGAAAGATGGTCCGTCACCCGAATTTTTATGTTGGCTCTTTCGCCGCGGGTCGGTTAAAGTGCCCCCCAGCATTGGGTCTTGTTTGTTTTCAGCGAAGGAGAATACGACAGAATGAAAAAATTAATGGTGTATATGACGGTTGCGCTTCTGGCGGGATCGGTTGCGGCTGAACCTCAGCGTCCTCTTTTAACGCTGGAAAACAAATTCCCCGAACAGGGACAGGTTGAGGTCGGCACCCTGCTGTCGCTGGTTGAAATTGTGGACAACAATGAGTTCGACCGTTCGGGTGACCGCGACGAGCGCACCTATGAGGCCTATCTGCGCTACGGACTGACTGAAAACCTGGCGCTGGTGGCCGGCATTCCCTATATGGAAATCGAGCCCGACCTGGGGGACACCGAAAGCGGAATCAGCGATGCCACCCTCGGTGTCCAGCTGAAAGTCTTTGAAGACATCTTCTCCTATCCGTGGATCATTCCCCACGCGCAGATCCGTTTTGACACCGGCGACGAGGACGAGGGGCTGGGCGCCGGCGAAATGGGTTATGAGGTTGGCGTTTCCATGGGAACCACCGTGAGCCCGTCCTGGGACTGGATTGACGGCGCCGGCCGCTGGGGCTTCAAGAATGTCTATCACTTCATCGCGGATGCCAGCTATGAAATCAATGAGAACGCGGACAACATTGCCATGTTCTCCGGAACAATCATCTGGGAGGCCAGCGACAAACTTGCGCTGCTGGCCGAAGCCGCCATCACCGATGAGGAACTTGAGCCCGATGACGGGCATCCGTCCTATTTCCAGGCCGGCTTCGCCTATCAGGCAACCAAAAACTTCGCCCTGAACTTCTATGGCGGCGGCGCCAAGAACACGGACGAGGATGTTCGCATCACGCTGAAGGCCTCCTATACCTTCTGAAGATGACAGGGCACAGCGTCCTGTTTGACAAAACAGCACCCCTGAAAGCGGGGTGCTGTTTTGTTTTGGTTTCCTGCACGGCCGTCTGGGGCCAGTTCACCCGGCCGGCGAGTCCCCGGGCGAAACCCCGCATTGTGCAGGAGGTGCCGCATCCCGAAGAGCAAATCAGAAAATATTCCGCGCTGCTGACGCTGGAATCCGCGGACGCGGCGGCCCGCGCGCAGATGTTTCATGACCGGGGAGTGCTCTATGCCGCGACCGGCAATGACGCCGCCGCGCTGGCGGATTTCGGCGCGGCCCTGGAGCTGAACCCGCAGAACGTGATGGCGCGCTGCAACCGGGCTCATCTGCTCGCCCGGCAGGGAAGAACAGAGGAGGCGCTGGCGGAATATGCCCGGGTGCTGGCGGCCGATCCGCTAATGGCCGAAGCCCTGTATTCCCGGGGTGTTCTTTTTCAGGAGCAGGGCCTGCTGGAGGAGGCCCTGCACGAGTATCTGTCCGCCTTTGCCGCGGACCGCCGGCATGCGGATGCCGCCTGGCGCGCCGCGCAGCTTCAGAAAGAGGCGGGCCGCAGGGAGGACGCCCTGAAAATCTTCCGCGAGCTTGCGGACACATTCCCGGACCGGCCCGAATTCCATTTTGAATGCGGCCTGCTTCTGGAGGAGCTGGGCCGTCCGGATGAGGCGCTCCGGTTCTACAACACGGCGGCCATCAGAAATCCGGAAGCCCCGGCGGCCTTTTTCAACCGCGCGGGCCTTCATTACCGCGCCGGCCGCACGGACGAGGCCGCCGCCGATTACAGCCGCATTCTGGAGCTTGACGCGTCGCTTGCGATGGCGTGGGTCGGCCGCGGGCAGGCGCTCGCCCGGATGCATGATTACGCCGGGGCCGTGCGCGATTTTTCACGCGCCCTTGAACTTGATCAGGAACTGGCGCCGGCATGGCTTCAGCGCGGCCGCGCGAATTACGCACGGCACGATTACAGGCAGTGCATCGTGGATCTGACAGAGTACATGCGCCGGGCCGGGCGCGATCCGGATGTCCTGATGCTGCGGGCGGATGCGCTGGATGCCTTTGGGAAACCCGTCCGCGCGGCGGAAGACCGCCAGCGGGCGCGCGCCCTCAAAGCGCAATCCCCGCCGCCAGCGCAATCCCCGTGAGCAGATGGGTCCCGATTGTGAGCGCCTGCGCCGGAACCAGCCGCGCGGGCCGGTCATAACTCCGGTGCAGAATCACGGAAGCCGCCGCGGCCGTGAACAGGGCGGGAAGCGCAAGCCATATCCATCCGCTGACCATTCCGCCCATCCGCAGAAACACCAGGGATGCAAAGGCGGAAAACATCAGAAGATGGTAGACATAGCGCGCGCGGGAGAGCCCCAGTTTGACAACCAGCGTGTTTTTCCCCGCCTGTTTGTCTGAATCGTGATCCGGAAATTCGTTGATCCAGATAATGGCCGCGACCAGCAAACCCATGGGGAAAGCGGCATGCCACGCGAGCCGCGACATGCCTCCCGCAAGCACCTGCATGGAAGCCATGACGGGAAGAACGCCGAAGGCGATGAATACAGCAGTTTCCCCTAGGCCGCGCCAGGACAGTTTGAGCGGCGGACAGGTGTAGCTGATGCCCAGCAGGGCGCCGGCCGCCCCGATGGCTGCCAGCACGGGCCATTGATCTCCGGCCAGCACCATCAGCGTGGCTCCGGCGGCTCCCGCGAGGCCGAAGCAGAGTGCGGCGTAGGGCAGGAGGATTTCCGGACAGGTCTTCTCTTCCGCGATGTCCGCCGACCCCCCGCTGAACGGAGTGCGATGCGGATTGATTTTGTCAGCTCCCAGTTTGTAGTCGAACCAGTCATTCAGGAGATTGGCTCCCAGATGGATCAGGGCGGCGGTCAGCACCACAAGGGCCGTTTTCGCGGGGCTCACGCCGCCCGCGTCGCGCGCGGCCGCGGCGACCCCGACCAGAACCGGAACCAGGACCGCGCTCAGAAAAGGAGCCCGGCTGATTTTCAGGAAATATATCATTTCGTTCTGTCCCGATGTTTGTTTCGAAGTATATTGATCACAACTTGTTTGGCAACCTGTGGGATGCATAAATGTCGGATATCCGTTGTCCATTAAAAGAAGCTGCTCACATCTCGATGAACCAGGAGGCGGTCATCGGGAAGGACGGAGCCCTGCTGTACAGCGAATACGAGCAGTGCGTGGATGCCGCAGCCCAGCTGCTGCGGCGCCGCGGCTGCCGCCCGGGTGACGGCGTGGCGCTGGCGGTGGATCCGGACTGGCGGCTCCCGATTCTTGTCCTTGCCGTGCTGAGGGCGGGTGGCCGCGTTTGTCCTCTTCAGTCCGGTATTCCGTCCGCCCACCTGCAGTCGCTGATGGATGCGGCGGACTGCTCTTTTGTGGTCTCGGAGATGACCGCCCCGGCTGGTTTCAGCGGAACCGTTCTCCGGCCGGAAGACCTCACCGGATATACGGCTCCGTTCGTGAAGGGAGCTTTCCCGCTGATGCCCCTCGGCCGGCCCGCCAGCGTGTATTTTGATCTGGATGCGGAGGGCCGACGCCACGCACTGCTTTTCAGTTACGGCAATCACTATTACAGCGCGCGGTCCGCCAACGACCGGATGTCGCTCCGAAGCGGAGACCGCATTCTGCTTTCCACGCCGCCCTGGCGCGTGGAATCCCTGAACACCATATTTCGCGCCGTGCTCAGCGGCGCCGCGCTCGTGGTGCCCGGGGATCTGACGGAAGTCGGCTCGGCCGTGCAGAAATACGGAGTGACGCATCTTGTGCTGACCCCGGTTCAATACGGGAAGCTTTCGGCCGGTTTTGCGGAAGGCATGTTTCCTTCACTCAAATCCATCCTGATCTGCGGAGAGCCGGAACCGGAGGTGAAGACTCCGGCCGTGCGCGGCCTGCGCGTGTTCAGCAGTTTTATCCTCCCGGAGATGAGTTCGTTCGTCAGCGCCGGAGAGACGGGCCGGCCCGCCCTTCCTCTGCGATTCGGCGAGGTGAAAATTTCCGCTGACGGTAAAATCATGGTTCGCGGGGAGACCCTCTTCATGGGGTATCTGGACGGAAAGCACGTTGTCTGTCCGGTGGATGCCGATGGATGGTTTGAAACCGCCTGCCGCGGAACTCTTGATTTGAACGGCGGGCTTGCGGCTGGAGACATGGCGTGAAGAAACTCTGGTTATCCTTTGTCGTTATTCTGTGGGCGGCGTCCATGATCTGGCTGATCCGCTATGAAGCTTTCCCTCATCTGTTCACGCACCGCATCGGCGGATACCGGAACATCTTCGCGTCCGCGCCGGTTCTGATGGATTCGTGGATGAAAATCCTGTTCGACGGTCGGCATATCGGCTACAGCCACACCCTTGTGGACGTGGATGACCAGGGCGAGCCGCAGCAGTATGTTGTGCAGAATGAAACGCGCATGAATCTCAACATCATGGGCCGGCTCCAGCGCGTGACGATTGATGTGACGGCCCGGCTGGACATGACTTATCTTCTGCGCGAGTTCACCTTCGACATGCGGGCGGAACAACACGCCGTTCAGCTTGCCGGCCGCCGGCGGGAGGACGGATTGTTCGACATAGAAATCGAGTCGCCGGCAGGAATGCAGCGGACGCAAATGGAAATTCCCGATGATGTGGTGATTCATTCGGCGCTCCTCGAAGTGGGGCTGTCCTCCATGGAGCCCGGCGATGTGATGCATGTGCGCACCCTTGATCCCGCCACCTTGTCCCTGATGGACATGGAGGTGCGGGCCCTGCGCCGCGAAGAAGTGAAAGGAGAGCCCGCCCTTGTGCTTGCCAGCACGGTTCAGGGGATTGAATTCATGTCGTGGGTGGATGATAAAGGGAATCTGCTGCGGCAGGAAACCCCCTTTGGATGGGTACTGGAGGCCGCGGAAGATACGGAGGCGACCGCCTTTGAGCGTGACAGCTCCGGCCAGGCGGATATGCTTCGCCGCCTTGCGATTCCCTCCGCAACCATGCTGCGTGATGCCCGCAGCGTCCGCCGCCTGAAGGTCCGGCTGGACGGCTTGAAGCTGTCCCCGGACGAACTGGTCACATCACGCCAGCGGGTGGTCTCCAGTGGGCCGGAGGGCGCTGTGCTGGAAATAAGCAGGGTCCCGTTGTCGGATGATGCCGTCCCCGATCCGGCGCGCTATCTGTCGGCCACGCCCTTTGTGCAGTCGGATCACAGGGATATTCTGGTCCGCGCAGGGCAGATCACCGGAGGCCTGGAGTCAAAACAGGAAATGGCCCGTGCGGTTTGCGACTGGGTTTACGGCTATCTTGAAAAGAACCCGTCCGCTTCGCTCCCGTCCGCCATCGAGGTACTGCGTGTTGGAGAGGGCGACTGCAATGAGCACACCTATTTGTTTGTCGCGCTGGCCCGCGCCGCCGGCATTCCCGCGCGCATTCACCTGGGTGTGGTTTATCTGGACGGGGCTTTCTACTATCATGCATGGCCCAGCGTGTTTGTCGGCCGCTGGGTGGATATGGATCCCACATTCGGCCAGCATCAGGCCGATGCCTCTCATATTTTTCTGGGCGAGGGAGAATCCGCCGCCCAGGTGCGCCTGCTGCAGGTGGTCGGGCAGGTGAAGGCGGATATTCTCGAGGCAATCTATGAGTGAGCATCCCCCAATGATTGTAATTGAAGACCTCCGCAAGACTTTCGGCGACGTGCATGCCGTGGCCGGACTGGATCTGCGCGTGCCGGCCGGCGAACTTTTCTGTTTCCTGGGCCCGAACGGCGCGGGGAAAACCACCACCATCAAAATGCTGTGCGGTTTGCTGAAACCCGGCTCCGGACGGATCGTGATCCGGGGCATGGACCTCCATGAGCACGCGCAGGAGGTAAAGAAGATCACGGGTTACATCCCCGACCAGCCCTATCTCTATGAGCGCCTCACCGCTGCCGAGTTTTATGAATTCACCGGGGACCTGTACGGAATTCCACGCGATGAAATCCGCGCGAAGCGAGAGAAGGCTTTCGAACTGTTCGGACTCGAGGACTATCAGGACTCTCTGATCAAAAACATGTCGCACGGAATCCGGCAGCGGCTGTGCTATGCTTCGGTTTTCCTGCACGATCCCGCGGTGCTGTTCATTGATGAGCCCTTCATCGGCCTCGACCCCTACAGCATCCGGCTCATTAAAAACCTGCTGCGTGAAAAATGCGCCGCCGGCGCCACCATTTTCCTGACCACGCACATTCTCGCGCTGGCCGAAGACATGGCCGACCGGATCGGCATCATTGACAATGGCCGGCTGGTCGCCCTTGGAACGCTTCATGAACTGATGCGGCAGACGGACATGCAGGGCCGGCTTGAGGATGTTTTCCTCAAACTTACGGAATAAGGAGTGCCGCGATTTGAGCGAACTGGGCATGCTGCTGAAAAAGGACTGGCGCCAGGCGGCCAATCTGCGCCACGAACTGGCTGAACAGTCGCGTTTCAAGCTGGCGGTCATACTCTTTTTTGCGCTGGGAATGCTGGGCGGGCTGTACGGCCTTTTCTGGGAGGGGTTCACCTTTCTTGAACGCCTCGGTGGAATCGGCCTGATGATCATTCATCGTCTGCTGGCCTTCTGCTTCCTCGCGCTGACTTTTCTGCTGATTCTCTCCAGCTCGGTTTCGGCGTACGGAACTTTTTTCGGCGACCGGGACATGGGCTTTCTGAAACTGATGCCGGTTCGCATCGGGACGCTGATCCGGTATAAATTTCTGCACGCCGCATTTTATGCCTCATGGGCATTTTTTTTCATCATCGTGCCCTTTGTGATGGCCTTTGCCATGCAGCAGAAGCTTTCGGGGTTTGCCCTGCTGGCATCCGTTGTGTTCTCGCTGCCCTTTGTCATGATCTGTTCTTCGGCCGGGGCGCTGCTGTGTCTTGTCTTCATCCGCTGGATGCCGCCGCGCCGCATGGTTAAATATATTCTCATGGCGGTCATACTGGCGGTCGGCATCGCCGGCTGGAAAACCTTTGTGGTGAATGTCCGGCTGGGCGAGGATGTGAATGTCATTCTCAACCGCGTGATTCCCGGTCTGAAACTGGCCTCGCATCCCCTGCTTCCCGGCTACTGGGCGTCCGAGGGCATCCTGTCCATCAGCCGCGGGCAGTGGGCGAGGGGGCTGATGTTCGGGCTCCTCCTGTTTTCCAGCGCGGGGATGGGCTCCGTCCTTCTGGAGGCCGCGGGCTCCCGGATTTACGAAGAGGGATACCAGAAGCTGATGCGGGGTTCCAGGCGGCATCACCGCATGCACCGCGCGCGCGCAGTCATGGAGCGGACGCTGGTGTTTCTCCCCCGCGACATGCGCAGCATCCTTGTGAAGGATATCTGCATCTTTCTGCGCGACCCGGCCCAGTGGGTGCAGGCGCTCTTTTTCCTCGGCATGCTCGGGCTGTATTTTCTGAATCTGCGCAATCTCCGTTATCACACGCTTCCGCTGGCCTTTCGGAATCTTATAGCATTTCTTAATGTGTTCAGCGTGTCGGCCGTGCTGACTTCACTGGGTGCCCGATTTGTCTATCCGCAGCTCAGCTTTGAGGGTCACGCCTTCTGGGTGCTGGGACTGTCTCCGCTGTCCATGAAACGGATACTGCTCTCGAAATTCGCCGGCGCGCTGTTCAGCATGGTCTTCGTCAGTCTGCTTCTGATGGGAATCTGTGTGCGCATGCTGAACATCGAGGCCTATGCGGGCATGGTCAGCATGGCGGTGGCCTTTGCGGTGTCCGTTGCGCTTTCGGGCTTCTCCTGCGGCCTGGGCGCGCTGTTCATGGACCTCAAGCATTCCAATCCGTCCGCCATTGTCTCGAGCTTCGGGGGCACACTCAACCTGGTGTGCAGCCTGGTTTTCATCTTCATGACCATGTTCCCGTTTGCATTTGTGTTTCAGCTCTATTACCGCGGATATCTGTCTCCGGAAATGTTTGTTCATGCGCTGATGCTTGGAGGCGCCTGGCTGGTGGGGATCACACTGGCGGCGGTTCTGGTCCCTCTCTGGCTGGGCCTGCGGTCACTGATGAAACGGGAATATTGAAGCCGGAAGACGGCTCTGGAGGGCCTGCCTCCGTATCGTCCTCTTCCGGCTCAGAACGTGCTCATGCCGGTGGCTTCCTGAAAACGCCCCATCAGGGCTTTGCGGGAACGCTCAAATCCGGAGACGGCGAACACCTCGTATGGGACCGTGCGGCTCCGGCCATCGGCATTGTCCCAGCACAGATCAAACCATTCGCCGAACGCGCGGGAGACTTCCGGCGCGTTTTTAAGGTGCAAATTGGCCTCTAGATTCAGGTCGCGCAGATTGCGTCGTGTCCAGTTCGCCGAGCCGCACAGCAGGTCCGCTTTGCCTTCCGCATTGCTAATGGAGAGCACTTTCGGATGGAACTGCTCGCCATGCGTGTCCGCCCACCTGATCTGCAGCCGAACCCCTTCACGAACGGCATGCTCCATCAGCTCCGCGGCAACCGGCCGGTTCGGGACGCCGTTTTTCACCCGCCCAAAGGCGTCCCTGTTTGCATCAAGGATAATCCGGACGTCCGCCCCGCCGTCCGCGGCTTCCCTGATGGCTGTGATCAGTTTCCGGTCGGCCAGATAAAACATCGCCAGCCGCACCTCGTCGCCCGTGCCGCAGGCGTCGAGAAGGGCTTCGGCCTTCCGGGCGATGCATTCTTCTGTCAGCCATTCTGCGGTCATCTTCTCGTCGGCCTTCGATGACAGAGGGGGTTCAGACAGGCGTTCCGAAAGAACCCCGATGATCAGCGCACAGGCTCCGGGTTCGGGTTCCAGCACGTTGCCCGGATTCTCCGCCGACCATTTCACACACTGCAGTTCCGTGGCCAGCGCTTCCCGTGCGATCTCTCCGCCGGCCTGCAGGCCGATATTGGAATGGCCGGAACTCCCGTTGGCCGGATTGAAGCTGGTGACCAGCAGCTGCCAGCCGCCGGGGCCGTCCGTGATGACCACCTTGCGGTGATTGGCCTTGAAGAAAAGAAGCCGGCCGAACTGCAGAAGCGATATGTTCTGGCCTCCTTCTTCAAAGGGATGTTTCAGCAGGCGGATGTTCAGCAACTGCCGGATGCCGGGAATGCGGCTGATCAGCGGCCCGTAAAAACGGGCCGGTGCCGCATAGAAGAAATTCGATTCCGGCATTTTATCCAGGGCGGTGAAGACGATGCAGATTCCGGCCTGCCGCATGGCTTCATAGAACGGCTGTTCATCTCCTCCATAAACGCGGTTGACCGGATCGGTCATCACCAGGATATGCGTTTCAGGGGATTCTTTTTTCTTTGCAATCAGCGACTCGGACAGCTCCTGTGCCAGGCCGCGATGACTTTCCGGGATGGATCCAGTCCAGTAATTCCACAGGAAGAAATCGACATACACAGTCTGCTTCGCATCCCTGATCATCTTCAGCACCGCATCGAAAATCTGCTGGTCGAAAATCCGTTCGCCTTTCTCGGCATCGAATGACGTGGAGTCAATTAGAAGCCGAACGCTGTCCGCCGGAACCGGGCAAGGTTTCGAGCGCACACTGAACCCGGCAGGATGTCTTTCCCACCAGCAGACTGCGTAAGGGAGCAGAATAATGAAAAGGACAATGGCAATAATCACACCTCTGGTCCTCCGGGATTTCTGCAGTTTGATGTATTTCTGTTTTTTGCTCATATAATTGCCTGCTTGAATCGCGGGCCATCATGCCACATGCATCAGGAGATGCCAAGCGGGCAGGCGTGGAAACTGCTTCCGGAGCTGTTTATGGAGCCTGAACCTCTATTCGATATGATCTAAAGGGCGGGGGATTGGTGTCGGTCATTGCATCCTGACCCCCGAGGCCTGGACGCGGAACTGTCCCGGGGACATTGGTCCAGGCATCCCCGGCCAGATCTCCAGCATATTGGAAGGTGTATACCCGGCCGGTTGAGCCTGGCTGGAACTGCACGACCACCGGCGGGCCGTTTGAGATGGACAGCACGCGGAAGATATCACCTGTGTTATTCGGATCGGTGTCGGCGATGAACTCGTGAAGGAGGGTTGTGCCTTTCCCCGAGGCAATCTTTGTGTCGAGATCGCTCCACAACTCGCCCCCTTCGGGTACAAAACCGTGCCCGGCGTACCAGTCCAGATTGGCGCCGCCTTCGCTGCGGAAGACCGTGCTGACGGTGAGATTGGCGCTGACATTTGTATCTGTGCGGGGATTGTCGAAGAGCCCGTCGCTCCATGCGTGAAAGACCACGCTGGTGTCGGCCGGGCTGGCAGTCACCGCTGACCCGCTGTCTCCTGCCGCGACTTCCTGTGTTGCAATTCCGGCGATGGAACCGCCCGCTCCAGCCAGATAAATCAGTGTGTAGGTGGCCGCCCCGCCGGCGGATGTTTCGCGGATAAGCATATTCCCATTGGCATCGTAGGCATAGGCGATGCCGGCCCCGCCGCTGTATGCTGCATTTGTCAGCCGCCCGGTCTCGTCGTAGGCATAATCAATCCTCGCTGCATATGCGGGAATTGACAGGATCATACCCGTCAGTATTCCTGTCAGCAGGAGCCTTCCAGCCTTTTGCATGCAGATCTTGTGATTCTTCATTATCTGTCTCCCTAGTCCCGATACATGGTGAACCATTCGCGCTGGTAGCGTTCGTGGATTTCCTGTTCCCATCGGCGCGCGTCGTCCAGCTCCCTTCGCGCGCCTTCGAAATCACGCGCCTGCATCAGCTCCGCCGCCCGCCGCTGGGCTTTCTGGAGGTTCTGGTACAGATCGCGGGTCGGTATGCGGGGCTTCTCCGGAGCTGCCGCCGGCTTAGATGCTTCTGTCTGCGCCTGGGATTGGACCTGCTGCTGAAGCTGCTGCTGCGCGGCAAAATCCAAAATGGCCTGCGGGCCGAACAGGCTGTCCAGAATGAATTCCAGAGGGTCACGGAACGGGCGCGGTGTCGGCTTGAAGACAGATTCGGGGAGCGTATACTGAGGCTTCTTCACCTCCGGAGGAACGCCTTGTGTCCGCCGCATGAACTGTTCGAGGGCCTCCCTCGCCGTCCTTTCGACTTCAGCCCGTTCGGCTGCTTCCTTCTCCGCCCGCTCGCGGGCCTCGCGCTCCGCGATGTGCTGTTCGACGGCCGCGCGCTGCATGTTCTCCGGGCTGAATATCTCGTGCGCCAGATCGAACGGCGTCCATTGGTCCAGCGGTTTTCTGTAACGGGCCGGCGGCGGAGGAATCTCGCCTGTCAGCCCCGGCGTTTCCACCATCTGTCCGGCCGGCTGAACAGCCGTGTTGAGCGGCTGCTGTTCGCACGAGGTATGCTCCTGATCCTGCAGCTTCGGGGGGATGATCAGCGGAATGGGGTTGCGGCGGTGAAGTTCGGCCCGGATACGGTCCTTCCGGATGCGAACCTCCGGCAGGTTGATGTTGTCATCCCGGTCCATTTCCTCCAGGCGCAGTTCGATTTCCGTGAGCTGCCAGTTCGACAGCATGGTCACATCAGCATCATCCGGCAGGGGATCAATGTCGGGCCCCATCCACCAGCGCCCGTTGCAGTCGATCCGGCCGACCGGATCGTTGCCGGCATAGGCGTAGGGGTTGATCTTGCGCGCATCGAAAAGTTCCGGCCAGCCGGGATCGCGTGACAGGAAGCCGCCGGTTTGTGCGTTGTAGTATCGCGCCCGCATCTGGTAGAGCGTTCCGTCGGCGTCCTGCTGGCGGATACCGTGGCGCCCGACGAAAGTGAACGGCTGGGTGGACGCGCCCTGCCGGCGCACAATCCTTCCGAAGGGCGTGTAGGCATACGCGTCGGTCACCTGGCCGTTTTCATCCGTGATGGCGAGTGTCGAACCGATCCGGTCGAAGTGGTAGTAGCGAGGCTTGTTGCCGGAGGCCGTGTCAATGGCATAGAGGAGCTGCCCGGCCGGGGTCCACACATAGTAGCGCACGAATGTACCGGCGGTTTCATCGCGTTCGGCCACGATGGAGGCAGGCCTCACCGCGCGGTTGTGGTAGTAGCGGATTGTGGTTCCGGCGGCGGTCTTCTGAAGCACGTCATGAAATCCGTCATATGCGATCTGTATGCCGTCCGCATCAATCAGGCGTGAAGCGGCATCCCATACAAAGCGGCGCCCGGGAGCATTGGTCAGCCGTCCGCGGGCATCGTAAACGAAACCAGAAGACGAAATCTGGGCGGCGGGGTCATATGTGAAGGAATTCGTTTCAGGGTCAAGATTTGCGCCGGCCTCCAGCGGATATGTCCCTTCTTCGGCTGTCAGTCGGCCCGCCGCATCATATTCATACTGTACATCTGTCAGTGTCCCATCCTGGATTCGGGTGATGCGGCCGGCGTCGTCAAGGGTGAAGGCTGCATGCTGTCCGTTGCCGCGTGTTATGCCTGTCAGCCGCCGGTCCGCATCATAGCTGAACCACACCGCCGCGCCGCTTGACGAATCTGAAACGGATTCCAGCAGGCCGTTTGTGGTGTTGTAGATGTACGTAACAGTCAGCGCGCCGTCATAATATGCCGCCGCCAGGCGGCCCGCGCCGTCGTATGCGGCGCCAAACGCCCGTCCGTCAGAAGTGGAAATCGTGTTGGTCGTGCGGCCTTCCGGATCACGCTGTAGCGCGATTCCGTCGGCCCCGATCAGCCGCGACTGGTGGTCGTATGCATACGGGAGAATGAGCCCCGTGGAATAAACAGCGGCGGTGACATTTCCGGCCGGATCGTAATGCGTGGTGCTGGCGGCGCCGTCCGGATACAATATCCCGCTGATTTGGCCGCGGGCATTGCGCATAAGGACATTGCTTCGGCCCAGCGGATCCGCCATGCCCAGCAGAGCCCCCATGGACGAATACGAAAAAGTCCATGCGTTTGAGTTCGGATCCGTAACGCGAATCACGTTCCCAAGCGCATCCCTTTCATAACGGGCGGCCGCCTGGCCCGTGGCGGCCGCCGCGACCAGCAGGCCGCGGCTGTCGCAGGAAAACACTCGGGCCCGGCCCGCCGGGTCGGTGACGGCCGTGATCCTTCCCATGCTGTCGCGCGCAATGAGATTCGTGCGGCCCATGGGAT
This sequence comes from Verrucomicrobiota bacterium, assembly GCA_029557905.1. Classification (GTDB taxonomy): domain Bacteria; phylum Verrucomicrobiota; class Kiritimatiellia; order JAKQHR01; family JAKQHR01; genus JAKQHR01. Next base: position 16,888 of record JAKQHR010000101.1, read on the forward strand.
CCACGTGGCCTGCGAGGCGTCCCGCCGCATCCCGTATAAGTGAGGTTGTTCGGTTCAGCGGCGTGGAATGTGCCGTCAGCCGCCCGGCCGTGTCATATATCCGGGTCCAGGTCTGTCCGCCCAGTGTGGCGGACGTCAGGCGGTTCCCCGGATCCCAGCCGTACTGTACGCGGACTCCAGCGGGATCAGCGGCCGCCGTCAGTCGCCCGGCCGCGTCATACTCGTAACAGCTCCGTGCGCCGGTGCGGTCCACGATGCTGGTCACCCGCCCGACGGGGTCATACTCGTACTGGAGCGAATGCCCATGTGCATCGGTTTCCGAGACCACGCGCCCTTCGCTGTCATATGCGTAGTCTGTTCTGTTCGAATTTGCATCCACGATGGCCGTGATCTCATGGTGGGCATTGTATTCGTAATGGATGCCCGCTCCGCCGGGCACAATGACTTCCACAAGCCTGCGGGCTCCGTCACCGACAAAGAAGATGTTGGTCACGTCGCTGTCGCGGATCCACTTCAGGGTCCCGTCGGAAAGATAGTCGCGGAGGGTGATACCTCCCGCCGGGTTTGTCACGGCCACCAGATCGCCGCGCGCGTTGTATCCGCAGGTCCAGACATTTGTTCCGCGGTCTGTGCGGCTGATGAGGCGGCCGGCGAGATCATATGCGAGGCTCTCGTGAGTTCCGTCGGGAAAGTCTGTTCGGATCAGGCGGCCAGCTGTGTCATAGGCATAACCGGTCACTTCGCCAAGCGCATTGGTGATGGCGGCCAAGCGCCCCATGGGGGTGTATCCTGCGGTCGTGATGCGGCCATCGAAGTCGGTCGCCGTCGTGATCAGGCCGTCCGCATTATATCCCAGCGAAGCAGTTGCGCCCAGCGCGTTGGAGATTCCCGCCACCTGTCCGCCGGGCTCATGGGAAAAATGCGTTACGAGGCCGTTTCGGTCCGTGAACAAGATGCGGCGCCCCATGCGGTCGTGCGAGGAAGACTGCGCGTTTCCCAGCCCGTCTATGGTATTGGTGACGCGTCCCATCGGGTCGCGTTGATAGACCGTGCAGTTTCCCGACGGCGAGACGACCTGTGCGACATGTCCCTCCGGGTCGTAGCTCCATGACCATGTGCGGCCGGCGCGGGTGAGGTTTGTGAGCCACCCTCGATCGTCGTAGTGGTAGTGGTTTGTGCCTGCCGGATCAGTTTCAATGACAGGCCGGCCCATGCTGTCGTAAGAGATGGCCGCCAGCGGGCCCAGGCTGTCCGCGCAGTTCGTCACGCGGTTCATCAGGTCGGTCTGGCGCATTCGGGTATATCCGGCCGGCTCCGCCGTATTTGTGCAGATGCCGTTGGGGTCGTACTGGAAAGAAGTTGTGCCGCCCGCAGTGTTTGTGATGGTGACGATTCGATCGAGGCCATCGAGCGCGAACCCCGTCTGGCCGCCATTGGGGCGCGTTTCGCGGATGCGGCGGCGCAGGGCATCGTAGGTGTAGATGATGGCACCGGTATCGCTGTCCGCCTCGCTCGCCAGTGTGCCGTCGGGGTTGTATGTGAAGACCTGAACGCCGCCGCCGGGCCGGGATGCCGTCAGGGGCTGGCCGCGCTCATTGAAGGTCGTTGTCCAGACTGCGCCCGCGCGGTTCACGTAACTGGTCACATTGCCGCGTGCGTCGCGATGGAACTCTTCCGTGCTTCCGTCCGGATGGCGAATGGCGCACAAATCCTGAAAATCGAATTCCACCGTGTTGGTGCCTGTTTCGCGGTTTGTGAAAACCTGCGTGGTGGTGACATAGCTGTAAGTGGTCGTCGCCCCGTCGCGATGTATCACGTTGGTCAGGCGGCAGCTGTGGAAGTCGTATTGAAAAGAGCTCGCTTGTCCGCACCGGTCGCGGATGCGCGTCGGCAGGTTCCGCTCGGTCTGGTATGAAATTCCGAAACCGTTTCCGGCCTGGTCGACCAGATTGGTGGCCCGTGACCAGTTCAGATGGTTGTGGACCAGTGACCCCTGCGGGTCATCTATCTGTGTTGTCTCTCCGTACACGGTTGTGGTGTAGGAGAAAGAGGACATGCCGCCGCAGGCGCTTGTTTGGGAGACCACCTGTCCGTTTGAGTTGTAGGCCTGTGTGTAGGGCACGTTTCCTCGGGGATGCTGAATTCCCGTCATCAGTGCCCCCTGCCCGTTGGTATGGGAGTTTACGGGATCATAGATGCAGGTGGTGACATAACCCAATGGATTGGTAACGGAAATGAGCGCCCCCTGTGCATCGCAACCGAAACCGGTGGTTCGCGCACCGTCGCTGACCGCGAGAAGATTGCCTGTGGCGGTATAGGTGAAGGAGAGGTTCCGCCCGAGGCCGTCCGCGACATTTGTAATCCGCCCATCTGCCCGATATTCCAGCAGAAGCGCATTGCCGTTGCGATCCGCGATTTCCCGGAGCCGGTTCGTGCTGCCCCAGGAGTAGGGCGGCGCATCGAAGCGGTACAGGCGTTCGGACTCCGGATCCATGAGCCAGAAACTCACGCCATCTTCCCGGCCCTGATAGGCGACATCCTCCTGCTCGTAGGCAAGCTGCCAGCCTCCTTCGCCGCCATACACTTCCGCCAGGCTCGCGATCCTGCCGCCCGGCAGTATGACCCTCAGCCAGCGCGAGAAAAATCCGCTGTGAATGGCCCGGGATTCGAAACTGTGCATCCAGCCTTTGCCCAGCGAACTCCCGATTAAATCAATGCCCGGATCATTCAGCCGCGAGCCGTACCACCGGGTGAATTTCAGAGGCAAAGGCCCGCCGAGATCCATGTCGGTGACCGGCGGGATAAAGAATTCTCCCGTGGCCGTGCTGACCGGTTCGCTGCTCTGGCCGCAGCCGCGGTTCGCTGTTCGGGTCTTGTTCCCGCCTCCCACGACCAGGTAATGATCCAGCGAGATGTGCATGTCGGGATCGTATGGAACAGTATCCGCCATGATGTAGTTGTTGATAATGGTTCCGGCCGAAAGTCCCGTGTCCACTTCGACTTCGTAGATGGCGGTGAACTTGTCTCCCTGATTCATTGTCCGGGTCCAGTTCAGATAATCCGCCGTTCCGCCGCCGCCGTCGCCCTCGGGACTTGCCCAGAGATATGCCGTTGTCCCGCCTGCGGCTCCCCGCCAGTCTTCGATATTGACTTCGCCGGCATCCGGCCCGGTGCGTTCCACAGAGATGACGTAGAAAATGGTGGATCCGCTTTCCGCGGCCGTTTCCTTGGCGGTCTTCCGGATGATCCATCCGTTGCCGGAATGTTCTGCCGCCGGCCCTCCCCGCGGAAGAAGGATTGAAAGAAGAATCAGACATATCCTGCGCAACGGTGCTTTCATAGCCAGCCTCCAGATCCCGGGCTTTTTGGTGACCTCCATGCCATAAGCCGTTGTCCCCGTATCATATTCAGCACCCTCTGTCAATCAAAACAGAACGAAAGCGGAAGCCGGGAGGGGAATCTCCCGCTGCGGTCCGGAGCCCCGTGAGGACAAGTTTGGAGACGCCCATGCACTATTGATTTACTTTGCGGGGCAACTGTCATAAAAATCGGAGGCGGGAAGTAAAATATGATCACA
>JAKQHR010000097.1 GCA_029557905.1 Verrucomicrobiota bacterium
CCCCATCGAGACATCCGCGGTCACGCCATCCGAATAATAGTTCGCCCCGTTGTAGGAGTAGAACTTGTAATAGTTGTCGGAACCGTCTTCAACGATGTGTTCAGCAGCCGTATCAGACCCCTTGTAGATCACCTTCGCCGCGCCTATGGAATCGCCCACGCTGTAGCTGTTTCCGTCTGTCGGGTCTGTGGCAATGGCGCTGTCGTCATGCAGGATCAGCACGCTGTTTCCGGAGCCGTTTTGGGTCCAGCCCAGCCGCACCATTTCATAGCCGTCCGCCGTCGCGGACTGACTGGAGGGGTCATCCGGGGTCGAGGGGGTTGCCTGAAGCAGGCCCGCCCAGTTGGTCGAAATGCGAATTTCGTCGAAGTAGCAGTCTCCGGGCGTGCCGGACCCGCCGCCGAATTCACCGGCGGCTAGGCGGATGCTGTTTACCCATCCGACCGTGTTGCTGGCCTTGGAGACGGTCACATCCCACGAAGAGGGCTCATCCGTCGGCACGGTGTGTGATCCAATCCTGTAGGCTTTGGCTTTGGCTTCGCCGGCACTCCAGTCATAATAACCTGCGATGATATAGTCGTTTCCTGCTCCGTTCGTGAGCGTGACTGACGAGCCCGTGCTGTCAATTCCCAGCTGCCGGTCAGCGGCGCCGATCTCCCCGATGAAAAGCTTCTCCTCGGTGTTGTTCCAGTAGAGCGAGAGGCCGGAGTACTTGTCCCCTCCGTCATACTGGTAATTCATGACATAGCCGAAGTAGATTCTGCCGTCGTTGTAGGTCCGGTCAAGGGCGCGGTACACGGCCACATTCGCGTCGTTGGCCGGAGTCACCAGCACTTTGTTGCCGGAGGGTGCGGGATAATTCGCCTGCTCGGAAAAGCTGCCGGCAGAATTCGTGAACAAACCGGTATCCCCATACCATGCCCCGCCCCACAGGTTGCTCCCGTTGCACGAGGCCAGCGTGACTCCGGTGGTATAAGAGAAGGTTTCCACAATTTCACCGGCGGCGAAGGCCGTGGTGGTGTCGGAATCTGTCAGCCCGGAGGAGTAATAGTTCCCGTTGTAAGAGTAGAATGCATAGTGATGCGTCACTCCGGAAGCGACCACATGCTCCAGCGCTGAACCTGATCCCTTGTAAATGACCGTGCCGCTGCCGCATGCGCTGCCCACGCTGTAGGATGTGCCCTGCGAAGGCGCGGTCGAAGCGCTGCCTGCGCGATACACAATCATGACATCATAGGAGGCATGCTTGGTCCACGCCAGATCAATCATCGTCTTGCCGTCTGCCGCTGCGGTTGCCACAGACGGATCGGGAATGGCGCTGATCGTCCAGCTGACGGCAATGGTCCTCGGGCTGTTGGTTGCATCCGCGGCGGTGATGGTGATGGTGGCGTTGGATACGCCCGGCTGCTGGCCGGCCGCCACGGCCACAACCGCTGTATGCACCTGTCCGGCCCCGCCGGCCACCGTGCCCGAAACCGGCTTCAGCGTCAGCCACGAGGCGTTGGTTGTCAGCGAATAGGACATGGATCCCAGTCCGATGTTGGTGACGCTGAATGATTGCACGGCCGGTGCAGATCCCAGCACGGAGGAGAAGGAAAGAGTGCCCGGATAGTTGGTTATGGCGGGCGCAACCCCTGTGCCCTGAATTGAAAAATTGAACGGGCTTTCCGCCAGTCCGTCACTGACATTGTCGTCTGTATTGGTGAAACTCAGAGCCGCTGACCGAAGACCCGTCGCCGACGGGTCGAAACGAACAGTAAAGGTCGTGGTGTTGCTTGGCGCAAGCGGGGAAGACGGCTGCTCGGTCACCGTGAAATCGGCCTCATGAGTTCCGCTGGTCGTCACATTGCCGATGCCCATCGCCACATTGCCGGTATTGGATATGGTGAAAATCCGGTCCTGCGTCGCGCCGATCGTGCCCACCGGGCCAAAGTCCGTATGATCATCTGTCGTTGGAGAACCGTCGCCATCCGCAATGTACTGAGAATTCCCGCTGACGGAAATTTCAACATAGGTGCCGGTGCCCTGGATCACAAAGTCGTAGTCGGCCTCGTCATCGTCATCGCTGTTCACATGCAGCGTGGCGGTGCGCGGGCCGGGCGAAGAGGGATCAAACCGCACAATCAGATTGGAGGATGCAGACGGATTCACAATTCCGGGCCAGCTGATGACCGTGTAATCTGCCGCGTGTGTGCCCGTTGTCGTCACGCCGGAAACAGTCAGGTCCGCTGTACCGGTATTCTCTATTTTAAAGGTATGGTCCTTTGTTCCGCCGGCGACCAGCACAAGCCCGTAGTCGGTTCCGTCGGCAAGAGCCGGGGTGGTATCGCCATCCGTGATGGAAACGCTGTTTGTCCCGAGCACATTGATTTCCGCGACCGGCACCGCCGACGGGGTGAAGGTCAGCACCAGGTTCCCGCCACTGGCGGACAACGCAAATGATCCGCCGGCCTTGTCCAGCGCCCAGAGGCTTTCGTCCAGTGTAAAGTTGGAGGCATCCAGAATGCCGCCCGTGATGAGATTCCAGCTGTAGCTGCCGGCGTTATCCCAGTTCGACACCTCATCATCATCAATATAAATGGTGGTGGTGGCATTAATCGTGGCAGATCCGCTGTTGCTGATATAGTCGCGATCAGATGTGTTGTCGCAGTCGCCGATCTGAAAATAAGCCGCGGAACCGTCGTTCATTGTCAGCGAAGTCACCGTCAGGCGGCCGATGGCGGCCGCGCTGGTTCCGGGATAAACCGAACCCGTCACGGTCAGCCCGCCGACTCCGCCTCCGCCCACGAGCGACGTGCCGGACGAAACCGCAACGGCCGAGCTGCTGTTTGTTCCGTTCTGAATCAGCGTTCCCGCTGTAATGGTGGTGTTCCCGCTGTATGTGCTGGTGTTCGTCAGCGTCAGGGCGCCGGCACCCTGCTTGTCCAGCGTGCCGGTGCCGCTGATCCCCCCTCCGTACGTCAGATTATCGGAACGGTTGAAAACCAGCGCCGAATTGTTCACGATATTACCGACAACCGATCCGCTGGTGCCGTTGTCCCCTATCTGAAGGGTGCCTTCTGTGATGGTCGTTCCCGATGCATAGGAGTTGTTGCCGGAGAGGATCATGGTCCCGGCATCCTTCTTCTCCAGTCCTCCATCGGAAACCACACCGGAAACGGTCAGCGTATTGGAGTTGGTTATTGTGCGTGTTCCGCCGCCCAGCCCGACAGCTCCACTGATCGTAATTCCGCCGGTGCTGTTTTCTGCAATGCCCACGCCGCCGTTAATCACTACATCCTTGGTAATGGTCCGGGTGGTGCTTCCATCTGAACTGTACCGGGTCCCTCCGGACAGGGTCAGGGTTCCGCTGGCCGTCATGGTTCCTGTATACTGCCTGATTTCGCCTTCGCTGAGAGCTATGTTTCCGCTGTGCGTTCCGGGCCGCAGCTGAAAGACTCCGGATCCCAGCTTGGTCAGATGTCCCGAGCCGGTCATTGTGCCCCCGCTCATTCCCCCCTGGTTGGCGTTGTTGAAGACCAGCGTTCCGCTCGCCAGATTCATGCCGCCATAGACATAGAAATTGCCCGATGAAACCGAGACAGTTGAACTGTTGTAGGAATTCAGAGCACCCCGCCAGGTTGTGGCGCTCGAAGTTGCTTTTGTCACCTGCCCGTTATAAAGATTCAAGGCCACCGGCCGGAGCGTGGCCGAGCCATAGGTCAAATCCAGCGTGGCGTTGGTCCCTACGCTGACGGCGCCCGAACCCATCGCGTTGGTGTGTCCGCCCAGCTGCAGGGTTCCCTTTTCCACCCATGCGCCGCCGGTGAATGTGTTGGCGTTCGTGATCGCCGCGGTTGCGGTGCCGGTCTTCTTGATCCCGTAGGACCCGCTCAGCACACCGTTGAGATTCAGGTTCCCGCTGACGGTGCTCAGCGAAACCGTGCCGTTCAGCGCAAGGGCATTCTGGATCGTCTGCGCGTTCGCCGAGTCATTTTGAATCAGCGAGAAAATATCCACGGCATTCCCGCTGAGAGTGAACGCCGACGCGCCGGAATTGAAATAGATGCTGCCGAAATCGCTGTTCGCGGCGTGCGTCACGCTCGGTGTGGTCCGCGTGGATCCCGCAAAGCGCATGACGCTGTTGGCGCTGGCCGCCGGATAGAGGTCGTTGTTCCAGTTGGCTTCCGTCAGGGTGTTGTTGTCCGCGCCGCCGCCGTCCCAGGTCGCGTCGTTGGGGCGGGTGCGCACACTAACCTCCGTGCCGGAGGAATAGTAGGAGTAGTTTTCGGAATACACCTTATAGTAGTAGAGCGTGCCGGCCTCGAGCGCGGTTCCGATGCCGGTGTCCTCAAATGAACCCCCGTCGCGCGAATTCTCCACGACGTATGTGTCGCTCCCGAGGCTCTGGCCGTCGGAATAGGCCGTGCCCTGGGTCGGAGTCCAGGCCACGGAAGAGCCCTTTCTGCGCACAATCAGCACATTGCGGTTGTTCCACTCCGTCCAGCTCAGGTCCACACGCGATGTCGGATAGGTTGCATCGCGCGCGGCAGAAACGCCGGTCGGATTGCCGAGCGCGCTGACGGTGAAACTGCTGGAAACGAAAGATCCCGACCCCTCGTTCCAGGAACTGCTTCCATTGTACCAGTGGCCGTTGTCCCCGATTGAGCCCCCCCAGCCCAGCCAGAGGGAGTAGTACCAGGTTGCGACGGAGGTTCCCTGGAACGATGCGCTTTTGATGCCCTCGTTCCCGCCGTATCCATCCCCGGCTTCATCCACCCATGTGAGATCCTGCCAGTTCATGCCGGACGAGGAGTTGTTGGTCCCGGCACCGGCCTTCTTGTATGTCGCACCCCAGCCGTCGGCATTGACATCCCAGTGAAATTCGATCGAATCACCGAGATAAATGGTCGGATTTTCGCTCGACTGCCGGGCGGTGTCTCGAACAGCCCAGCCCCAGGCAAACCCCATATTCGGCATCAGGGCGGCCAGGGCGGCGAAAAAAAACTTCCAGCCATTGGAAGTTTTTTCTCTGCTGTTTCGGCCCGTTCATCTCACAATCCTCATTCGACCACCAGATAGACGCGGAAATATCCGTAAGCCGCGCCGGGAACATTCACCGTATGGACCGTCTGGGTATCCACGGCGGCCACGACATCGCTTGCATTTGAAAACACGACTTCGCCGCCCGCCAGATCATGCGGCGTGAACTCAACGCGATACTGCCTGCCGGGCACACTGTCCCAGGCTATGTCAAAGCCGCCGCCTGAAAAGCCGACGATGCGGGCGATCTGCAGCATGGAACTGCTGTCCTTTGAATCCGTACCGGCGAGGAATTCCTCGCCGTCCAGCATTCCGTCTCCGTCGGTGTCCGGATTTCCCGGATCGGTGTCGAGGCTTTTCTCCCAAGAATTGCTGAGACCATCGCCATCGAGATCAGCCGGATCAAGATCCTTGTCGGTGCGGGCAATACGGACGTTGAAGACTTTGTTGTCCTCTACGGTGAAAACCTGGGAATCTCCATAAAAGGAGGCTTCGGCCATGTTTGGGGCATTGAACACCCGAACGAAAATACGTGTTCCGCCGGCCGGGCGCGGGGAGGCAATGGAGTGTCCGAAAAGACCCTCATCGGCCAGAAGTGGGGAAGTGAGCGCTCCGATGCGGGTAGTACCGCGTTCGAGAAGGGCATTGCGGGGATCGGGCCGGCCGTCCATGAGCGGAGGATAGATGATTCCGTCGGGAGCGGAGAGAACCTGAACAAGGGCTCCGGGATGGTAGAGGGAACCGCGGAGTTTTGCGCCAAACTCGTCGGCAATGGAAGATGATGCGTTAACATGAAGGGGAGTTGTGACAGATCCGGACTGACCGAGAACAACGAGCGGGCACAGGACAGCGAGGCCAAGCAGTAAAGCGCTTAACCTTTTGCTGCAAGCGCCTGTGCACCCTGTCCTCATGTTTATTCCCTAGTCTTCGATTTCCCCGGTTCCCGAAATTTTCTTTTCTTCCGGCCCGCGCATCATTCCCGCCCGCACGCCGCAAAGCAACCCCGCGAAGAGCAGAAGCAGGCTCGCCGTGCTCGGCTCCGGAATGGCAACAAATGTATCGTTGCTGCTCGCCGTGTATGACCCGCCGAAATCCATGAACATCATGACGCCGTCATCAAGTCCGTCCACATCGAAAATGGGCGACTGCCCCCAGTCGTAATTCCCGACGATCGGAGAGTTCGTGGTGTCAAAGAAGCGGATATACATATAGTCCACCACCGTATTGTCGTAGTAGAATCCGCCGGTATAAAACGTGCCGTCTATGCCAAGAATGGTGCTGTCCACAACAATGGTTCCGATAATGATGTCATCCCCGGTAGGCTGGGCGAAGTAGTCGCCAGTGGTGCCGTATTCCTGCATGGGATCGATTGATCCGTCGGTGCTCCCGAGTATCTGCACGATGGATCCGTCGGGGAGCGCGGTGGTTCCGTCGCTCCGGAAAAGGGAAAAAACAATATAGGCCTGCAGATTAACCAGGGCTCCCTGCGCAAGCGTCGCCGACAGACAGAATCCTGCCGCGGCAACCCCGCACATCAGCAATATCTTTCGGCTTCTCAGCACATCTCTCTCCCGTGGTGTACAGGTATAACTGTCACCATAAACCACAAGCGGGCCGATGCGAATCCATGCCGCAACGCCTGCCTCTTTCTATCTGCACTTACTTAATATATACGGGAAGTTGAATATTATGTCAAAAAAATGTGAAAAAATAATTGCGCATCTTTCGGAACAAACGCCTTGACCTGTTCGCGCACAAAGATTATGTTCTGGCTGTATTTTTTGTTGCGCTGACCTTTGTACAGAGTGGGCCTTCGCCCGCTCTTTTGTATAATGGGCCGGTTTTGTTTTTAGCCGCGGGCTGCCGACAGTCCGTGTTGAGGACAGAAAAATGAACAACGACTTGATGGCGGTTTTTGATTATATGGAGAGAGAGCGCGGAATTGACCGCGAAACGCTCATACAGGCGGTGGAAGCCGCCCTGTTGAACGCCTCCAAGAAGAGCGTGGGGCCTCACCGCGACATGCGGGTCGAAATTGACCGGAAAACCTGCAATATCCGGGCCCTGGCCAAGGTGCAGGTTGTTGAAAAAGTGGTCAATCCCCACGAAGAAGTGTCTCTCGTCAGGGCCCGCCGAGTCAAAGCAGACGCCCAGATTGGCGACCAGATAGAAATCGAGGTGACCCCCAAGAATTTCGGCCGGATTGCCGCGCAGACAGCCAAGCAGGCCATTCTTCACAAAATCCGGCAGGCCGAAAAAGACCAGGTTTTTGATGAATACAAGGATCGGCAGGGAGAAATCGTAACGGGAGCCGTCCGCCGGTTCGACCGGAACGACGTGGTCGTGGACCTGGGTCGCGCGGAGGCCTTAATGCCTTCAAGGGAACGGGTTCCAACAGAAGAATACCAGATCGGCGACCGCATCCGGGCTTATCTTCTCAAGGTGGATCCGCAGGGGCCGGAAGTCATTCTCTCCCGCAGTCATCCGGACTTTGTCCGCAAGCTCTTTGAGCTCGAAGTGGCCGAAATCAACGACGGCACGGTCGAGATCAAGGGCATTGCACGCGAGGCGGGTTTCCGCAGTAAGATTGCGGTTATATCCCACGATGACAAAGTGGATCCGGTCGGAGCCTGCGTCGGCATGCGCGGAATTCGCGTGAAGAACATCGTGCGCGAGCTTTCCGGGGAGAAGATTGACATCGTAAAATGGCATGACGATATCCGCACCTATGTGACTAACTCGCTGGCCCCGGCCAAGTTGAGCAGCGTCAGCGTGGATGAAGACACCCATACCGTCAGCGTGGTTGTGGATGGGGACCAGCTTTCGCTGGCCATCGGGAAGAAGGGCCAGAACGCGCGGCTGACATCCAAGCTGACCGGCTGGAAGATCGACATCCGAAAGCACGAGGCGGAGATCTCGTTTGAACAGAAGGTGAACATGGCGATTCAGGCGCTGGCGGCCGTGGAGGGCATCGGCGCTCGCTATGCAGAAAAACTGGTGCTGGCCGGATTCCTGACGCTCGAAGGGCTGCTTGCCGCAGATGCGGAAGATCTGACCGCGATCGAGGGCATCAGCGAGGACGCTGCGAAGAAACTGCAGGCGGCCGCAGAAGCCGCATTTGAAAAAGAACACGGACCCATTGAAGAATGAGAATTTTTGAACTGGCAAAAGAACTGAACATCAGCAGCAAGGACCTGCTGGCCAAGCTTCGGGCCATGGGCATCGAAGCCCCCAACCACATGTCCGCCCTGGCCGATGAGCAGATTGCGCAGGTCCGCGAAGCCGTCGGCGGCAAGCCAGCGAAGCCGGAGGCCGCTCCGGAAAAACCCGCTGCCGCGCCCGAGCAGCCCGAGCCAGCCCCGCCCGCGACACCGGAACCAGAGAAGGTTGAGCCCCCGGCCGAAAATGTTTACATCGTGAAGGGCCCCATCATCGTCAAGGAGTTTGCAGATGTTCTGAAGCTTAAGCCCAATCAGCTCATCGCAGAGCTGATGATGATGAACATCTTTGCCGCCATCAATGCCACGATCGATTTCAAGGTGGCCCAGAAGGTGGGCGAGAAGCACGGCGTGAAGGTCGAGCAGGAAAAAGCCGCGCCCCCTCCTCCTCCGCCGCCCCCCCCGCCCTCGAAGAAGAAAGAGAAGAAGGAGGAGGAAGAGGCAAAGGGCGGCGAAGAACTGCGGCCGCCTGTAGTGACCTTTCTGGGGCATGTGGACCATGGCAAAACCTCGCTTCTGGATTACATCCGCAAGAGTTCTGTGGTGGACGGCGAAGACGGCGGAATCACCCAGCACATCGGCGCCTACATGGTCGAGCACATGGACCGCCCGATCACATTTCTGGACACGCCCGGCCATGCGGCATTCACCGCGATGCGCGCGCGCGGCGCCAATCTGACCGACATCGCGGTTTTGGTGATCGCAGGGGATGACGGCGTGATGCCGCAGACCCGCGAGGCGATTCAGCACGCGCAGGCGGCGGAAGTGGCCATTATCGTTGCCATCAACAAGTCTGATCTTCCGGGCTCCAATCCCGACCGGGTCAAGCAGCAGCTCCAGGAGATGGGTCTCACCCCCGAAGACTGGGGCGGCGACATCATCTGCTGCCCCGTGAGCGCCCATACCGGGCAGGGCATGGATCACCTGCTTGAAATGATTCTGCTGCAGGCCGACATGCTGGAACTCAAGGCCAATCCAAGGCAGTCCGCCAGGGGTTTTGTCATTGAGGCGCGTCTGGAACCCGGCATGGGGCCAACCGCCACATTTCTGGTGAGCGACGGAACACTCAAAGTCGGCGATGCCGTGGTATGCGGATCAACCTGGGGCCGCGTCAAGGCCCTGATGAACGACAAGGGGCATAAAGTCCGCACAGCCGGACCCGCCGCGCCCGTAAAGGTGATGGGTCTCACGAGTGTGCCTGATGCCGGCTCCGAATTTATTGCCTGCGCAAGCGACCGCGAAGCGCGCTCCATTGCCGAATCACGCCAGGAACAGAACCGGATGGAAAACCTGACGGCGCCCCAGAGGGCCTCGCTGGACAATCTTTTCAGCCAGATATCCGAGAATGCGCAGCAGACGCTGAATCTGGTGCTCAAGGCGGATGTAAAAGGATCCGTTGAGGCCATCGAGCAGATGCTGCAGGGAATTAAAAGCGACAAGGTCAGCCTGAATCTCGTCCTGACGGGGGTCGGGAACATCACGGAAAACGACATTCTGCTGGCAACCGCATCCAATGCCATCGTTGTCGGATTTCATGTGAGCGCCGAGGGCGGCGCCAAGGCGGCGGCCAAGCGCAGCGGCGTTGAAATCCGTCTCTACAGCGTGATCTATGAGCTGTTCGATCAGATCAAGGAAGCCATGACGGGCATGCTCGAACCGGAATTCAAGCAGCGCGTGATCGGGCGCGCCGAAGTCCGGCAGGTGTTTTCACTGAGCAAGCGGGGCAAGGTGGCCGGCTGCATGGTGACCGACGGGCGCGCCACTTCGCGCGCCAAGGTGCGCGTGCTGCGCAAAAACGATGTCGTCTTCGAAGGCAGCCTGGCATCTCTGAAGCGCTTTCAGAACGACGCCGCCGAAGTGCGTGAAGGACAGGACTGCGGCATCCGCCTGGACAATTTCTCGGATTACCAGGAAGGCGACACGCTTGAATTCTACGAAATCGACAAGATCGCGCAGGCGCTTTAGGCCCTGCCGTTCCTGTTTTCGGCGCCCCATCCCGGGAGAATGACAAATGAGCGTAAGACGACTCGAACGAGTGAACGAACTCCTGAAGCGCGAAATCGCCGGAGTCATCTATAAAATCGGCGGGGAGGAGAAACTGGATCTCGCGGCGGTGACGGTGACCCATGTGATCACCAGTCCGGACATCCGGCACGCGCGGGTGATGGTATCCGTGCGTGATCATGAGCAGGAGCGCCGGCACATCATTGACCTGCTGACCCGCCATCGGGGCACCATCCAGCGCCACATCAACTCGGATCTGAAGCTGAAGTACACACCACAGCTCACATTTGAACTGGACGAATCCATCGAAAAAGGCGACCGCATATTGTCCATCATCAGCGAGCTCGGCCTGAGTGACGACGACACGGAAAAACCCGACGGCGATGAATAACCGGCCCGATACAGGCGGCCTCGACGGGCTGCTGCTGGTGGACAAGCCCGCCGGCATCACGTCCCACGATGTGGTTCACATAATCCGCCGGCATTTCGGCATCAAAAAGGTCGGCCACGGTGGAACGCTGGATCCCGCGGCCACCGGCCTGCTGCTGATTCTGCTGGGCCGCGGCACCAGGCTTTCCTCACAGGTGATGAGTTCCAACAAGACCTATGAAGGCATCATGCGCCTCGGAATCACCACGGACAGCCAGGACATGGACGGCGAAGTGACCCGCGAAGCCGACTGCTCCGCCATCACCGCGGAACAGATCGCCGCGGAAATGCAGAAGCTCACCGGCGACATCATGCAGACGCCACCGATGGTTTCCGCCATCAAGAAGAACGGTGTGCCGCTCTACAAGCTGGCCCGGAAGGGCGTCACGGTCGAGCGCGAGCCCCGGCTGATCCATGTCTTCAATTTCAGCCTGCTGGATTTCAGCCCGCCGCGGGCGCAGTTCCGAATCAAGTGCACCAAGGGCACCTATGTGCGGACACTCTGCCATGACATCGGGGAGGCGCTGGGATGCGGCGCCTGCCTGGAGGCGCTGCGCCGGACACAAAGCGGAAGCTATCGGGTGGAGCGCGCCCGGACCCTGGACGACCTCATGCAGATCTCCCGTGCAGACCTGGAATCGCTGGTCATCCCGTTTCTTCAGGTGAAGCAGGACGAGCAGATTCTATGCTGAAAGTGGTCCGCCATCTCGACACCCTGAAGACCGAGACCGCCCCGGTGGTGCTGGCCATTGGCTTTTTTGACGGAGTTCATCTCGGCCACCGGGCAGTAATCGAAGCCGCGCGCGCGCAGGCGGAAAAACTTGCGGCGGAACTCTGGATCCTGACTTTCGAACCCCATCCGCGCAAAGTCATCTCCCCCGAAACGGCGCCGGCGCTGCTGACGGCAACACGGCACAAGCTGCATATCTTCGAACAGATGAATGTGCAGGGATGCATCCTGATGCCATTCGCCCCGGCGTTCCGCCATCTGACGGCATCAGAGTTCCTGGAAATGCTGACGGAGGCCATTCCCACGCTGCGACATATTGTTGTCGGATCCAACTGGACCTTCGGCCACAAGGGAACGGGCACAGCAGACGTGCTGAAACAGTGGGCCCTTGCGCACGGCATCGAAACATCCACGGTGGCCCCCGTGACGTATGACGGCGAACCGGTTTCCAGCACACGCATTCGGAAAGCCGTGGCCGGGGGAAATCTGAAGGACGCTTCCGCCATGCTGGGACAGCCCTTCAGCATATGGGGCACGGTCGTGCGGGGCCGCGGCATAGGCCGCACCATGGGTTTTCCCACGGCCAACATCCGGCCCCATAACGAGGTCTTCCCGCCGGAGGGTATCTACGCCGTCACCGCTGAAATCGGCGAAGGGATATTTCACGGCGCAGGCTATATCGGCCGGCGGCCCACTTTTACCCAGGCGGGGAACGAATGGTCGCTGGAGGTGTTCTTTTTTGATCTGCGGGAGAACATCTATGACAGGGAAATCATCGTTCGTTTTGCTGAACGAATCCGCAGCGACAGGAAATTCGACACGCCCGCCGAACTGACCCGGCAGATTGAAGACGATGTCCGGCGAGCAAAATCCATCCTGTCAGAGCAGATGTGACTCCAGCGTTTCTTCCTGAAGCTTCTTCAGGCGGCCTTTCAGGGCAATTTTTCGGGCATAGGATATGCGGTCTATGAACAGCGTTCCGTTCAGGTGGTCCAGTTCGTGCTGCACGGCCCGCGCCAGCAGCCCGCGGCAGCGCATGTCCTGCGGGCGGCCGTCAATACCGGTATAGTGGACGGTCACCTCTGCCGGCCGGGACACCTCGGCCCAGAGGCCCGGAAAACTCAAACAGCCTTCTTCGCATGATTCCTTCTTCTTTGAGCTTTCTGTTATTTCGGGATTGATCAAAACCAGCGGCATGACGGCATCCGGATTCAGCGGATTTTTTTCCTTGTCGCAGTCCGCGCCGGGCGGAATATCAATCACCACCACCGCCTCGCGGCGGCCGACCTGCTCCGCGGCCAGACCCACTCCGTTCTGCTGATGCATCACACGCAGCATTTCCTCCGCGAGGTCGCATATTTCCGGCGTGATTTCATCCACCGGGCGCGCCCGTTCCCGGAGCACCGGATCTCCATATGTTTTGATTTTCAGTTCCATGGCAGCAGCCACTATAACCCAACCCGAAGCAGATTCAACCCATTATCCCCATTCTGCGGCTTGCCGGATGGCCGCCTTTCCCCTAGAATGCGCGCAACATGAACGACACTGTCATTGTCATACCGACGTACAATGAAAGGGAAAACGTCCAGCAGATCGCGGCGGCAGCGCTGAACCATTCGCCGGACGCTCATATCCTTTTTGTGGACGACAATTCCCCCGACGGCACCGGCCGGATTGCCGATGAAATGGCCTCGAGCGACACCCGGATTCATGTGCTGCACAAGGAGCGCAAGGAGGGTCTTGGGCGCGCCTACATTGCCGGCTTTCACTGGGCCCTTGAGCGCAACTACCAGTATATCTTTGAGATGGACGCGGATTTCTCGCACAATCCGGCAGATGTGCCCCGGCTGCGCGAGGCAGCCGAAAGCGGAGCGGACCTGGTTCTTGGATCACGCTATATCGGCGGTATCCGGGTGATCAACTGGCCCCTCAACCGCCTGATTCTGAGCAAGGGCGCCAGCCTTTATGTCCGTCTCATCACAGGGATGCCCTTCATGGACCCCACGGGAGGGTTCAAATGCTTCCGGCGCAGGGTGCTTGAATCCATAGATCTGGATTCCATTCGCTCCAACGGATACTCTTTCCAGATTGAAATGACGCACACCGCATGGCTGCAGGGCTTCCAGATACAGGAGGTCCCGATCACCTTTGAAGAGCGGCGCGAAGGTCAGTCCAAAATGAGTTCAGGCATTGTTTTCGAGGCGCTCTGGATGGTCTGGAAACTTGCTGCGCGCTGCCGCTTCCGCCGCAGCCCCCGAAAGGCACAATGAAAGCGGCCTTCTCCTACTTTCGAGCCCTGCGCCCCAACCAGTGGACCAAGAATGCCGTGGTGATGGCTGCTTTTGTTTTCGCCCTGGGAGACCGCCATCAGGCCGTGTCGCTGGGTCAGCTTGGAGATGCCGTCGGCGCCATGCTGACCTTCTGTCTCATATCCAGCGGGATTTACCTTTTGAACGATATTCGCGATGTCGAACGCGACCGCCTTCATCCCACAAAAAAATTTCGGCCGCTGGCCGCCGGTGAAATCAGCGTCAAAGGGTCTCTGCTGCTGGCTTTTGCCTCGCTGGCCGCCGGACTGACCGGCGCGGGCTTCATCTGCCCGCGCCTTGCGCTTGTTGAGGCCGGATATGTGCTTCTCCAGATCATCTATACCGTCTGGCTCAAGCACATCGGCCTGATCGAGCTCTTTGTGATCGCAGGGGGCTTCGTTCTCCGGGCCGTGGCCGGAGCCGTCACGGTGGATGTCGTGTTCTCGCCATGGCTGCTGCTGTGCACGCTGCTGCTGGCGCTTTTCCTCGCCCTCTGCAAGCGCCGCCATGAAAAAGTCATCATTGATGCGACCGGCAGCGACACCCGCCCCAGCCTTGGATCCTACAACGAACGCCTGCTTGATCAGCTGATCGCCATCGTCAGCACCGCCACCATTGTTTTCTATTCTCTTTACACCCTCTGGCCGGACACCATCGAGAAATTCGGCACCGCCAAACTGGCCCTCACCATTCCCTTTGTGATGTTCGGCCTTTTCCGCTATCTTGATCTGGTCTACCGGCACGAACAGGGCGGACGGCCCGAAAAAATCCTGCTGACGGACATCCCCCTCATTGTGAACATCCTCCTCTACGGCCTGACCGTTCTGGCCGTGATTATCCTGCACATCTGACCGCCTGCGCGCTTGACGGCCTGCGGGAATCATCCATACTGGCGCGGTTACAGTTTCCCTGTGAACAAAACGGGCACAGGAACTGTCTGAAACGGGTGACAACACAGGATTGCTTATGGCTCGGGAAATTGCGTCGAATACGGAACAGGCCGAAGTGCGGGACGACTTTTTTGATCACCAAAGCGGGGCTTTTTTCCGCAAGGTGGACTGGCTGACGTTCTTCATCACTTTTGCCATCGCTTTTGGCGTGTATGTCTACACACTGTCGCCCACGGTCTCGCTGGAGGACTCCGGCGAGCTGGCCGTGGCCTCCGACTATCTGGGCGTCCCCCACCCGCCCGGGTATCCCATCTGGACGCTGGTCACGTGGTTTTTTCAGTGGGTCTTCCATTTTGACTCCTACAATGGAAGTCCAAACCCCGCCTGGGCGGTGGGTTTGGCCTCGGCGTTCTTCGGGGCGCTGGCCGCGGCCATCATTGCGCTGCTGGTCAGCCGGTCGGGAGCCGACATCCTCCGCGGACTGGCAAAGGAAACCCGCATTCTCGGCCGCGAGACCGAGAGCGCCATCTGCCTGAGCTGCGGCATCTCCGGCGGCCTCCTGCTGGCCTTCAGCTCGGTGCTGTGGTCGCAGTCCACCATCGTCGAGGTCTACAGCCTGAACGCCTTCTTTCTCGCGCTGCTGCTCATCCTGATCTACCGCTGGATGTGCCGCCCGCAGGACGACAAAATTCTCTACGCCACCGCCTTCATCTTCGGCCTCGGCCTCACCAACCACCAGAGCCTTCTGTTTCTCGTGCTGGCGCTGCTGACCGGCCTCTGGTTCAGGGATCGCCGGCTTTTCCGCGATGCGCTTTCTCTCGGCTTCATCCTCATTGCCGTCTATCTGTGGTATTCCGCCTCCAAAATCAATGTGGCAGGCTCTGCCGAAGCCCTGCGCGACAAGCAGGTCAAAATTGCCGTCGGGTTTGTGTTCCTGTTCGCTCCGCTTGTTTTCCTGATCATGCAGCGCAGCCTCTTCACCGAATGGAAACGCGTGCTCATTGTTTTCGGACTGCTGGCCCTCGGAGTTTCCTTCTACGCCTACATGCCGGTCGCCTCCGAGCAGAATCCGCCGATGAACTGGGGCTATCCGCGCACCACCGAAGGCTTCATGCATGCCCTGACGCGCGGGCAGTACGAAAAGATCAGCCCCATGGCCACCCTGCGGCAGTACGGCCAGAACCAGACGCTCTTTTTCCGGCAGCTCTGGGCCATCATTCTGAATCCGGGCGGCTACAATTCCGTCGTGGCCCAGTTCACATGGATCCTTTCCCTGTTCGTGCTGGTGCCCTTCGCCTTCCTGCGCAAAATCACACGCCAGTCTCGCGCATGGATATGGGCCACGCTCACGGCGTTCCTTTCAATGACGGTGATCTTCATTGTGTTCCAGAATCCGCAGCTCGACGTGCAGACGCTGTTCATCGGACGTGTGCAGTACATTCAGGCCCATGCCGTCTTCGCGCTCTGGATCAGCTACGGGCTCATGTTCACTCTGGTCTTTCTGGAATCCCGGGCCGGATGGCTCCTGCGGCAGCCCGCCACCATCTGCGTGCTGCTGCTTCCGCTCGTGCCGATCCTCCGAAACGCATACGACAAGGAATTTGTCCGCATCATCGGCGGCTGCGAACAGAACGGCCACACGTTCGGCTGGCAGTTCGGCAACTGGCAGCTTCGCGGCGTGAACGGAATCGAGGCTGATCTCCGGCACTGGCTTTCGCCGGGCGAGTTTGAGAAGGAATGGGCGGATTATCCGACTCCCGGCTATCCGCCCGAAATGGGCACCAACGCCATCTTCTTCGGCGGCACCGATCCGGGACGTTTCGTGCCCACCTACATGATCTATTCCGCCAAGGTGCGCCGCGATGTTTTCCTGATCACGCAGAACGCACTGGCCGACAACACCTACATGAACGTCATGCGCGACCTGATGGGCAATGATATCTGGATTCCCTCGCAGCAGGACAGCAATCTCGCCTTCCAGCAGTATGTGCGCGACGTGCAGGAGGGCCGCATCCCGCCCGGGGCCGAGGTGTCCTTCAAGGACGGACGCGTCAGCGTGCAGGGCGTGCAGGGCGTGATGATGATCAACGGCATTCTTGCCCAGATGATCTTTGAGCACAACAAGTACAAGCATCCCTTCTATGTCGAGGAAAGCTACGTCATCCCGTGGATGTATCCCTATCTTGAACCGCACGGTCTCATCATGAAGATCAATCCGGAGCCGCTGCCGGGGCTGACCCCGAAAATGGTGGAGAACGACCGCAAGTTCTGGGCATGGTACAAGGAATATCTGACGAGCAACCCGAAATTCCGCCGCGACGTGGTCGCCCGAAAAACCTTCTCCAAGCTGCGCAGCGCCATTGCCGGCCTTTATGCCGCCCGGCGGATGATGCCCGAGGCCGAGGAGGCCTTCACCCAGGCCATTGATCTCTATCCGCTCAGCCCCGAGGCCAACTTCCGCCTGGCGGAACTCTATATGCAGCAGCGCAAGTTCACCCAGGCGAAGGAACTCATCCAGAACTTCCTGAAGCTCGACAAGGACAACGACAAGGTGGAGTCGTTTCTGAACCAGATTGTCGGCGCGGAAACCTCCGAAAACCGGCGCATGCAGCTCGAGGCCCAGCTGTCCAGCGGCGGAGCCACGCTTGACGCGATTTTTGAACTCAGCGATGTCTATCTCCAGCTCAACATGCAGGGGTCATTCGAGCAGCTGATGCGCAGGCTCCTGGAGCAGCCCGGGGTTCCCGAAAACGTGTACATGGAAATCGGCCAGCGCTGCGCCAACGCCGGCCGCATTGATCTGCTCGGGCTTGCGCTCGAAAAATATCTCGCCGTGCAGCCGAACAATGACCGGGCCTGGTTCGACTATGCCGCGGTGAAAACCATGGCCGGACGGCAGGAAGAAGCCATCAGCGCACTGACCAGGGCCGTTCAGCTTGGCGGCGAGCCGATTCGCAAAATCGCGCGCGAAGACCCGCGGCTGGAGCCGCTGCGAAGCCTTCCGGAGTATCAGAAGCTGATCCCGGCCCCGCGCGCGCTTTCTCTGCCGCGCCTCGGGCTGTAGCCCGCGGAAGGCCCGGTGACGGGGCGTCATTGACGCGCCGGCCGGACTATGCTTCGATCAGGGCCTATGTGCGGACGATTTACACTGACGGCAAAGATTGAATCGGTGACGGAACTGCTGCGGACGGCGCCGGTCAGTCCATATGAGCCCCGCTACAACATCGCCCCCTCCCAGCCGGTGCTCACGCTGCTCAACGACGGTTCGCGCAAACTGACCTTCACGCACTGGGGACTGATTCCCGGATGGTCCGGCGGGCCGGGAAAATGGAAACCGCTGGTCAACGCGCGCGCCGAAACATTGAGCGAAAAGCCGAGCTTCCGCGCATGTCTGCGCACCAAACGCTGCCTGATCCCCGCGGACGGATTCTACGAATGGCCCCGGAGCGCTTCAAAGGGACCGCCGGTTTATATCCGGATGGCGAACGGCGGAGTCTTTGCTTTCGCCGGGCTCTGGGACGAATGGCAGGACCGCGAAGGCGGCCTCATCATCAGCAGCACCATCATCACCACGCGGCCGAACCGGTTGCTGGAAACCGTTCACGACCGGATGCCGGTGATTCTCAAGCCGGAGTATTTTGAGCAGTGGATCTCGCAGAACCTGATCCCGGACAGGGAAGTCGAGCAGATGCTGCAGCCGTTCAGCGCAAACGAAATGCACATGCATCCCGTAAGCGCAAAAGTGAACAATGCGCGCCATGATCACCCGGACTGCATCGCGCCGGCTGCGCAGCAGTCTTTCGGGTTCTAGGCTTATTTCTTCTTGTCCCCGCCGGGAAGCAGACCGCCCACGCCCTTGATAATGGCGCCTGCGCCCTCGCCGACGGCCTTGACGCCTTCGGTGGCGATGCCGCCGGCCGCCTTGGCTCCGTCGGCGGCAATTCCGCCAACTGCCCGCACCCCGTCGTCAGCCAGCGATCCGGCGGCCGTCACGCCGTCGCCCGCCACACCCATCGCGGCGCCAAAACCTTTACCAAGCAGCTCGGGCGCGGAGGAAAGGGCCTCGCCGATCGCGGACACCACCGCGTTCATCACTTCGGTGATCACATCCAGAATCGAGGCCCCGTCCTTGTCTTTTCCCAGTTCCTTCAGGTGGATATCGGGCAGCGGAATGGTGATCGCCTGTCCCCCCATCATTTTGGCGCTGAACTTGAGCTTGGCGCCGGTAATCAGCAGGTTGTCAATCTGCACCTGCGTGCCGGCCTTTTTCGGCTCTTCCTTTTCCGCTTCCGGTTTTTCCGCCGGGGCCTTCTTTTTGAGATGATCGAGTATCGTGCCGATATTGCTGCTGCCCAGACCGGCCTCCCAGACAATTTCCGGACTGTCAATCAGGATATCCCTGATAATCATCGTGTCAGAGCCCAGCGTGCTCATCTGCATGTCGATGCGGAACTTCCCGAGTTTAAAGGCATAATCGGTCTTGTAGCCTTCGGGATTGCCGACCACGAGGTTGTTGAGACTGATTTTCCCGGCCAGCAGATTTATGCCCGGACGATCCAGCGTGACAGGCACCCCCATCATGGCCGGCGCGCCCTTCTCCACTGCCGTCTTGATGAGCGGCCCGAGGAACAGCATGGCCGCAAGCAGAATGGCCGCAAGGACCATCACAAGGATGATGAATATACGCTTTGCAGATTTCATTGATTCCCCCGTTTCTGGTCTACATGTACCGTTCACTCTGAAGTCTGTCCAGGAAATCATTCGGATCCACAAGCTCCGGCGGCTTGTAGTCCGGAGCCTGCGGCGCCACTTGACCGAGCTTGCCCCGCTTGATCAGAAACTGCGGCTGCTGCTCGGCCAGAGCAATGGACTTGGAGTGCTTCACGATCCGCTCAAATGCCGACAGATATCCCGCGTAATACATCCCGCAGAGCGGGGGCATTTCCTGCCGCGCGATTTTGCCAATGAAGCGAGAGCGTGTCTCGATGTTCAGCGTGATGTATTCATCGCGCATGGCCAGTATCCGCTTGGCAATGTCCTGGAAATCCCCCTGCTTGATATCCAGCGACTCAATCACCAGGCACAGCACCTGCAGCGCCTTTTCATACAGAGCGAACATCTCCGAAAAACTCTGTTCATCAAAAATCGCCTCGCTCTTTTTCTGGCGGCGGGCCCACGAAATATCCGCAATCTGCTCAATATGATCGCCTATGCGCTCAATATCCGTCATGCACCGGTCGAGATGAAGAATGATGATGGCTTGCCGCTCGGAAAGCTGACGGTGACCGAGCTTCGTCAGATAGTCTTTCATCGCCGTCTTGATCTCGTTGATCACGCCCTCGTTCAGCTTGATCGCCTGCAGGATCTTCTTGGAGGGGTCAAACAGCAGATCGGCATTCAGGCGCATGCTGCGCGCGCAGACGCGGGCAATGCGCTGCAGCTCCTGAACAGCGGCGGAAATAGCCGTTTCAGGCGTGGGAATCAGCTCGCTGTCGAGGAAACTGTTCTCCGGCGCGGGGGTGCGCGATGGCGTCAGTGCCCGCACAATGCGGGCGTGGATACCCGCAAAGGGAAGCACCATAAGAGCGGTTGCCACCATCTTGATGGTGTTTGCATTGGCTGCCTGATGGATCAGATCTCCCGATGTAAGATGAATATATCGATAGAAAAGAGGAGCCGTGAGAATCCCAACAACGGCGCTGAAAATATTGAACAGAAGATGAGAGACCGCAGAACGCCGCGCTTCGATGTTTGTACCGATGCTGCCGAGAAGCGCGGTGGCGCAAGTGCCGACATTGGCGCCAAGGACAATGGGATAGGCCTGCTGGAAGCTCGTTATAACCCCCGCCGAAATCATGGCGAAGACCATCCCGATGGTGGCTCCGCTGCTCTGGATGATTCCGGTAAAAGCGGTTGAAAACAGAACCCCTATGAGCATTCCCTTTATCGTGGCGCCGTCAGCGCTCAGCAGAAGAGGAGCCAGGGTTTCGCGATGGGGACGGATGGCATCGCTCATGACATTCATTCCCAGGAAAAGCAGTCCGAATCCAAGAAGAGCGCGGCCCATGGATCTGGCTTTCACCCCTCGCGCAACCATGTTGATGATGAATCCCAGCGTGATGGCGAAATAGCAGTATGCGCCCAGCTTGAATGAAATAAGCTGCATGGAGATGGTTGTCCCAATGTTGGCGCCCAGCATGGCCGGAATGGACTGAAGCAGAGACATCAAGCCGGCATTGATAAAGCCGACCAGCATCACCGTGGCCGCGCTGCTTTGAACCAGGAAACCCAGACCCGTCCCAAGAGCGATGCCCAGCATCCGGTTGCCTGTGGTCTTGGCCAGAATCACCCGCAGCTGACTGCCGGCCGCAGTCCGCAGCCCTTCGGTCATCACGTTCATTCCAAAGATGAACAGCGCCAGCCCGCCCAGAACAGAAAAGACCAGAAAGAAAATGTCCATGCCCGCCATATCACACCTCTTCTCAAACAGAACGGCGTCCAAATTTCTTTGACGCCGAAACGGAAAGGCTATCAGAGGTTCCGGCCGGGCGCAATGTCAAATGTTCCTCTTTTGGGTTTAACAAATGAAACAGAAATGACTATCTTCTCCCACATGAGCGAGGGTTTGATTGTTGTTCTGGAGGACGAACGCAACTTCAGCCGTTTCCTGAAAATGGCGCTGGAGGAACGGGGCTACGAGGTTTACTGCTATGACAACGGGCAGGACGGTGAAGAAGCCATCAAGAACATGTGTCCCGATCTGGCCATTCTGGATGTGATGCTTCCCCGCAAAAACGGGCTCGACATCTGCATGGAACTGAAACGCAAGGAGAAATACCGCAACATCCCGATCCTGATGATCACCGGGGTGGCCTCAAATGCCGGGCGAGACAACTCCTACTGGCAGGAGCAGACAAGCGCAGACGGCTTCCTCTGCAAGCCGATATCCGTTCAGGAACTGTACCAGACCGTGGATAAACTGCTGAACTGACGGGCCGTCAGAAGGGAGAAGAGGCGGCTGCGGCCATGCGGCTGAGCCGGGCCTGCTGCTGGCGGGCGATTTTCCCATGCACCGATTCATAGCTCATGCGGGCGCTCCACAGATCCCCGGCATCACACCAGAGAATGCCAGCCATCAGCCGGGAGATTTCTTCACGGGAGGAAACCGTTTCGTATTTCCCAAAGCTGGAAACCCAGTATCGCCCTTCGGGAAGAGGCCCCACGGCCACCGCATGGCCTTCGCCGCGGCCGCGCGGGAAATAGACTTCCACCCACGCCTCGAAACCGGCTTCCCGGCACATATCCATGACCACCGCCGCGTAATCCTCGCAATCGCCGGAGCGGCGATTCCAAATCTCGGCCGGATCACTCCAGACGTCGCCGCTTTCCGCGCTGTAGCGCAGGCGGTCGGCAGTGAAACCGCAAACGTCTTTGGGCGAGCGGCTGTTCTGAACCGCTTCTTCCCAGCGGACATCCCCGAAGTGACGACGGAACCAGCCCGGCGCGCGGCCCTCGGCGGCGGATGTGCTGGAAAGAAAGCACAAAGTAAGAATATTCAGAGCCAGAACCAAAACCGCACGGTATCCCCCGCGGATTCGGCTGCCGGTCATCTGCATTCTATAGCTTTGTGCCTTCATCTCAACATCCCCACCTGCACCCATCTAATGCAAATGGCATGCCAAGATTGGTAGAATGCTGTTATATATTCATTATTAGATAATTATGAATATTCAA
>JAKQHR010000109.1 GCA_029557905.1 Verrucomicrobiota bacterium
CTGCACCAGGTTGTCTATCTTCACGCCGCTGCCGATACGGGTCACGCCGAAACGCGCGCGATCAATGGCGGTGTTGGCGCCGATTTCAACATCATCGCCGATCGTTACAATTCCGGTCTGAGGGATTTTTGTGCGGACTCCGTTTTTGTCCACGTTATATCCAAAGCCATCACTGCCGATCACCGCCCCGTTATGCAGAATCACACGATGCCCAATGCGACAGCGCTCACGGACCGAAACATGCGGATACATCCGAAGATCGTCGCCAATTGTCACCTCATGTCCAATGCAGCAGCCGCCGAAAATCACTGCGCGCGCGCCGATCTGAACACCCGGTTCAATGATGCAGCAGGGTCCGATGCTTGCCCCCTCGCCGATCCTCGCATCAGAAGCAATGACTGCCGTTGGATGAATGCCCGGGGGCGGCGTAATGGGTGGAGGAGCGAAGAATTCAGCCGTCTGCGTAAAAGCCCTGTCGGGATCATCCACCCGGATCAGGACGGCGGCGGAAGAATCAGTCCATGAACGGCCCACAAGCACTGCCGATGCCCGGGTTTCCGCCACCAGCCCCGCATATCGCGGATTGGCGATGAAAGTGATGTCGCCCGGCCCTGCTTCCCTTAGACTGGCCACCGCGCAAATCTCAACATCCGGGTCGCCGCAGAGCTCTCCGCCGACTGCGGCGGCTATCTCGCGCACGGTCCGTTTCATTCCACTGCCTCAGGTTCCTCTTCTTCCTCGGCATCAGGCGCATCCAACTCAATCGGAGCAGCCTGTTCCGCGCCCTTGTTGAGAATTTCCAGTATCTGATCGGTGATTTCCAGACGGGGATCATGATATACGATACTTTCGACCGCATTCAGCGACTGTCCCGAGGAATCAATCACCGCGGAATAAGCCTGTTCAATCGCATAAGCCTTGATCGCATCGCGAATCTCCCCCACAATCCGGTTGCGCACACGGCGTTCCGTGTCCATAAGCTGCTTTTTCCGTGTTTCCTCATACTTCCGGATTTCCTTCTCCTTGCGGCGAATCTCAATGAGTTTCTCTTCAGCTTCATCGCGTTTGGCGTCACGGGCTTCCGCAGAGAGGGCGGGATTCTGGGAATCATCACGGGCGGCGTCAAATGCCGCCTGCAGTTCCTCAAACTCCTTGATTTTCCCGCTCCGCTCGGCGCTGAATTCGTCGGCCTGGGCCTTGAGCTGCTTATTGGCCATTTCTGTTTTATGGTACTCTTCGAACACCCGATTCAGATTCACGAACACCATTTGATCTGCGGCACGCAGGGCGGGCGCAGCCATCATGACCGCGGCGGCCAGTGCAGGAATGAGATGTTTTTTCATGAGCGACTCCTTTTCTGTTAGAGTTTATATCCAATAAGAAAACTGAAGCGGCCGGACGGCTGATCATTCCACTCGTCCGCTTCAATGGGCCAGGCATAGTCAAACTGCAGAGGGAATCCGGGGATATCCACGCGCACGCCAATTCCCCAGGCGGAATTGAAATCCCCGCTGAAATCATAGGCTTCCTCCCAGACCATGCCCATGTCATAGAAGGTCACCAGTCTCAGATTCTTCACCACGGGCACATTGTACTCGGCTGACACATAAGCCGCCGTCCGGCCGCCGATCGGCTCCCCGGTTTCATCTTTTGGTCCGACATCTCGGTACTGGAAACCGCGGATGGTGTGAGCGCCCCCCAGGAAAAGCCGGTCGAACAGCGGAACACTTTCCGCGTCTCCATACTCCTCAACCACGGTGGCCGTTCCTCGCAGATTCAGGTAGTGTCCGAACAGCATGGGAACATACTGCGACGTCCTGGCTTCCAGTTCATACAGGTCCGTATCCGCCCCCAGCGGTCCGCCCGCCAGCGTTCCTGACAGGCTCGACAGATTCCCCCGGGTCGGCACAAAACTGCTGTTCAGCGTGCTGCGCGAGAGCGAAAGCGTCATGGAGCTTTTCAGCCGCGAGCCCTCCTCCGCCCGTATCAGTTCTGATGCATCATCGCTGACATTTTCCACCGAAATATCCTCAATGGCGTAGCGGAGTTTCAGCCGCGAAAAACGTCCGGCGGCCACACTGAGACTGACGGCCGCCCCCATGTTTTCCTGATCGTAATCATCGCTGAGGAAGCGGCGCTCGTGCTGATAGAGATCAATGCCGAGGGCGAGTTTCCTGTCCAGAAACCAGGGTTCAACAAACGAAAGCTCCATGTCTGTGCGTTCGGTGCCGAGCTGGGCGCGGAATTTGGCCTTCTGCCCGCCGCCCGTGAAAGGCCAGTGGAACAAATCAAAGTTTCCCTGGGATATTTCGACGAAACCGCTGACCTTGTCGATGCTCGAGAACCCTGCGCCGACCAGAAACTGTCCGGTTCTCATTTCTTCGACCTCAAAAACAACATCGTAGTATTCCGGATCCATGGTGGGCACCAGGGCGCTCTCCGCGAAAGAAAACCAGCCCAGATTCTGCAGGCGGCTCTTGCTGACGCGAACGGCGACTTCGTTGAGAATCTGCCCGGGCATGATGGTCAGTTCCCGGCGGATGACCTTGTCCTTCGTGCGGGTGTTCCCCCGGATCAGCA
Organism: Verrucomicrobiota bacterium; assembly: GCA_029557905.1. Classification (GTDB taxonomy): domain Bacteria; phylum Verrucomicrobiota; class Kiritimatiellia; order JAKQHR01; family JAKQHR01; genus JAKQHR01. Next base: position 2,581 of record JAKQHR010000109.1, read on the forward strand.
CATCCCGGGCCCGGGCCAGTGTGCCCTCCCGGACACTGAATGCCAGATCGGCCGTGCCGTCAGGAGCAGTCCGGATGTCGTATGTGACGCGGGTTTCAATATATCCTTTGCGCCCGTAGAAATCACGGATGACATCGGCGGTCTGACGAATGGCCCGCATGGAGGCATCGGCGCCCCGCTTCAGCGGCAGGAAGGGCCGCACGGCGGCTTCCGGAAAGAGTTCCATCCCGTCAATGGCGATTTCCCCCACAGTGTATTTCCGTCCCTCCTGGACCGGAATTTCGATTGCAACTTTGCGCCGCGCGCGGTGCACCACGGGCTCTCCCACCACCGCATCAAGATAACCCCGATCCAGATAAACGCTGCGCAGGGATCCGACATCCATCGCCAGCTCGTCCGGATTATAGCGGCCCGAATTAGTGAACCATGACCAGAGCCGCACACGGCGCTGCTGCATCACCCCTCGCAGGTCCCGGGCCTTCACGGCGCGATTACCCCGGAAGCGAATCCGCTTCACCTTGGCCCGCTGGCCCTCATGCACCCGCACGGTCACATCGCAAAGGCCGGTCTCTGCACGCGGAACTATATCCCAGCTCAAATTGACGTCGGGGAAATATCTTTTGGCGTAATGATCACGCACGGGCTGCATTCGCGTGCCCAGCAGCACATCGTCCACCAGATCACCCGGGCCGAGATCCAGCAGTTCCAGGGCCTTCTTGTTTCCGATATAGTCCGCCCCTTCAACGGCAATGCGGTTAATGCGCAGACGCGGATTCACCGCATACGTGACAATAAGGCCGCCGGCGGCCCGTTCCACCTGCACCTGCACATCGGAAAAGCGGCCGCTGTTCTGCAACATTCTTACATCACGGGAAACCCGCGCCTGGGCAAACGGTTCGCCGGCCTTCAGGGAGGTGAACGCCATAACGGACTGCTCTTCAAGCGGGCCAATCCCCGTGTTCCGAACCCGGATTTCGCTGACATCCTCCGCGAACGCCAGTGACATCAGTCCCCAGAAAACCGCCACCCCGGCTGAAATGAGCTGCATGCGTTTCAAGCGTTTACTCCTCATCCTCATAGGTGACTGCCGCCCCGGGTTCATCAACCCCTTCATATCTGGTTTCAAAGCGTGTGTAGTCTGCAAAGAAATTGAGTTTTATATCACCGGTCGGACCATTCCTGTTTTTGGCGACATTCACAATAGCCAGTTTTTCATCGGCGTGGTCTTTGTCCTCGGGATAGCTGCTGGGGCGCCGAAGCATGAGCACCACATCCGCATCCTGCTCAATGGACCCGGAATCGCGCAGGTCCGAAAGCTTGGGCGCGGCGGACGGGCCCGTGCGGTTTTCAGGATTTCGGCTCAGCTGGCTGAGCACCAGCACCGGGACCTTCAGCTCCTTGGCCATGGCCTTCATTGTGGCGGAAATGGCGGAAGTCTCACGCTGACGCCCCTCTTTCGAATACTGTGCAAAATTCATGATCTGCAGATAATCCACAATAATCATCTGCACGTCATAGTTGCGCTTGAGCCGGCGGGCACGCGAGCGCACTTCCAGCGCCTCCAGCGCGGCCGTATCATCCAGATATATAGGCGCCTTGAGCAGCGCAGTGGCGGCATTCGTGAGCGCATCATTATGCGCGCGGCTGATATAACCGCCCGTGATCTTGCTCGCCGATACCCGGGCGCGCGAACAGATCATGCGCCGAACCAGGGATTCGCTGGACATTTCCAGGCTGAACACCGCGACCGGCCGCGGGTCGGGATCGGTATGTGTCGGCATCGCCAGATTTTCCGCGATGTTCAGGGCCAGTGACGTCTTTCCCTGCGACGGGCGGGCAGCCAGAATAACCAGCTCGCCTGGCTTGAACCCCTGCAGTTTGTCATCAATATCCTTGTATCCGGAGGGGATGCCCGTCAAACCGGTCTTGGTCTCGTAGCTGCGCATGATCTCTTTCATGACGCCTTCAACGAGTTTGTCCCACTGTTCCAGCGGCTGGTGCTGGGTCTGGGAGATTTCGAGAATGGCCTGCTCGGTTTTATTGAGGACAATCGGAGCGTCCTCATCCGATTCATAGCAGCGGTCTATGGCCTCGCGGGAACGGTCTATGATGCGGCGCAGCAGGTACTTCTGGAACACAATATCCGCGTAGTGCTCCGCGTGGATGGCGGTTGGAGTGCTGTCCACCAGCCGCTCGATATAGTCGTAGCCGCCCACATCCTCCAGCCGGCCCAGCGTCTCAAGGCGGTCCTTGACCGTGACCATGTCGATGCTCCGGTTTTCCCGGTTCATCTGCACAAACACTTCGAAAAGGCTTCGGTGACGCGGCTCGTAAAAACTTTCCGGAACAAGCCCCCGGGTCATGCAGAGGTCAATCACCCGGTCTGAATCAAGGAAAATGGAGCCGAGGATGCTCTTCTCCGCCTCCTCGCTGTGCGGAGGCACACGATCTGACTTGGGCGCGGCAGACTTGGCGGTCTTTCCGGCCATGAATCCTATTCCTCAACGATCCAGACTTTGAACTCCGAAGTGACACCGGCATCCAGTTTAACGCCGATGGTATATGCCCCGAGCTCGCGAATGGAGTCGGGCATTTCCAGCTGCCCCTTTTCCAGTTCAACACCCTGCTCCTTCAGGGAAGCCAGAACATCGGCTGCGCCAACCGACCCGTAGAGCTTGCCTTCAGGCCCGGTTTTAACGGCAATCGTGCAGGAGCAGTTGCGGATGCGATTGGCCAGCTTGGTGGCGGCCTCCGCGGCCTGTTTCATCTGTTCTTCGCGCTCCGCGCGTTTCTTGGCAAGGCGGCGGCGGGTCGCATCCGTTACCGGCGCAGCCTTCTGAAGAGGCAGGAGGTAATTGCGGGCATAGCCGTCGGCCACTTTGACAATGGACCCCTCTGAGCCGAGTCCTTCTATATCCGTCATTAAAATAACTTCTTTAACCATGACTGAAACCTTTCAATAAAAATCAGGCCAGGAGGCCCATCACTCGCGCCCTGCGGATGGCGCGTTTAAGCTGGCGCTGCTGCTTGGCGGAAACGCCCGTTGTGCGGCCGGGCAGGATTTTCCCATGCTCGGTCATGAACTTCTTCAGCAGTTCGCTGTCCTTGTAATCAATGGTGGCCATGCCCTGCAGGAGCTTGCCCTGCCGCCTGCGGCTGCCCGCTTCTCCGCCCGCCATGTCCCAGTTGCTCTGATACTGTTTTTTCATATTCTTTATTTCAAACCCCTTTTGTTTTTACAGTTAAAATGGCAGGTTGTCGTCATCGCCGCCGTCGGCGGGCATGGCGGACTCGTCGGAGGAAGCCGGCTTCGACCCGCCGGAGGAACGATCGCCGCGCGGAGACCCGAGAAACTGAACGCGGTCGGCGCGCACCCGCAGTTTGCTCCGCTTTTCACCTTCAGACGTTTCCCACTCATCCAGCTTGAGCTTGCCTTCCAGCAGAAGCGATGATCCCTTCTTCAGATATTCGCTGCAGGTCTCGGCCTGGCGGCCCCAAACCTCGACATCCACGAAGCAGGTCGTCTCCTGCATTTCCCCGGTCTGCTTTTTATAATGTTCGGTCACGGCCAGGCGCATGTTGCCCACCGTGGTTCCCGAGGATGTATAACGCACCTCCGGATCCTTCGTGAGATTCCCCACCAGAATGACTTTATTGAATGATGCCATGGCTGCTGCTCCCGGTTCAGGCTTCTTTTACAGCGGGGGCGGAAACAATCTGCACCCGCATGATGCCGTCCATCAGTTTAAAACGCGCTTTGAGGGCAGGAAGGCTGCGGCCCGCCAGCTCAAAGACAATCACCGCATAATGGCCTGAATCCTGCTTCTTCAGCGGACGCGCGAATGCGCGGCGGCCCAGCCGGGTGGAACTCTTGACGGCGCCGCCCAGTTTTTCAATTTCCGTGCCCACGGAACTGATAACCGCCTCAAGCGCTTCATCGCTCAGGGCCTTCGGAAAAATAAACATGCCTTCGTACTTACTCATCTGCGACTTCTCCTGACTTTGATCCGTCAACTGTTAAAAATGTTCATGGCCCTCTCCGGCCCCTCCAGCAAAAAGCACTTCACCGCATCGGCGGCCCGGTTCACGAGCCGCTCCACATCGTCTGCCGTTTCCGGCGGGAAGTCCGACAGCACATACGCCGCCAGATCCTCCGCCTGCGGGTCCCGGCCAACCCCCACACGAACCCGGGGGATATCCTCGCTCCCGGCATGCTCAATCACCGACTTCAGCCCGTTGTGCGTTCCCGGCCCGCCCTTCAGCCTCAAACGGAGCGAACCGAAGGGGATTTCGATATCATCGAGCACCACCAGCAGCTCACCGGGCGCCGACTTCCTCCGGCGCATTTCGCCCCGCACGGCCCTTCCGCTGGCATTCATGAACGTCTGCGGCTTGAGCATGATCACTTCTTCATCACCGATGCGCACCTTGCCGTAATGCGCATTCCGAAACCAGCTTTTTCTGAAATCGAAGCCCAGTTGTTCGGCCAGCCGGTCCAGCACCCGGAAACCGATATTATGCCGGGTTCCGGCATAGCGGGGCCCGGGATTGCCAAGTCCCACTACCATTTTCATGTCGTATTCCCCGGCCGGCCGTCCAGCGGACCTATTCTTTCTTCTTCTCCTTCTTCTCCTCTTTCTTCTCGGGAGCAGCGCCCTCCGCGCCCGGAGCAGCCGCGGCGCCTTCAGCGCCGGCCGCTTCACCTTCCGCGGCGGCTTCTTCGGCCGGTGTTTCCTCAACTTGGACACGGGGAGCGGACACCGCCGCCACGGCGTAATCCGCCGGAGTCACCATTGTGAATTTCGCCGGATCCAGTTTGATGTCTTTCACCGCCACATGATGACCGAGTTCCAGCCCGCTGACATCAATTTCCACCTTTTCAGGAATATCGGCCGGGAGACACCGAATGGTCAGTGACCGCATGAGGCTCTCCAGCACCCCGCCCTGCAGGGAAACGCCGACCGGCTCGCCCACGAGCACCACCGGCACGGAGACCTCCAGTTTCTCTGTCATTGAAACCACGCGGAAATCCGCATGCTGAATGCGGCCAGTGACCGGATGATGCTGAATCTCTTTCAGAATCACCTTGTTTTCACTGCCGTCAATGTCCAGATCCATCAGCAGGGACTCGCTGGTGTGCTTGCGAAGCATCTGCTTGAAATCATGCTCATTGATTTCCACCATTACGGGGTCCTTGCCTCCGCCATATACAATCCCGGGAACAACACCCGTTTTACGCAGGCGGCGGGAAGGGCCAGAACCCTGTGCCGCTCGTTTGGATGCTGTCATTTTAATTGCTGTCGCCATTTTCGTTTACTCCCTTATTTGAGTTCAAAAAGTGTGCTCACCGATTTGTTGTCGTGAATTCTCCGGATGCCTTCCCCGATCAGTTCAGCCACTGAAACCACCCGCACCCTGTCCGCATCCGTGTGGATTTGTGGAACAGAATCCGTTGTGATCAGTTCCTTGATTTTGGAAACCTTCAGCCGCTGCACCCCCTGTTCGGTCAGCAGGGCGTGACTGGTGGCGGCATAAATATTGTTGGCGCCTTTCTTCTTCAGCAGGAGGGCGGCCTCGCAGAGTGTTCCGGCCGTGGTGGTCATGTCATCCACCAGCAGGCAGTCGCAGTCCACCACCTCTCCAACAAGGCTGGTCATTTCCACTTCCGTGGCCGACTTCCGCTGCTTGGCCCCGATCGCCACGCCGGCTCCAAGGGCATCCGCATAATTAATAGCCATCTTCAGCCCCCCGGGATCGGGCGAAACCACGACCAGATTGCGGAGAGGAAGCGAGTTGATGTATTTCAGTATGGCCGGTGCCGCGCGCAGGTGATCCAGCGGAATGTCGAAAAAACCCTGAATCTGGTGCGAATGCAGATCCAGCGCCAGAACACGGTCCACTCCGGCTGATACCAGCAGGTTCGCCACGAGTTTCGCGGTCACCGGAACCCGGGGCTGGTCTTTGCGGTCCTGACGGGCATAGGCATAAAACGGGAGCACCGCCGTGATGCGCGCGGCGGAGGCCCTTCTGGCCGCATCCGTCATAATCAGAAGTTCCATCAGGTATTCGTTGGGATCCAGCGCCGTCGGCTGAATCAGGAACACATCCTGACCCCGGAGACTTTCCGTGTATTTCACGAAAATCTCCCCGTCCGGGAACCGTCCAACGACGGCTCCGCCCAGCGGGATGCCGCAGTATGCGGCGATTTTCTCCGCCAGCCCGGGATGGGCATTTCCTGAAAATATCTTCAAAACAAACTCCTGCTCTCTGTATCCAGTGCTGTTCTTCGCATCCTGTGGTTGCCCGACCAGGACTCGAACCTGGACTCTGGCCTCCAAAGGGCCGTGTGCTGCCATTACACCATCGGGCAGATCCTTCTGATCTGTTGCCGCGGCGCCGGAACAGGACATACCTCAACTTCCCGGCCGGGGGAACACAGACCGCTCAGCCACTCTTTCTTCACATTACCTTTGGCAAAGCGCCTGACACTAGAGCCTTGTCCCCGGGAAGTCAAGACCCGGTTGAAGCAATCCGCAGTTTTTCACGGGCGGGCCGGCACGCAGGATTTTCATGCCTTCAGGCAGGGATCATGGGGCCGGTTCAGACGGGGCGGAGGCTTCCGGCCGGGCGTTCCCGGCCTTTGTCAGGCGCACCGCAACAAAAACCGCAAGTCCGATCACGACCGCGGCGGAAAGCAGATAGAGAATAAACCGTGCCGCCGCATCCACCCGGCTCTTTTTCTGACGGCGTCGGCGGGATTTCCGGGAAGTCCGGTATTCCGGCATCTTCTCCTCATCGCGTCGCGAGCCGTAATTGTAGATATTGCTCCCCGATGACTCGTTCATAAAACACTCATTCAAGCTGCGGAGAATACTACGAAACAGGCTTTTGCCAAGATTTAACATTTGCATTCCGCATTTTTTGCGTTTTACTTCACCGCCATGCAAATGCCTTCCATCCTGAAAATCCTGGCCGTGTTCACGGCCATGGTGGCCCTGACACGAACCCGCATCCATCTTGGACTGCTGCTGATCCTTGGAGGAATCGCCATGAGCGCGGCGGCCGGCCTCCCGTTCAGCGAAACGGCCGGACATCTGGCGGAGGCCGCGGCGCGTTCTGACCTCTGGCTGCTAATTTTCATCACCGCGCTCATTGTCATCTTCGGGCACCTGATTTCCGAAAAGGAGACATCGGCTGAACTGATGGCCGCCGTCCGGGGCTGGGGCGGACGGCATGGCCGCGCTGTCAGCCTGATGGTGGTCCCCGCCGTGATTGGACTGATCCCCATGCCCGGAGGCGCTCTTTTTTCAGCGCCGCTCGTTGCACAGACGGTCGGGCAGGAAAGCCGGCGAACCGGCTGGAAGTCCGCTGTGAATTACTGGTTCCGGCATGTGTGGGAACACTGGTGGCCCCTGTATCCCGTCACCATGATCACCCTCTCGATCTTCCCCATTGAGATTTGGCAGTATACCGCAGCCCAGTTCCCCATGACGCTGGCCTGCCTGCTGTTTGGCTGGCTGCTGCTGGTGCGGCCGCATCTGGACAGCCTGGCCGATGCGCAGGCCGCGCCTTCAACGGGAAACCGGACAGCCGGACGGGTTGCCCTTGCCCTGCTGGCCACCGTCCTGCTGGCCGTGTTTCTTCCTTCCGTCCTGCATCATCTTCCGGTTTCGACGAAACCCACCACGCGCAAGATGGCTTCCGTGGCCATCGGACTCGCTGCGGGACTGCTGGTCCTGACACGGGGGTCCTTTCGCGCGCTGCGCGCGCGCTTCCGGCTGGCGCTTGAAATCAAGGCGCTGGGCATCTACCTGATCATTGCCGGAGTTGTGGTGTTTCATCACATGCTGGAAACCAGCGGCCTTCTCCCAGGGGCGGCGGCCGAACTGGTTGAAAGCAGCATTCCCCTCACCCTGATAACCATCCTGCTTCCTTTTCTGGCCGGTATGGTTACAGGAATTGCCATGGGCTTCGCGGGCACTTCATTTCCCCTCGTGGCGGGACTGCTGGCGGCCCCGGGCAGCGGGATGCATCCTCTTTCCACCGCCGTGCTGGCCTTCTCGTCAGGTTACGCGGGCATGATGCTCTCGCCCCTGCACCTCTGCCTGATTCTCACGCGGAAATATTTCTCTGAAGGCTCTGCGGGGGTATACCGCCACATCATTCCCTGCGCGACCGCGGTATGGCTCGCGGCGTTCGCGATGTTTCTTGTTCTGCGCAGTCTGGGCCTGTAGAAATCAGCGCCATTCGTGCCGGGGATAACGGCCGCGCAGTTCTTTTTTGAGGATCGGATATGTCTCTGTCCAGAATGACCGCATGTCGTCGGTGACCTGCTGCGGCCTCCGGTTCGGCGCCAGCACCTCAATGCTCACCTTCTGCCGGCCGCCCGCGATCTCGGGACTGGCCTCCAGGCCGTACAGGTCCTGAATCGTGGCGGACAGCACGGGCGCGGCGCCCTCCGCATAGCGCAGCCGGATGCTGCGGCCCGACGGGAGCTGAATCCGCTCCGGGCAGTGCTGCGAGACCATCTGCTGCTGAACCGGTGAAAGCCAGCGCTTGACCACGGGAAGCAGTTTGCGGGTTTTCAGATCCTTCATGGACCCGGCGCCCAGACAGTACTGCTGCAGAATGCACCGCCATGCTTCGTCATCGTAGGCCGGGAGTTCCCAGTCGGGACACCAGCGGGCAAGACAGTTCACGCGAACCACCCATTCATCCACCGCGCCGTCCCATGAACCGGGCCTGATGCGGCCGGCCAGAATTTCTTCGGCCAGTATCTTTCCCGCGGCTTCGGGATCCACCATGTGAGAAGATTTTTCACTGAGCACCAGGTCACGAAACATGCGCCTCTCAGTGGACACCACGCGTTTAAGGACCGTATCGAAACGCGCCTCGGTCCGGGTCTCGCAGTCGCCGGGGAACAGCTCTTCCAGCCATTCCTCCTCCACGGCGGTGGCCATGCTCAGCAGCACGTTTTTTTCCCGGCGGGCCCCTTCCACCTCCGTGATCTCGGCCGCGGTAAACATGCGCTGATCGCGCAGCACACTCTCGCGGGCAAGAACTCCCGTCCGCTGGTGAGTCAGACTGCAGCGAAGTGTTCCCCTGTTACAGCGCAGCGCCAGATTGTCGGAGAAGGCCGCAAGTATCGCCCGGCAGATGCACTCATCCTCCGGCGCGCGATCGTTGATGGCCAGGCCCTCCTGCTCTGCGATTTTGAGGAACCGCTCATACAGCGGCTGGACCTGCCGCGCGGACACCCCGTGAATCCCGAGCGCCTGACACGCTCCGGGAGAATAATTCTTCGTTTCGGCATATTTCCACGCCTTCATCAGCAGGAAAAAGTCCGAAGAAAATTCGTCCCCGAAAAGCTCCTCCCGTTTCTCCGCGACCGGTTTGCCGGCATTCCGCAGGAGGATCGGCGGACCCTGGGTCAGGGCTGCGATCAGTGCGGCCTGCCGAACGCATCCATAGTCATTTGCGGTCAGCAGCATCCGCGAATAGCGGGGGTGCACCGGAAAACGGACCATGCGCCGGCCCATCGGCTGCAGCCTCCCGTCGCGCCCGAGCGCACCCAGATCATGCAGCAGCGTTTCAGCCTGTTCCAGCGCCTTCTCTCCCGGGGAATCCAGCCAGGGGAACCCCCGGACATCGTCAATCCCGCAGGATTTCAGCATCAAAACCACTTCCGCAAGATCAACCCGCAGGATTTCAGGAGTCTCCTGCAACGGCCGCTGCGCGTGCTCCTGCGCGGTCCACAGGCGCAGGCATCGCCCCGGGCCAGTTCGGCCCGCCCGGCCGGAGCGCTGGTCGGCCGAGGCGCAGCTGATCTTTTCCACATAAAGGGTGTCAATGCCCCGGTGCGGGTCATAGCGCGCCATCCGCGCCAGTCCGCTGTCTATCACCGCCGTCACTCCGGCGATGGTAATGGATGTTTCCGCCACATTGGTGGCGACAATGATGCGCGGGCGTCCGGATTCGCTGACGGCCTCATCCTGCGCCCGGGGCGAGAGCTGCCCGTGAAGCGGAAGCACAGCCAGTCCCCTCGCGCGGGGATGTGACTGCAGCATCTCTATTGTTTTTCGTATCTCGTAGGCTCCCGGCATGAAGATGAGCACATGGCCCTCAAGGCCGCCGTCCGCGAGCCGGCCGAAGGCTTCAGCAGCGGCATCCCAGACGGCCGTTTTTCTGAAATCGACGGCTCTGGGGAGATATTCGACGGCGACCGGGTAGACACGGCCCTCCGATTCCAGCACCCGGCAGGGAGCCAGATGTTCCTGCAGCCGCGCCGAATCCAGTGTGGCGGACATCACAATGATCCGCAGGTCCGGCCGCGAGGTCTGCTGCAGGCGGAGCGCAGCGGAAAGAGAAATGTCCCCATACAGGTGCCGCTCATGAAATTCGTCAAAGATCACCGTGGAGACCGCCGCGAGTTCGGGATCATCAATCCACTGGCGGAGAAGCACGCCTTCTGTCACATAACGGATGCGGGTCCGGGGACCGGTGTGGTTTTCAAAACGGACCTGATATCCGATTTCGCCGCCGACATCGCCGCCGCGTTCAGAAGCCACCCGGTGAGCCAGCAGGCGCGCGGCGATCCGCCGGGGCTGGAGCACGACAATCTGGCCTCCGGGCCCGTCCAGAAGCATCTGCGGGATCTGCGTGGATTTCCCGGAGCCGGTCGGTGCGCGGATAATGATCCGGCAGCCGGGAACCGCGGCCGCGCGCAGCGCCGCCTGCAGTTCATAGACGGGATAGTCACTCCGGTTCATTGTCTCTTAAAAAACAAAACGCCTCGAAGAAGCTTCGAGGCGTTCTGCATGATAAAACCGAACGGGTAAGTTCAGGACCGCTCGCGGAAATTCCGGCGGGGCGGCTTGTCTTCGCGCGGACGGGCTTCGTTGACGCGAAGCTTGCGGCCGTCGAGTTCCTGGCCGTTGATCTGCTCAATCGCCTTGTCTGTATCGGCCTGCGTGGCCATTTCGACAAAGGCAAAACCGCGCGAGCGGCTTGTGAACTTGTCAACAATCAGGTCGCACTTGGAGACGGCGCCGGCCTTTTCAAACATTGAGCGAAGATCGCCTTCCGTTGTGCTGTAGGACAAATTACCAACATACAATTTCGTACCCATACTTTTCTCTAGCCTTTCTTCTACTGGTACAGGATTCTGCGGGGTTTTGCCCTCACTAGCGGTCTTTCACTCTGCAGCACCATGCCGCAAGTCAACCAACACCTGCTTACCAAACAGCCGGCAACATAGCTGATTCGCCATGAATAGCAAATATTTTTTTGACATTTTATTGATAGATTTCGGCCGGTCGGCTTTACTCCCTTTCGCCATGAAAAAAATCCGGCCGCTCAAAATCGGACGCCTTGAAATCAGCCCTCCGGCGCTGCTTGCGCCGATGGCCGGATACACGAATGCGCCCTTCCGCCTCCTGTGCCGCGAACTCGGATGCGGACTGGCCTATACCGAGATGATCATCGGCGACGGGCTCGCCCGGAATATCCGTCAGGCCCGGTTTTTCCTGGAGACGCTTCCCGGGGAAGAGCCGCTTGCCGCGCATCTTTACGGAACCGAACCCGAGGTCATGGCCGCGGCCACACGGGCGGTCGAAGAAACCGGCAGGTTCAGCCTGATTGACCTCAACTGCGGCTGCCCCGTGCGCAAGATTGTTCACCGCGGCGCGGGGGTTTCGCTGATGAAGGATCCCGGGAAGCTGTACCAGATGGTTCACGCCATGGTGCAGGCCACCTCCCTGCCGGTCACCGTGAAGACCCGCATCGGAATTTCAAGGGCGCAGGCCAACGTTTTCGAAATCGCCCAGGCAGTCGAAGAAGCCGGCGCCGCCGCGCTGGCCGTGCACGCGCGGTTTGCCTCCGACCGCCACAGCGGTGAGGCCGACTGGAACGCGCTGCGCGAGATCAAGGCCGCGCGCAGCATTCCCGTCATAGGCAACGGCGGGATCAAATCGGCCGCGGACGCCACCCGCATGCTGAAGGAAACCGGGGTGGACGCGGTCATGATTGGCCGGCGGGCGGTGGGCAATCCCTGGATCTTCCGCGAAATCAAATCGCTCTGGGAGAGCGGCGAGGCCTCCCCTCCCCCCTCCCTGCAGGAGCGGCGCGCCATGATCGAACGGCATCTCAAGCTGTCGGTTGAACACGCGCTGATTGAGAACAAGTACCGCAAGCGCCGCCGGAACACGGCCGAGCAGGCGGCCTGCTGCTATTTTCGCGCCCATCTGGTGCGCTATCTCGCGGGGCTTAACGGCTACCGTCATATCCTCCTCCGGATGGAATGCATGAATTCCGTCGAGGAAATCATGAAGGAAGTGGATCTGCTGATTGAACGCAACCTCAACCTGGAAATGGAACATGGAAGAAACGAAGAATCTTGAGCATGGAACGCAGCCGCTTGATGCGCTGCTGAACGGGCTGGAAATCGCAAACGGCGATCTCGTGCGGGCCTCCACCGAACACCTCACGTTCAAAGTGGTGCAGAAGGGCCGGCGGGGCCGGGAACTCACCATGCGCGCGCAGCTCAAGATCGTCAACGCGCTCAACCGTCTTCGGCCGGACGATCCCGTCAGGCCGGCGGACCTGTTCAACTACCGGGGGCGCTGATTCCGGTTTGCATTTCAGGCCGGAGAACGGTATTTCTGAACCATGGAGCTTGAAACATATGTCGGACACAACTCTTTCTGAACTTCTCTGGAGATATGATCCCAGCGGCATTGTCGTGGCGGATCAGGACATGATCATCCGGCAGGTGAATCCCGCCTTCTGCCGCATCTTCCGGGTGGATGCGGACACCATCACCGGGCAGCCGCTGTCGCGGGCGCTGCGCGAAGAGCCGCGCTATTTCATCAGCGCCTGGAACGACAACCGGCCCCTGCGCGGCCACGACAAGCTCTACATGGACAACAACGCCTATGTCCGTCACCTGATTGTGCCGCTGAAGGAAAACGGGCTGGTGGTCGGCATTCTGACCGACATGACGGAGGAGTGGCGGCGCCGGCAGATGCTGGAGACCGCGCGGAAGCAGATCATGGAAGAGCAGCAGGCGCTCGGCCATCCGGACGGGAGCCGCCTCCCGGCGATTCTCAAAACGGTGGAAGAACTTCTGGCTTGAACGCTGGCTCCGGCGGCAGGGCTCGAACCTGCAACCTAGTGGTTAACAGCCACCCGCTCTACCATTGAGCTACGCCGGAACCGTCAAGGATTCGAACACGATAATATCCAACTTGTGGAAGTCAAGGATTCTTGAAAAAAAACGGAAGCGCTCAGGGCATCCACGTGCGCGCCAGCGTCCATATCCCCAGCACCGTGATCAGGCCGCCCATCATGTAATGGATGGAAGCCTGCTTCAGGCTTCGCGTGGTGAAGGCCCCGAACGGCGCCACCATGATGGATCCGATGAACAGCGCCAGGATCAGTTCCCACTGGAAAAGCTGCGGGGAAAACATCCGCGTGAAGAAATCCGCCAGTCGCATTTCAAGCACCGCTCCCGGCACCTCACGGACCGTGCGGAAGATCATATAGGCAAAGAAACCGGAAATGCAGATTGGCGCCTGCGCCATGGTGGTGATGCCCACGGCGGCTTTATGCTCCTGACCGGCCATGACCTGTCCGCCCGTAATCACCGGGCCAAAACCGCCGCCCGTCATGCCCTTGTTGAACGCGCTCAGGATTCCCACGAAGACCATCCGGTTCCAGGTGAAGGTGAAACTCTTCCGGGTCAGCAGGATGATTCCCATGGCGGTCACCAGCAGACCGATATAGGTCTTCAGAACAACCTTCGGAATGTTCACGGCAATCACCGCCGCCATGACGGCCGCCACAATGCCAAACCCCACCACCATGATCAGCATCTTCCATTCACGCGAACTGGGCTCGAACGAAACATTCTCAAACTGCTGATGGAACATCGAGGCCACAAAACCTTCAAAAGCCTGCGTGAGAAGAATGGCCGGAACCACCACCGTCGGGCTGAAGCCCATGATCAGCAGCAGCGGACCAAGGATTGTGCCGTAGCCCATGCCCATGGACGAATCTATAAACGCGCATACAAACGCCATGGCCATGAGCACAAGAAAAATGCCTACCGTGATTTCCATAGGCCCCGTATCCTAGCAGAAGCCGCAGGCCGCACCAGTGAAATCAGCGGCCCCGGGAAAAAGTTCCAGTCATTGGAAGTTCTGCGCGGAATTTTTCGGTCCTGGGGGCGTTTTGAGACCTTTTTAGGCGTTTTGGGCCTTTTTTTCGTATTTTCAGACGTTTTGAGGGCTTTTTGAGAGATTTTTCGATGTTTGCGCCGATTTCCGGAGCTCATTGCACTGCAAACAGATAAGCAGATTTTTTTCGGAAAATCAAGCAAAATCGGTCGTTTTTCGCGGATTTTGGCCATTTTTTGGCGATTTTCAACGGTTTTTGACCATTTACGAGCCTTTTTTGGGCATTTTTTGCGATTTTTCGCGCTGGATTAGCTCAAGTTGCCAGTGTCGTCCGGATGCTTTCGGCAAAACCGTCAATGAAGTGCTGCCGGCTGAATTTTTCGGCGTGGGCCCGGATTGCGGAGGAATTCCATGTCGTCTGGTGGCATTTTTCGAGGGCGGCAATCAGATCGTCGGCGGTCTGGTTTTTAAAGAAGACCCCGGAGACCCCGTCCACAACCGTTTCGAGCGCTCCCCCGCGCGCGTAAGCGACTACCGGCCGGCCGCAGGCCTGCGCCTCGAGCGGGACGATCCCGAAATCCTCTTCGCCGGGGAACACCAGACAGCGGCAGCGCCGGTAAAGATCGCGCACCGCCGCATCATCCTGCCAGCCGAGAAATTCAATATTCGGCCCGGCGGCGCGGCGCAGCTCGGCGCCGTCTGTGCCAATGCCGACAATTTTCAGCTTCTTCCCCGTTTGGTTGTAGGCCATGACGGCGAGGTCTATCCTTTTATAGGGCACAAGGGCCGATACGATCAGGTCGAAATCTTCCGGCTCGCCGGCAGGGGTGTAGAAATCCGTGTTCACGGGGGGATAGACCACATCGGCATCGCGCCCGTAGCAGTCCTGGATCCGGCGGCGGACATGCTCGCTGATGGCCACGAAATGATCCACCCGCTCGGAGGCCTTCATATCCCACTGCCGGAGCCCGTTCAAAACCGGCTTGAACAGGGCTTTCTTGAACGGGTTCTTCCCGAAATACTCGTCATAGAAAATCCACGCATAGCGCATGGGCGTGAAGCAGTAGCAGAGATGCCTTGTTCCGGGCGCGGGCTTCACGCCTTTGGCGATGCAGTGGCTGGTGCTGATGAGAACATCCGCCCCGGGGGTTTTCATGCGGCCGACTACCCAGGGGAAAAACGGAAGAAACCAGCGGTACTTCGAAAAGATGCCCGGCACTTTCTGCAGGCACGATGTTTCGATGCGATGGCGGCTGATGGTTTCGCAAACGGCGCCCGGATTGTGAAGGAGCGTATAAACCGGGGCTTCGGGGAACCCCTCGCACAGCAGTTCAAGCACGCGCTCGCCGCCGCGCATGCCGGTGAGCCAGTCGTGCGAAAGCACGGCCTTTATGCTTTTCCATTCTGGAGGAAACGAAATCATTGCGTCTCTTTATGCTCTGTTACAGCCTCAGCCATTTTTCTTCATTTTTAGACAGGATCAACAGGATTTACGGGATTGGAGATCATAGCAACCGCATGCTTGTTGAGCTGCCTCACCTTGCGTTTAACTTCAACTCCGCTTTCTGCAAAGTTGATTATTAGGCCCACCGGAAGACCCGTTGCCGTTAGATAGTTGACCAATTGCACTTCATGCGCCTTGATTAGCCTGCTCACAGACTTGAGTTCAACGACAATCTTGTCTTCAACGATGATATCGGCGAAAAATTCGCCAACAAGATGCCCCTTGTAAAGCACCCGAATTGGCTGTTGATTTTCGGCCTTTAACCCAGCCTTTTTGAACTCAATCATCAGGCATTTCTCATAGACAGATTCAAGAAACCCAAAGCCCATTTCATTGAACACCTTGTAAGCGCATCCGATGATTATTTCGGATATTTCTTTGTGTTCCATTCTGATTCCTGTTGATCCTGTAAATCCTGTCTAAATATTTCTCTTTGCTTCCTCGTACGCCTTCAGGGTCTGTTCGGCGGTCTTCTGCCATGTGAACTGCGCGGCGCGGGCGAGGCCTTTCTCGCGCAGGCCGCGGGCCAGCTCCGGACGGGTCAGCACATTCACAATATGTTCCGCAAAGGCGCTGGCGTCGCCAGGATCGGCCATCAGCGCGGCATCGCCCGCGACTTCAGGAAGCGAGCTGACATTGCTGCAGACGACCGGCGTCCCGCAGGCCATGGCCTCGACCACCGGCAGGCCGAAGCCCTCGTACCGGCTGGGAAGCACCAGCACGGCGGCCTGCTGATAGGCGGCCAGCAGGCCGGCATTGTCCACATAGCCGTGCCAGTCAATGTGCGGAAGAATATTCAGCTCGCGCGCGAGTTCAAATGCCTCCGGATAGCGTTTGTCGGGCGGACCAATAACGCGCAGCACCGCGGAGGGGACGGCTTCATGCACTTTGGCAAAGGCCCGAACGAGCGAGGCCAGGTTCTTGTAGGGATCCTGACGGCCCACATAGAGAACCACCTTTGAAGGAGACGGCTGCGGAAGGGGCTTGTAGCGCGCGTCCACCCCTTCCGGAATCACCACCACGCGGCTGCGCTTCGTTTCCGGAATTTGCAGCCGCGCGATGATGTCATTCCGCGAACACTCGCTGGGCGCGATGATCAGATCGGCGCGCGCGGCAGCCGCCAGCATAATCTTTTTGAACAGCGGGAACAGGCGGCTCTTTTTGGATTTCGGAGCATGGTCGGGAAAGATCAGCGGGATCAGATCGTGAATCGTCATCACGCACGCGGTTTTGCGCGAGGCATCCTTCGCAAAAGCCGGAAACGGGATCATGTAGTTGGGCGCGTGATAGACGTCGAGATTCAGCTTGCGCAGGCGGCGGGGAAGAAGCGTCTGCGACCGCCAGGAAAAGGGGGAATACTCAAACAGCACGGTTTCGACATTCCGGCGTTCCTCCAGCCGCGCGAGGTTTGACGTGCGCTCCATCACCGTGCGGCTGCCGAAGAGCAGGACATAGTGATTCTGCTGGTCCACCTCGGGAAGATGAGCAATCAGTTCCTGCGTATAGGAGCCGATCCCGCTGATCTTCTCAAAAATCCATCTGGCGTCTATTCCAATTCTCATTTTCAAGCCGTTCTAACCACGGACCTTCAATATTTAAGAGTTTTAACCACGGATTATCTTCCTGTAGATTTTCCAGGTTTCGGCGGCGGTTTTGTTCCAGTCGAATTTTGCCGACTGCTCGAGCCCCTTCGCGCGCAGCGCGTTTCTTCTGAG
>JAKQHR010000137.1 GCA_029557905.1 Verrucomicrobiota bacterium
AATGTCTAGGGCGGCATCGACCACGTTCGCGTCGTAAGGGTTCCGCGATGGTCGGTAATTTCTTTCATCGCCACGTCAACGTCCTTGGCGGGGCGGTACGGCCGGTGGGAGGAGATGGCTTCAATCACATCGGCCACGCCGATGATCCGCGCTTCCAGGAGGATCTCGTCCCCCTTCAATCCCTGCGGATAGCCGGATCCGTCCAGCCGTTCGTGGTGCTGCAGAATGATCTTCGCAACCGGATAGGGAAATTCAATCGCCTTGAGAATATCGTAAGCGTTCTGGCAGTGGGTTTTGACCATCTCCATTTCCAGAGGGCTCAATCGCCCCGGCTTGGTCAGAATCTCGGACGGGACGGCGATTTTGCCGATGTCATGAAGCTGGCCTGCGACCCGGATGGCGTCCACCCGATCCGCGGGCAGCAGCATTTTTTCCGAAATGACACAGGCGATTCTGGCCACCTGCTGTTCATGGCCGGCCGTGTAAGGATCCCGGCTTTCCACGATTCTGGACATGGCCAGCACCGTCCCCTCCAGAATCATCCGGGTTCTTTCATAGCTGGACTGGAGCTCTTCCAGGCTCCGGTTCAGGTGCCGGGTTTTCAGCCGCACTTTTTCTTCCAGACTTTTGTTGAGCTCCATGAGTTCGGCATTCTGTTTTTTGACCAGTTCGTCCAGCCTCCGGTTCTCCATCACCAGCTCCGCTTTGCCCAGCAACTGCCGGATCGTGTGGAGCAGTTCTTCCCTGCGCCAGGGTTTGGTCAGATACCGGTGAATGCCCCCGCTGTTGATGGCGTCAATGATCGCGTCCGTGTCCGTGTAGCCCGTCAGCAGCACGCGCAGGGCGTCGGGGCAAATGTGGCGGGCCTGCGCAAAAAACTGCACCCCGGTCATGCCGGGCATGAGCTGGTCGGAAATAATCAGGGAAACATCCGGCGATTCTTTCAGGATGGCCAGCGCTTCTTCCGCGGAGCCGGCCGTGCGCAGATCATACCCTTCATCGGCCAGCGCCATGGTCATGATTTCCAGGACGGCTTCTTCGTCGTCAATCAGCAGGATCGAATGCCGGTATTTTAAAGGAACCAATGGAATGGAATTCATGTGCCTGTGCCTCCCCTCATAGAACTTTCTTCAAAAAGGCGCCGGTAAAAGACTGTTCATTTCGCGCCACCTCCCGGACCGTGCCGGAGGCGATGATCCGCCCTCCGCCCGGACCGCCCTCGGGACCCAGATCGATGATGTGATCCGCGGACTTGATAATATCCAGATTGTGTTCGATGACGACCATGGTATTGCCCATGTCCACCAGGCGCATCAGCACGTCCAGCAGCTTCTGAATGTCCGCAAAGTGCAGACCGATGGTGGGCTCGTCCAGAATGTACAGGGTGTTCTGGTTGACCCTTTTCCCCAGCTCCCGCGCCAGCTTGATGCGCTGCGCTTCGCCGCCGGAAAGCGTTGTGGCCGACTGGCCGAGACGGATGTATCCGAGGCCGACATCCGCCAGCAGTTGGAGATGCGAGCGAATGGACGGGATGTTGGCAAAAAAATCCAGCGCCTGAGAAACGGTCAGATCCAGAACATCGGCGATGCTTTTATCCTTGTATTTGATGTCCAGCGTGTCCGCGTTGAAGCGCTTGCCCCGGCAGGCGTCGCAGGTGACGTAAACATCCGGAAGGAAGTGCATTTCGATTTTGATCAACCCGTTTCCCTCGCAGGCTTCGCAGCGGCCGCCCTTGACGTTGAAGCTGAACCGCCCCGGCTTGTAGCCGCGGATGCGGGCGTCCGGAAGGCCGGTGAAAAGATCGCGGATAAAGGAAAAAATGCCGGTATAGGTGACGGGATTGGACCGCGGCGTCCGTCCGATCGGCTGCTGATTGATCATGATGACCCGCTCGATGCCTCCCATGTCCCGGACGCGGCGGATTTTTGCCATGGGGCCGCTGTGCTGATTCAGCCGGCGCGCCATCACCTGGTAGAGCGTTTCGATCACCATGGTGCTTTTGCCGGAGCCGGAAACGCCGGTGACGGCGGTCAGAACGCCGGTCGGGATTCGAATGTCGATATTTTTCAAATTGTTTTCCGTTGCGCCTTCCAGGACGATGTGGCGGCCCTTGACCTTCCGCCAGGCGGGAAGCCCGATGGATTTCCGGCCGGAGAGGTACTGCCCCGTAAGCGATGTTTCGCTTTGCAGCACTTCGGCGGGACTGCCCTGAAAAATCACTTCCCCCCCCCGGGCGCCGGCGCCCGGCCCCATATCGATAATATGGTCGCAGGCCAGCATCATGTCGGCGTCGTGCTCCACCACCAGAACCGTATTGCCCATGTCGCGCAGCTTCTTGAGCGTGTCGATCAGGCGCAGGTTGTCCCGCTGGTGCAGGCCGACGGTCGGTTCGTC
>JAKQHR010000147.1 GCA_029557905.1 Verrucomicrobiota bacterium
CGAAAGCTTTCGCTCCGCCGTGGACACCTGCCTGCGTGAGCGCTGCCGGGAACTTGGACTCGGAGTGCAGGTGGACCGGGTGGACCTGCTGGCCGTGATCCCTCCGCGCCAGGTGGCGCAGGCTTTTGATGCCGTGATCTCCGCCGAACAGGAGCAGAGCCGCAGCATCAGTGAGGCGCGGAGCTATGCCGCCCGCCTCGACAACGAGGCGCAGGGCGAAGCCGCCCGCCTGAAAGACGAGGGCGAGGCCGCCCGCCGCCGCATCGTCAGCGAGGTCAGGGCGTCAGCGGACTATTTCACCACGGTGCGCGAGAAGTACGTCAAAAATCCCGATATCACGGCCCAGGTGCTTCTGCAGGATGTGCTGCGCCGTGTCCTGACCGGCGTCGACGAGAAATACGTGATTCACAGAAACGCCGACGGCACGCAGGAGCTCCGGCTCCTGCTCACGCCGGAGGAGTCAAAACCCGTGAAGAAGAAATAAAATGCAGGTGGTCAATTCAGCGGAAAATGTAGGGCGGGGCGGTCGCAGGGCATCGCGCCTGCTGCTGCTTGTGCTGCTGGGCATGGCCTTCATTGTCAACTCGTTCATCGCGGGGCTGATCTACAGGGACAATCCGCTGGCGGCCGATGTCAGCGCGGCTGTCGGAGCCATCCTGCTCGCGCTGCCGATTTTCTGGACCGCCATAAGGGGGCTGCTGGCGGGCAGCCTGCAGATGAATGAACTGGTTGGGCTCGCCGTGCTCGCCGCATTCGTGTTTGGGGATTTCCAGACCGCCGGCCTGATTTCCTTTTTCATGCTGATCTCGCTCGTGATCGAGACGCGCACCGCCGAAGGCGCGCACGCCTCCATTGAGAGCCTTGTGCGCCTGACGCCGACAAAGGCGCTCCGCCTGCTCCCCGGCGGAGGAACGGAAGAGGTGGCCGCCCCGGACCTCAAGCCGGGCGACATCATCCGCCTGCAGCCCGGCGACAACGTTCCCGCGGACGGGGTCATACAGAAAGGTCAAACCACCCTGAATGAGGCCACCATCACCGGCGAATCGGTCCCCCGCGACAAGGGCCCGGGAGATGAAGTCTTCGCGGGGACGCATAATCTCACCGGTTCGGTGGAGGTCGAGGTCGCGCGCGCGGGCGCCGACACCACGCTGGGACAGGTCCGGGATCTCATTCTCGCCGCGGGCGACACGCGCCTGCCATTCATGCGCCTGATTGACCGCTATACCGGATACTACACACCCGTGATCCTGATGATTGCGGTCCTGGTCTGGTTCTTCACGCAGGATGCTTCAAGACTGATTTCAATTCTGGTGGTGGCCTGTCCCTGCGCGCTGATTCTTGCGACGCCCACGGCCATGGTCGCGGCTCTTTCCGCGGCCGCCCGTGTCGGGATCCTTGTCAAGCATGTCGCCGACCTCGAGGCCGTTTCGCGCATCACCGCCTTTGTGTTTGATAAAACCGGCACACTGACCACCGGCGAGCTGGGGGTTGCGCGTCTGGCGCCCTGCGAAGGGGTTTCCCCTTCGGATCTGCTGGCTGCGGCCGCCAGTGTGGACCGCTTCAGTCATCACCCGTCCGCCGCCGCCGTTCTGCGGCTGGCGGAAGAAACCGGAGTGGAGGCTTCGGATCCTGAGGATTTTCACGAGGAGCCCGGCCGCGGCGTGCGGGGGAATGTGCGGGGCGGGCAGGTTCTGTGCGGACGCGCCGGCTGGCTGAAGGAGAACGGCATCCGCAGCTCAAAGCTTGACGAGGCCGATGCCGGCGAGACCGAGGGCTTCAGCGTGGTGTTTGTTGCGCGCGCCGGCCAGTATCTCGGCTGGATTGGCATGCAGGACGAAGTCCGGCCGGGCGCCAAACCCTGCTTCGAGGCGCTCCGGAGCCTGAATGTGAAACGGCTGGCGATGGTGACCGGCGACCGCCGTCCCGTTGCGGAGCGCGTGGCTTCGGCCGTCGGCTGCGGGGAATTCGAGGCCGAATGCTTCCCGCAGCAAAAGGTGTCATTCGTGAACCGCCTGCGCGATGCGGGGTTGAGCGTGGCCGTGGTGGGTGACGGGGTGAACGATGCGCCCGCACTGGCCGCCGGCGACATCGGTGTGGCGATGGGCGCTGCCGGGAGTGATGTCGCCATTCACAGCGCCACGGTTGCGCTTATGAACAACGACCTGAACCGCATCCCGTTTCTTGTGGGCCTTTCGCGCCAGGCTCGCGCGGTGGTGTTTCAGAATCTCGGCATCGGGCTGCTGTTTATCGTGGGGGGGCTGATGCTTTCCGGCATGGGCTATCTGAATCCGGTGGTTGCCGCTCTTCTTCACAACACGGGCTCGATCTGTGTTGTTTTCAACAGCGCCCGGCTGGTCCGCACCGGCGGGGAATTCGAGGCTTGAGACAAGGAGTTTGCAGATGAACAAGCGTGCAGTGTCCGCTATATTTTTCCTGTCGCTGTACAGCGGTTCCGCGCTGTCCGTGAAGGCCGCGGAAGCTCCCGGCCCCGCCGCTGTTCTGACCGCAGTGGTGCAGCAGATGGTGACAGAACCGGTTCCTGAATATCTTGCGCAGCAGGTGGACTGGGATTCGGTGCTGCGGGCCACGCCCGCGCGGTTCGCCGAGTCACAGGGGATTGAAAACGGACCGGCCTTGAAGGAATTATATCTGGAATTCCTGCGCAATCCTTCAAAAGTGCTGATGAAGCCGCTGCAGCCGCTGATTTCGGAATGCCTGCCGCAGGAGAAAGAAACCGTTGACCGGATGGTGGCCGCCTATGAAAGCATGAACGGGTGGATGGTCGAAGAACTGAACGAGGGCCTCCATTCATGGAAAGATGCGGCCTATGAGATTGGCGAAGCCGGGATTGACGGCGATATGGCCACCGTAAAACTGCGCGTGGGTGACGGTCGTTGTTTTTCCGATCTTTCGGTCAACATGGTTCACGTCAACGGCCGCTGGCTTCTCAAAGGGGAATGGCTTCCCGGCCTGCTGAACGACATCATCGAGGAAACCGGCTCCCGCCCCGAAAGCAAAACAGCAGGTCAGGCCATGAACTATCTTTACCGCCGTCGCGAGGAAATCCGGTCCGGTTTGTGACTCCGGACGGAATCAGAACCGGCGGTTGATTTTCAGAACGAAGCCGCCGAGGTTGTATTCCTCCGCCTCGTCGTCCGGTCCGTTTTCAACCGGAAGAAAGCTGTAGCCGAACTCCAGATTCCATTCGTTTTCCATCATGTATCCGAGAAAGGCGCTGAAGCCGGGCCCGGAGGCCGAAAGATCCAGCTCGTCGCTGCCTGAGTCCGCCACCGGATAGCTGATTTCCGCGCCGAGATAGTAGGCGGGGTTGTTCTCAAATGCATACTGGATGCCGAGAGAGGGCAGCAGGATGTGGCTGATGAAACGGTCTTCCTCCTCGGGAACAAAGTAGTTGAAGAGGATATCAAGGCCGGGCGTGAGGGTGAAATATTCTGAAAGTTTATAACGCAGGCCAAGCTGCAGATCCACCCAGCCGATGGTGGAGGCATCCACCGATCCGTAGGCTTCCTCCATCATATCCTTGTAGTCGGGACTGATCACAATGCCGGCCCCCAGCACGTAATCCCAGCGGTTTTCGCGCGGCGCCCTCGCGATCTTCGGCTCGGTTTTGCTCTTTTCTTTTTCGGTCCGTGCGGCGCGGCTCACCGGTTTGTCCAGATCCTTTGTGGTTTTTTCGTCGGCCTGTTTATCCGAACCCGGGGATGCAGCCTTCGCGGCTTCGGCAAGGGTGTTTCGGCTCTCGGCGTCTTCAGCGGGAACTTCCGTTTCGACGACGGATGATTCGGCAAAACAAACCGGTGACATCACGAGTGAAAAAACAGCGAGGCAGAGCAGAAAGTATTTCGTCATCAGCGCATCTCCTTTAAACAGACCTTTCACGCACATAGATTCAATGCGCAGTAGATAACGGAACGGCTTCTGAAAAACAAGTCTCTTTGTCGGGGAATGCTCATAAAAAAGGGCAGCCCCGTTAACGGGGCTGCCCGGCGAAAGCGGCCTGCGATCAGCTTCCCAGCAGTTTATTGACTTCCTTTTCTGCTTCCGCCCAGTGGATCCGGGGGTCGCCCTGGAAACCGTTGGCCTGGGCCCGGTAATAGGCGGCGGTCTGGATCATCTGGTACCGTTCCTCAGACGAAATAACGCGGGCCTTGGGGGCCTCGGTTTTCTTCGCCGGAGCTTTCGCGGCCGCCGCTTTCTTTTTCGGCGCCGCTTTTTTCACTGCTGCTTTTTTCACTGCGGGCGCTTTCCGCGCACCGGTTTTTTTCTTCATGATTGGCATACTGCACCCCTTCTGTTCAATTTAACATAATTACCTCGAATCAACGTGTAAAACCGTTTGACCGCGGCGAGAATACAACTCCCCCCTGCCAATGCAAGGGTGAAATCAATTATTTTTATTTGTTCCCTTTTGGGGCCTCTTGTGTAAAATCCCGCTCCTGAATTCTGATGATTTATCCGGACAACATAACGTGATGAAAAACAAGCGCTTATCCCTGCAGCAGCGGCTGACCGACTGGATGACCGGCCGTCTTCGGGCGGTCTTTCCCGACATGGATTTCGCATCCGTCGAGATGCAGGTTCAGCCGACGGCGAACCCTCAGTTTGGTGATTTCCAGTGGAATGCCGCCATGAAACTCGCGCCACGGGCCGGGAAGAAACCCAGGGATGTCGCCGGGGCGCTGGTTGGTTCTGTTCCCCCGCCCGAGGGTGTTGCGCGCCTTGAGATTGCCGGCCCCGGCTTCGTGAATTTTTATCTTGATGATGCGTCACTCGCCCGGGAGCTGATGGAGATGGAGGCGGATGAACGCCTGGGCGTGCCTGAACCCGGCCGGGGACATCGCGTGGTGATGGATTATTCGAGCCCCAATGTGGCCAAGCCGATGCACATCGGCCATATCCGCTCCACGGTGATCGGCAATGCGCTCGACCGCCTGCACCGCTTCATGGGCTATGACGTTATCGCCGACAACCATCTGGGCGACTGGGGCACTCAGTTCGGCATCATTATCATGGGCTACCGGCATTTTCTCGACAGAGAGGCGCTGGCGAATGCTCCGGTTGAGGAGCTGGAGCGGGTATACCGTGTCAGCTATGAGCGGTCCAAAGAGGACGAGGAATGGCTGAACCAGGCCCGAGCTGAACTCGTCAAGCTGCAGGCCGGCGATCCGGACAACCTTGCTCTCTGGGAGGAGTTCATCCGCCTCAGCAAACAGGAGTTCGACCGGACTTACAAACGGCTCGGCGTTTCGTTTGACATCGAACGCGGTGAAAGCTGGTACCGCGACCGTCTTGCCGGCGTGATTTCGCTTTTGAAGGAGAGGGGCCTCTACGAGGAGAGCGAGGGCGCGGGAGTCGTGAAGCTGGACGCCGAAGGCCTTCCGCTCAGCATTGTCCGGAAAAGCGACGGCGGTTACAACTACACCACCACCGACCTTGCCACCGTGATCTCCCGTGTAGAGGAGTTCAATCCCGACCGCATTGTCTATGTCACCGACGAGCGGCAGCAGCTCCACTTCCGGCAGTTTTTTGCGATCGCCGCGAAACTTGGCTTCAAGGTGAAGCTTGAGCATGTGTGGTTCGGCCTGATGCGCCTGCCCGATGCCACCTTCTCGACGCGCGAGGGCAATGTGATCAAGCTGGAGCGGCTTCTGGACGAGGCGGTGTCGCGCGCGCGCGAAATGGTGCGCGCGGCGAGTCCCGATATGCCGGAAGAGAATCAGGAGCTGGTTGCGGAGGCCGTGGGCATCGGGGCCGTGAAATATGCCGACCTGAGCCAGAATCCGCAGAGCCTTGTAACCTTCACATGGGAAAAGGCCCTGTCGCTTGAAGGCAACTCCGCGCCGTATCTGCAGTACGCCTATGCCCGCATCGCCAGCGTGCGCGACAAATACCATGAGCAGTTCCCCGGCAGGAATTTCCTGGATTATCCGATCGTTCTTGGCGAAGAGGTTGAGCGCCGGCTGTCCATCCTGCTCACAAGGTTCGGCGATGTGCTGGTCACGGCGACCAATGCCTGCCGCCCGAACTACCTTGCGGATTATCTTTATGACCTGTCACAGATCTACAGCGCGTTTTATCAGAATGTTCCATTCCTTAAGGCGCAGGACGGTGTTCGCGAAAGCCGCATCCGTCTCTGCGATCTCGTGGCGCGCACCCTGCGCACGGGCCTCGCTCTGCTGGGAATCTCCTCTCCTGACAGAATCTGAAGCTGTGTTTGACACCGGGCCGCCGTCCGCGTATCTTCCGCACGCACATTGGTTCAGGAAGAACCCGCGTCCGCGTTCGCGCGGCATTTTCTTTTCCTCCACGTCCGGCAGGCAGAAATGGTTTGAAAAATTACCGGACGGAAAAGAAGAGAAATGAAATCATGCAATGTATTCTCGGCTCTGATCGAGCCGATTCAGCGCGCGGTGGCCGAAGAGGGTTACACCGTGCCCACCCCCATCCAGCAGCAGGCGATCCCGCATCTCGTGGAGGGCCGTGACCTGCTCGGATGCGCGCAGACGGGCACCGGCAAGACGGCCGCCTTCACGCTTCCGCTTCTGCAGGAGCTCACGAACAGCCACAAGCATCCAGTCAGCAGGCGCCCGCGCGCGCTGATCCTCACCCCGACGCGCGAACTGGCCGCCCATATCGGCGACAGCATCAGGACTTATGGGCGCCATCTGAAGATCTCGCACACGGTGGTGTTCGGCGGGGTCGGCCAGAACCCGCAGGTTCAGGCGCTGCGCCGCGGGGTGGATGTGGTGGTGGCCACGCCCGGCCGCCTGCTGGACCTGATGGAGCAGGGGCACGTCAAGCTCGACGGCATTGAGATATTCATCCTCGATGAGGCCGACCGCATGCTGGATATGGGCTTCATTCCGGCCGTGCGCCGGGTGATTGCCGCCCTGCCCAGGAAAAGACATTCGCTCTTTTTCTCCGCCACGATGCCGCCGGTGGTTGCGGAGCTTGCAAAGGATTTGCTGCATAATCCGGTGGAAATCACGATTGACCCCGAGCGTCCGACGGTTGAGCGCATCGCGCAGAAGATGATGTTTGTGGACAAGGGTAACAAGGATGCTCTTCTGGTGGATATTATCGCCGGCCACAACATGGACAAGGTTCTCATCTTCACCCGTACAAAGCACGGCGCGGACAAGGTGGTCAAGAAGCTCCGCGCGGCGGATATTGCCGCCTGCGCCATTCACGGCAACAAGTCGCAGACGGACCGCACGAAGGCGCTGCACGGATTCAAGACGGACCGGGTGCGCGCGCTGGTGGCGACGGACATCGCCGCCCGCGGGCTGGACGTGGACAGCATCACGCATGTGGTGAACTATGATCTGCCCGAGGAGCCTGAAACCTACATTCACCGCATTGGCCGCACCGCCCGGGCGGGTGCGGACGGCGACGCCATCTCGTTCTGCTCCGCCCGCGAGCGCGACTGGCTGCGCGGCATAGAGAAGCTGATCCGCAAGAAAATCCCGGAAGAAATGAATCACGCATGGCATTCCGAGACGGCCCGTTATGCGACCGGCGAGGCCGCGAGGCCTGAACCGCGCGGCCAGCAGGGTCGGCTCCGCGCCGGCGGGCATGCTCGGCAGCAGTCTCCGCGCGACCGCCGGCATCCGGGCGGATCCGGCCACAAACCGCATAAATTCGGGAAGAAAAGTTTTGGCCGCCTGTCTGGAAGATGATATTTCAGCAGATTGCATGGACAAAATACGAAAATTCCTGGCTAACGATCGTTTCGCGCGGCTTGCGGGGGTTGAACTGCTGGACGTTGGACCCGGCCGGGCGAAAGCATCCCTGACCGTTGGCGAGAAACATCTGAACGGAGCGGGGATGGTCCACGGCGCGGCCATTTTCGTCCTCGCGGATTTCACTTTTGCGGCGGCGTCTAATGCTTACGGGACGCTGGCCGTGGGTATCAACGTCAGCATATCATTCATGAAGGCGGTGAAGAGCGGTGTGCTGACGGCCGAGGCCCGGGAGACCTCTCGCAACGCAAAACTCGCGACCTATGATATTCCCGTGCGGGATGAAACCGGGGATCTGGTTGCCGGTTTTCAGGGACTGGTCTACCGCAAAAAAGAAACGATCTGAGTGACAACAGGTGCGCAGATTCTGTAATATGGCTGCAGTGATTCACTCTGCAGGGAGCGTGACATGAAGAAACATCTCAAATGG
Source organism: Verrucomicrobiota bacterium (assembly GCA_029557905.1). Taxonomy (GTDB): domain Bacteria; phylum Verrucomicrobiota; class Kiritimatiellia; order JAKQHR01; family JAKQHR01; genus JAKQHR01. The sequence continues at coordinate 8,194 of JAKQHR010000147.1, forward strand.
CTTCTGGTTTTTCAGCTGGCCGGAGTTTATCTGGCGGCAGCACAGGAGTGGACCGTCATGAAAAACTGCACGCTGGAAGACAATTTCAGCAACGACGGGGACAGTTTTCATGTCAAATATCAGGGCCGTTCACTTTATTTTCGCCTTTATTTCGTGGACAGCGCCGAAACCAACGAAGAGTTTCCGCAGCGTCTGAATGAACAGGCGGACTACTGGAAGATTGATTCAAAAGATGCCCTTAAGGTGGGAAAAGAAGCCAAGCATTTCACGAAAAACCAGCTTGCGCGTCCCTTCACGATATATACCCAATGGAAAGATGCCAAGGGCGGATCCGGGAAGCGATATTTTGCTTTTGTCACTACGCACAGCGGGGAAGATCTGGGCGAACTGCTCGCCGCCAGCGGGCTGGTGCGGGTTTACGGGGCATCGACCAGGCATCCGGACGGAACGGATGCCAACAAGATGTTTGACCGTCTGCGCAAGCTGGAGCGCTCGGCTCGCAATCATCATCTCGGCGCCTGGAGCCGGCAGTACCGCTGAAAAGCCCGAAATTCGGGCCTTCCAGCTTGAAGGCCCGCAGCCCGGAGAGTATTTTATGACAATGAAGCTGTACAACGGCCGCGCCTCCGGGTAAAACGTTTTACATGGGTGATGCGGTGGTCGAATTGTGCCTGGTCAGGGTGGTGTGATGAAAAAAACTCTTTGGGCCTTCATGCTGGTTTCTTTTGTGATGTGCGCCGTGTCTTTCGGCGAAACCATGTTGCAGTATTTCAACACAAGCTGGGAGGAAATCACCGCCCGCATTCCGGAGCTGGCCGAAGCCGGATATACCGCCCTCTGGCTTCCGCCGCCCACAAAAGGCAGCGGCGGCCTCTCTGTCGGTTATGACCTGTGGGATCCGTTTGACCTTGGCGGCAACGACCAGCGCGGAAGTGTCCGCACGCGCTACGGCACGGAAGCCGAACTTTTGAACCTCGTCGAGACCGCGCACCGCTTCGGCATCCGCATCTATTTCGACAACATCATGAACCATCGGGCATTTGATATTCCAGGATACAATGAGAATACCCCCATTGATATCTATCCCGGCATGGTGCCTGAGGATTTCCACCTGCGCGTGACTGAAGACGGCTTCTACCGCAAATGGGACAACTGCCGCGACTGGAACAGCGCCTGGCAGGTCATGAACCTTGGACTCGCCGACCTGATTGATATTGCTCATGAAACGCCCAACGACAACTTCGGGCCGAACGAGGGCGACGACCATCCAAAAATCAGCTTTGTCCGCCAGCCGAACAACCCCGAGTATTATTATGACACGGATCTGCCGATCAGCGTGGGCTATGGTGAATATACTTGGAATGTTTACACCTTTGCCGATAAAGAGCCCTATACGGACACCAACGGCAACGGCCGTTTTGACTGGACCGACACCAACG
>JAKQHR010000170.1 GCA_029557905.1 Verrucomicrobiota bacterium
GATGTGCTGATCGGCCTCTGGAACGACAGGTTCATCCACGTGCCGCTCGCGGAAGCCACCTGCTGCCGGAGATATGTTCAGCCCGAAAGCGAACTGTGGGAAAGCGTCATTTCCGTCACCGGGCAGCCCCGGATAATGGAATAGGCCCGCCTGCCGGCATCAGTATTTGACGGAACAGCCGTAGGGTGCCGTTTTCGGAACAGGAACCGGCTGTCCGGCCAGCGCGGCATCTGCGGCGTCGGCAAGCAGCGCCTTCGCGCCGGGGATATCATCCGTCCGTGTCGAAGGCTGGTCATCTATGGCCCCGTCATACACAAGGGTTCCTTCCGCATCAATGACGAACATGTGCGGCGTGGTCTTTGCGGCATAGGCCAGCCCGGCCCTGCCCTCAGGATCAAGCAGAAGAGCCGTCGCGCGGCTGCCCTGCCGGCCAAGAATATCATTCCATTCAGCGGCACTGTAATGCCCCTGTTTCCCGGGAGCAGAGGAGCAGATGGACAGCCAGACTGCGCCCCGGGCTGTGTATTTCTCCTGCAGCGCCTGCATGTTCTTCGAGTCGTAATGCTTTTTAACAAATGGACAGTCAGGATTGGTCCACTCCAGAATCACAACCTTCCCGCTGAATTCGGAAAGGCTGCGGCTGACACCCTGCGCATCCGGCAGGGTGAATCCGGGAGCCGGCGATCCCACGGAGACCTGAGCCTGCGCAAAGGCCGTTCCAAACAGTGCGAGGACAGCCAGAGCCGTCAATATTATCTTTTTCTTCATGGTGTGTTCCTTTCTTTGTTTAAATCGCGGGGCGTCTCTGTCCGGGGAAAAACGGCCTCAGCGCGAAGCGCGCGGCGCGAATCCCACTCATCGATTACAAGAACGCCCGACAAAGATTCCGGGGAAGCAGCCGGATCGGCGGGCACAAGTTCCAGGGTGTACCCCTCTGCGCTGCGCCGCCATTTCTGGGGGGCTGAGTGTTGAATTATATCGTTCTGAAACGGGAAAAAGGATGCTGACTGAACCTCTCCCGCGTATCCGGGAGGCGGAAACACAGCCAGATGATACAACCCGTTTTCATGACGCACACGGAATTGCCATCCGGCCGCCGGTTCGGGGAGGCGCGCACGCGCGGCGGAAATTTGAGCCGCATGAACGGGATGAGGTTTTGCGCCGCCGGCCTGAACCGGCAGGCGCAGCACAAGGCTGGCCGATCCCGGCACGCAGACCTCATTGCAGATAAGCCAGGACACCACGGCCTTCAGGACAACGCGATCCGATTTCAGGCTGGCCGGAGGGGTTATCGTGGACAGCAGCCACACCTCATTCTCGAATCCGTAGGTCATAAACGGCGGTGTCGGGATGGCTGCAGGAGGCGGAAAAAGAAGTTCATCCGCAGAAAATCCTTCCGGGAGTGACCAGTCCAGGCGGGGAGCAAGCCCCGAATCGCCCGGATTGATCCAATAGGTGTGCCAGGGCGGATCCATCTTCAGGCGGAGAGCGACCGTGAACGGCTGACCG
>JAKQHR010000171.1 GCA_029557905.1 Verrucomicrobiota bacterium
CGGCTGTCTATGCCGCGTTCGAGTTCGCCGTGCGTGCGCAGTTCGCGCTTCATGATTTTGCCGGCCGCGTTTTTGGGGAGCGCGTCCATGAAGAATACTTTGCGGGGCACTTCATAGCGACCGAGATTGCTGCGGCAGTAATTCCGCACATCGTTGGCGGTGGCCTTGCGGCCCTCTTTCAGCGCAACATAGGCCACGGGGATTTCGCCGTGCAGCTCGTGCGGTTCGCCAATCACCGCGGCCTCGCGGACGGGCTCGAACTGGTAGAGCACTTCTTCGACCACGCGCGGATAAACATTCATCCCGTTGACGATGAGCATGTCCTTCTTGCGGTCCACGATGAAAAAGTATCCGTCGTCGTCCTCGGTTCCGAGGTCTCCGGTGCGGAACCATTCCCCGAAGAACGAAGCGGCGGTTTCCTCCGGCTGGTTCCAGTAGCCCTTCATGACGTTCGGGCCGCGCACGCAGATTTCCCCGATGGTTCCGTGCGAAACCTCTTTGCCGGTGTCATCCATGATTTTCATTTCAACCAGCGGAACCGGCAGCCCGACTGAAGCCGGCTTGCGTTTGCCCCCAATAGGATTCACGCAGGTGACCGGCGAGCATTCGGTGGGGCCGTCGCCTTCGTAGATCAGTTTGCCGTAGCGTGTCTCAAACGCCTTCATCACCTCGACGGGCATGGCCGCGCCGCCGGAGATGCAGTATTTCAGCGATGAGAACATCTCCGTGCATTCGTCGGGCAGATGGAGCAGCACATTGTACATGCTGGGCACGCCCATGAACATGCCGGCCTTTGTGGCGGCGAGCGCTTTGGCGGTCTCGTGCGGCTCGAAACGGGGCAGGGGAATCACGCAAATGCCGTGAAGCATCGAATAGAGCATTCCCGCCGTTGCGGCGAACGCATGAAACATCGGAAGCACCAGCAGAATGGAATCCTTGCCCGGCTCGAGCGGAAGCGCCTGCGAAACGCTCCACGCATTGCTCACCAGATTCGTGTGCGTGAGCATCGCGCCCTTGGGGTGGCCCGTGGTGCCCGCCGTGTAGAGAATCGCGGCGACATCTTCTGCCGGATTGAAAACAACCGCAGGCGGCTTCTGGTCGCTCAGAAGTTCCGGCCAGAGCAAATCGCCTTCGCCGGCCTTGTTTGCGCCGATGCAAGCCCGGCCGAGAAGCTCCACATCTTCCGTGGCGGCCTTGACGTTTCCGGCAAAGGCCTCAAAATAGATCATGGCCTTTGCCCCGCTGTCCTTCAGGATATAGTTGATCTCCTTCGGGTTGAGCAGCAGGTTGATCGGGACGACGGTCGCGCCTGTTTTCTGGATTCCGAAATAGGCCAGCGCAAAGAAGTCGGAATTGATGCAGTAGAGCGCGACGCGGTCGCCCTTGCGTATGCCGCGCGCATGCAGACCGGCGGCGACGCGGTCGGACTGGGCGTCCACGGTCTGGAAATCGAGGGTTCGGCCCCCGAAGACAATCGCGGGCGCTCCGGCATGAAGCTTTGCGTTCTGCCGGAGCGCATCCGGGACCGAAAGGTTTTTAATACTTGTAGGCGCTTCCACCGATGAATTCCCGCAGCAGTGATTTGGGCGGCACGCAGCTGTCGTCGGCCACTTCTGTCATGGGTTCCAGGAATTCAAACACGCGCTTGGCGCGCAGATAGGCGTCCTGCCGCTTGGCGTCGTTGCGGTAGAGGGCCATGGCTTCGGGGAAGAACTTGAACAGCCGCGCCTTGAGGATCGGCAGCTCGTAGGGCATGGCGCTGTTGACCAGATAGTCCACGGTGCCGATGAACGGAACGATGTTCTTCATTTCGCTGCGGCGCACATAGTGCCAGTGCGTCAGGGTCTGCAGCGGCTGCAGGTTGCGGTGCCAGCTGTCGCGGATCATGCGGCGGAGCAGGCGGTTGTCGGCCCAGCGCATGAAGATGCCCTGCTCGTTGCGGATCTGTCCGAGGGTTTCAATGTAGAGCCGGAACTTCTTGCTGGCCGGGATGCTGCTGGTCATGCCGTCGAACAGTCCGTGAAGGCTGTCAATCAGCAGGATTTCGTTTTTCTTCAGGCTCATCTCGTGAACATTCAGTTCGCGGGTGCCGGTCTTGAAGTTGTAGTGCGGAGTTTTGATCGTCTTGCCTTCCAGCAGGGCGACCAGATGCTCGTTGATCAGTTCCAGGTCCAGCGCGTGCGGCGTTTCGTAATCGTAGTCGCCGAATTCATCCTTCGGGTGGTGGTCGAGGTCAAAGAAGTAGTGATCCACATTGATGGCCACAAACTTCACGCCGGCTTCTTCCAGCTTCTCGCTGACCTTGATGGTCGTGGTGGTCTTGCTGGACGAGGAGGGCCCCGCGATGATGGCGATGCGGACTTCCGGAAGGCGGGCGATGATCTCCTGCGCGCCGGCTTCCACTTCCTTGCTGTAGCGTTCGTCGGAGGCGGCGATCAGGTCCGGGAATTTCCCGTTTGCAATCAGGCGGTTCAGGTCATCAATCGTCTCGCAGTGGTGATCCATGTTCCAGCGGAGGATCTCGTAGATTTTCTTGTAGGGGATGTTGTCGGAGGCCTCGATGTTTTTCTCGCGCTGGGCGCGTTTCGCGGCGCGCTCGTGGCGGTAGATGATATAGGCCCGTGCGGTTTTGGCATGCCCCATTCTGATGAGGGTTGACTCCACCGTGTCCTGAATCTCCTCCACGCTGGGTGTGCTTTTGCCGCCGAAGTTTTTCACCAGGGCCTTTTCGACCTCGACCGCCATGCGCTCGGCTTCCGTGCGGTCTGAGCCGCCGACAGAGGTCGCGGCCTTGAAAATGGCGGTGGCGATCCGGTCGCGGTCATAGGCGACCATGTTGCCGTCACGCTTAATGATGTTTTGAATGGGACATGCTGTCATGGGGTGTCTCCTTCTATTAGTTGTCGTGCCGCGTAATGCTAGTGAATCCCGGGCATTCTGCAAGCTTTTCTGCTTATGCGTTGGCCTCCAGGAACCCCTGAAGCTGCTTGATGCGGGTCGGATGCCGCATTTTGCGCAGCGCCTTGGCTTCGATCTGCCGGATGCGTTCGCGGGTCACGTTGAATTTGCGGCCGACTTCCTCGAGCGTGCGCGGATAGCCGTCCGCCAGGCCGAAGCGGAGATTCAGCACCTCCTGCTCGCGGTCGGTCAGTGTGCCGAGCACCTCCCCGATGCACTCCTTCAGCAGACTGTAGGAGGCCATCTCCGACGGGTTGTCCGCGGATTTATCCTCGATGAAGTCCCCGAAATTGGTGTCCTCGCTGTCGCCCACCGGGCTCTGCAGCGAGATCGGCTGCTGTGCTGATTTCATCACCACGCGCACGCGCTCGATCGGAATGTCCATTTCCTCGCTGACCTCCTCGGGGGTCGGCTCGCGGCCGAGTTCCTGCACGAGGCGCTTCTGCATGCGCATCAGCTTGTTGATGGTTTCGATCATGTGAACCGGGATGCGGATCGTGCGGGCCTGATCCGCGATGGAGCGCGTGATGGCCTGCCGGATCCACCAGGTGGCATAGGTGCTGAACTTGTAGCCCCGGCGGTATTCAAATTTCTCGACCGCCTTCATCAGGCCCATGTTGCCCTCCTGGATCAGGTCGAGGAACGACAGCCCGCGGTTGGTGTACTTCTTGGCGATGCTGATCACCAGGCGCAGATTGGCTTCCACCATTTCCGTCTTGGCCACCAGCCCCTTGCGGAGCCACATTTTGAGGTCCGCGTATTTCGCCAGGAAGTCCTCCCGGTTCATCCGCTGCGATATTTCCAGCACCCGCAGCTTTTTCTGCGCATTCTTCAGATCCGCTTCCCGCGTTTTGCTCTTGCGGTTCTTCTCAATGGACTGGAGTTCCTTCATCAGGGCGCGAAGATCCCGGTGCACCTCGTCGGTGGATGAGACAATATCCTCCACGGCCTTCTGCTTGAAATAGAGTTTGTCGAGCAGTTCGCTCATGCGGGCGCGGCTCTTGTCAAAATCCTTCTGGATGCGCGCGCGCTGGCTTTTGGTCAGCCGGGTCCGCTGCAGGGCTTCGAATTTCCTCTGGAGCGCGTCCTGGTTCCGGAACAGGTTCTGGCGCAGGCGCGGCAGGGCCTTGAAATATTTCTCGCGGTTCTCAACGAACTTGTCGTTGATGATGCGGTCGAAGCGCTCCTTGCCGGTTTCCAGCCGTTCGATCACCGCCATGTAGGCGGACAGCGCGCAGCCGAAATCGTGAAAGAGGGACTTGGTGTGAATTTCCGCCTCCTCGATCCGCTTCGAGATTTCCACTTCCTGCTCGCGGGTCAGCAGCGGGACAAGGCCCATCTGCTTGAGGTACATGCGCACCGGATCATCCAGCACATCCACGCGCTTGGCGGCGCGCGCCCGCTCGTCCTTTTCCAGCTGCTTTTTGTAGGTGTCGACATCGGTTTCCTCGATGATCTCGATGTCCATCCCCCGCAGCAGGATCACAATGCCCTCCACCTCGTCGGGGTTCAGCATGCTGTCCGGCATGGCGTCATTGATCTGCTCGTAGGTCAGGTAGCGCTGCTCTTTGGAAAGAGAGATCAGCTCCTTGAGCATTTCATTGCGCTGCTCGCGCGAAAGGCGGGATTCCAGCGCGTTTTCGTCGGCGGATTCTTCGGCCGGTACGCGGGGCCTGGCGCCGGCCTGGGCGGCGTTCTTTTTCCCGCCGGCGGGCGCGGTTTTCTTCTGTTTGGCTTCCGGCTTCTTGCCGGCTTTTTCCGCCGGTTTCACCGGTGCCGTTTTTTTCGCGGCTTTGCCTGCCTTTTTCAGCTTCGCAGACACGGGTTTCGGTGCCGTTTTCTTCGCGGCTTTGCCCGTCTTTTTCGGCTTCGCAGACACGGGTTTCGGGGCCGGCTTTTTCACTGCCTTGCCGGCCGGTTTTGCTTTCACCGCTGTTTTCTTTTTCTTTGCCTTAACTGCCATATAACCCCGCAGACCTGCTGTTGCTGGACACAATCCATCCATTATACCCCGAAAAGGCCATGTAGAGTACAAAAAACGGCCCCATCGTCAAGAATCAAGCACGAATAAATATGCATTTCCCCGGAAGTTGTTAAATGATTTGTTAAGCGGATGGCTCGTCGGCGTCGGCATAGACCTCGAGAACGGGCTCCGCATGCTCCCAGTCCCGGCGCAGCAGGCTGATGTCGTGCGTGATCTCCATGCGCCGTTTTTCCAAGGCGGGCGAGGGGTTTTCGGCCGCTTTCCGGCGCAGCGCCTCCCGGATTCTTTCCAGTTTTTTCCGGGTGATCACGAGGATCAGCGCCTTGGCGGCGGTTTCCGCCGTCATGTCCGGCTGTTCGAGCGTGCGCAGGTTGAACTGGAGACTTGCGGCCACGCGGCAGGATTCCTCGTCGCCGGCCAGTTCATCCATCAGGTTCCATTCTCCGCCGGCCGGCCGGGCGAGGACATGTTCGAGCAGCCTGCGGCAGACGGGGCTCTGGAGATGGGCGGGCGGGAGGTAGACCTGGAGCAGTTTGCCGGCCTCGGGATGGGCCAGCACCAGTTCCAGAAGTTCCAGCTCTTCGCGGGGATACTGCGCGGCTTTTGGGGCGGCCGGCGTTTCGGGGCCCTGCACCGCCGGCCGCCGCTGTTTCAGATCGTTGCGGACTGCGGCTTCAGGAACATTCAGGAGTTTGGCTGCCTCGCGGATCATGCTTTCGCGCTGCATGGCGCTGGTCGCCATGTTCACGGTTTCGAGCAGCGCGCGGCTGATCCGCATCCGGCCGACTTCTTTGGAGGCGTCTTCCCGCCGGGTCATCATGCGGTGCTGGAACGCCAGCAGGGAAAGGGCCGATCCGATCTGCTTGAGGAACGCGTCCGGACCCTGTTTCTGGATCAGGCTGTCCGGATCTTCCCCGTCCGGAAGCGCGGCGATCTGCGTGACCAGCTCTCCCCGCAGGAAAAGCTGCGCGGTTTTAAGGGCGGCGTCCTGCCCGGCCTTGTCGGAATCGAAGGCAATGACCGCCGTGTCGGTGTAGCGCCGGAGAATGCGCGCATGATCCTCCGTGAAGGCGGTGCCCTGCGAGGCCACAACATGCCCGATGCCGGCCTGCACGCAGCGGATCACATCAATCTGGCCTTCGCAAATGATGGCCATGCGCGCGTCGAGAATGGCCTTGCGGGCCCGGTCAAGGTTGAACAGCACACGGCTCTTGTGAAAGATGCGTGTTTCGGGGCTGTTGACGTATTTCCCGCCCTTCTGCGTCTTGTCCAGCACGCGCCCGGTGAAGGCGATCACGCGTCCAAGCTCGTCGCGGATCGGGATCATCAGCCGCCGGCGGAACCGGTCATAGGGCCGGCCCGGCTGTCCGGCCTGTTCCCCGCTGCGGGCCATCAGCCCGGCCTTTTCGAGCTGTTCGAGGGTGTACTTTCCGCCCTTCAGCAGCGCGGCGACTCCGCGGCGCTCCGGCGCATAGCCGAACTGGAACGAGGCAATGGTTTCCGCGGAAAAATCGCGCCGCGCGAGATAGGCCCGCGCCGTCTCGGCCTCCGCGTCCTTCAGCAGAAGCTGGTGATACGCGGCGGCGGCATCTTCGTGGATGCGCAGGAGGACTTCTTTTTCATCGCGGTCCGGATCTTCGCCTTCGGACAGCTCAATCGGAATGCCCGCCTTCTCGGCCAGCATGCGGACCGCCGTGCTGAAGGTCACGCCCTCGCTCTTCATCAGGAAGCTGAACACGTCGCCGCCCGCGCCGCACCCGAAGCAGTGGAAAATCTGCCGCTGTGGATTCACATGGAAGGAGGGGGTTTTTTCGCTGTGGAAGGGGCAGAGCCCCTTGAACGTGGTGCCGCTGCGCTTCAGCGGGACGCGCGCTCCGATCACATCCACAATATCGCTTCTCTGCCGGATGTCCTCAATCGTCTGCTTGGAAATAATCTGCCCCATCCGTCACTCCACCGGAAGCTCTTCAAAGGGAATTTCCTCGTCCTCCGGATAATCTTCATCCTCCGGCATCGCCTCCGGTTCCGGCTTCAGAACGGGGATCTTTTCCGTGATCGTTTCCCTCACCGGCTCAAGATGCGCGAACAGGAGGCGGCCCACGGCGGACTCCTCGGCGAAATGCCGCTGCAGGAACGCGCTGGGCAGCAGCCCCATCAGGAAAATGCCGGCGCAGGTGATGAGGAGCAGGCGGATCGTTCCGCAGAGCGCGCCGCCGATGCGCTCGATCTTGCCCCTGAACGTGAACACCAGCAGGGTGTGCAGCAGAAGGCCGATGGAATACATCACCAGCAGGCCCGCGACAAGGCAGAGCGCGAACGCAAAGAAATTGGAGAGCATGCCGGACATGTTCGTGTGTTCCGCAATCAGGCGGCCCACCGGCGCATAGAATTTCCAGCCCGCGAAAAAGGCGACCACCACACTGAGCGCGCTGGCCAGCTCGCCCGAAAGCCCCCGGCGAAGCCCCTGCAGGGTGCCCAGCAAAACCAGAATCAGCGCCGCAAGATCAACTGCATTATACATCATAAAACTCCCGAAAACCGATCCAGACTAACCCATCCGCCGGATGGATTCAATTATGCTTGTCAATAAAGCGTATGCTTAAAAAGTGCCCAAAAACCGCAAAAAACGGCCAAAAATGGCCAAAAACGGCCAAAAAACCGCAAAAAACGGCCAAAAATGCTCCAAAAATCACTACTGTCCGGTAAAAATATTCAAAGGATAAACAGCATCTGAATAGCCTCATGTTCGTTTGGAGGGTGCGGGGGTTTATCAGGATTGAGGCAGAACAGCTCCATCAGATCCATGCGCATCATCAGGCCGTCTTTAATG
>JAKQHR010000034.1 GCA_029557905.1 Verrucomicrobiota bacterium
GCGCGCGGCCGCCCGCAGCCGGCAGCAGCAGTTGTCGGCGGATTTCCGGCCGGTGCCGGACAGCCTGCGCCTGCGGGGCGATGTCGTGAAAATCAAGCAGATCATGCATCACCTGATTTCCAACGCCATCAAGTTCACCCCCGATGGCGGAAGAATCGATGTGAGCGGAGATCTGGTGGACGGTGCCGATTTCGGGCTTCAGGGACGAGCCCTCCGGGTCTCTGTCCGGGACACCGGGAAGGGCCTCACGGCCGATGACCTCGCCTGCGTTTTCGGTCTTTTCTATCAGTCGGAGTCTCCCCTGACCCGCACGCAGGGCGGTGCGGGCCTCGGTCTTCCCATTACAAAGGAATTCATCCGGCTTCATGGGGGGCGAATCTGGGCCGAAAGCGCCGGGCCCGGCCGCGGCTGTGTTTTTACTTTTGTTATTCCCACCCAGTCATGCGAACCTTCGTGAGGCCCGAATGAACACAAACAGCAGCAGCCCGAAAATTGAAGAAACCGGAAGCATACTGGTGGTGGATGATGATCCGCGCAACCGGACGCTTCTGCACGACCTGCTGACCAGCCGGGGATACGCTGTCTTTGAGGCCGGCGCCGGAGAGGAGGCGCTGAAGATGATGGCGGAGAATCCGCCCGACACGGTGCTGCTGGACATCATGATGACCGGAATGGACGGCTTTGAGGTCTGCCGGCAGATCAAGGGCAACCCGGACACAGCGCATATACCGGTCCTGCTCGTCACCGCGCTCACCGGGAGAGAGGACCGCCTGGCGGGCATTGACGCCGGCGGCGACGATTTCATCACCAAGCCGGTGGATCTCAAGGAGGTCCTCCTGCGCACGCGGAACGCCGTCCACATGAAGCAGCTCCGCGACCGCGTGCGGAAAAGTTTTATTGAACTGGAAAAGATGTCCCTGATGCGCGAGAATCTCGTGCAGTGGCTGGTGCACGACATGAAGGCGCCTCTCGGGGGCGTGCTGGGGCATCTGGAAATGCTGCAGATGAAAACAGGCAACGGTCCGCTGCAGGTGTATGTGGACGAAGCCTGCGCGGCCACGCGCCGCCTGCACGAAATGATTCTCGCCATCCTCGACGTGAGCCGGCTGGAGCGCCATGAAATGCCGCTCCAGCGGAGCGTACGGGATCTGGCCCGGATTGCATCCGAGGCAGTCCGGCAAATGGCTTTTGAGATCGGCGAGCAGAAGATCGCTGTGGAGATCGCGGCGGAGCCCGCGCCCGCCTGGTGCGACGGAGAGATTACGCGGCGGGTGATGGACAACATTCTGAGCAACGCGCTGAAATATACGCCCGAGGGTGGACGCATCGCGGTGCGCTTCACGTCCGAAGACGGGCAGACGCGGACAGATATTGAAGACAACGGACCGGGCATTGATCCCAAATATCACGACATGATATTCGAGATGTTCGGACAGGTGCAGATGCGCCGCGAGCAGAGAACCTATTCCAGCGGGCTGGGACTGGCCTTCTGTAAAATGGCCGTCGAGGCGCAGGGCGGGAAAATCGGCGTGATCAGCGAAGAAGGCAAAGGCTCCACATTCTGGTTCACGCTTCCGTCCAATCCCCCGGAGAATGAGGTATGACCGCCAAACGACGCATCCTGATCGTGGACGATGATCCCAGCATCCGCTCGCTTTTTTCACGCTTCGTGCAGGACAGCGGTTATGATTTCCGCACGGCGGCCAGCCTCGCGGCCATGTGGAAGATGTTCCGCAGCCACAGCTTCGACGCCGTGCTGCTGGACATGAACCTGCCCGACGGCAGCAGCCTTGACTGCGTGGCGCAGATCCGCGAGCAGTTCCCCCACCTGACCATTGTGATGATCACCGCCAATGCCGAACTGCCGCTGGCCGTTGAAGCCATACAGCGCGGCGCAGACAACTTTCTGGAGAAGCCCGTCAACCTGCCCAGCCTGAGCGCCTATTTGAAGAGCGGTTTCGAAGCGGGGGCGCTCCGCCGGCACAAGGTCGTGCGCGACCGCAAAAAGCCGCCGTTTGTCCCTTTCCGGGGTTCAAGTTCCGACATGCGCCATGCATGGGAACTGGCGGGGATCGCCGCGCGCAACAGCGCCGCCGTGCTCATTCTCGGCGAAACCGGAACCGGGAAAGGGGTCTTTGCGCGGTGGATCCACGAAAACAGCGACCGCGCAGAGAGGCCTTTCGTGAGCGTCAACTGCTCCGGCCTCCGCGGAGAAATGCTCGCCAGTGAACTCTTCGGCCATGTCAAAGGAGCTTTCACATCAGCCGTATCCGACAAAACCGGCCTGATTGAACTCGCCAGCGAAGGCACCCTCTTCCTTGATGAAATCGGCGACATGGACCCGGAACTTCAGGCCCGGTTCCTGAAAGTCATCGAGGAAAAGCACTATCGGCGGCTGGGAGAGGCCGAAGAGCGTTTCAGCGATTTCCGGCTCATCTGCGCCACCCACCAGGACCTGCAGAAGCGCTGCCGTGAAAATCTTTTCCGCGAGGATCTGCTGTTTCGCATCAATGTTTTTCCGCTCACCGTGCCGCCGGTGCGGAAATGCCGGTCAGACATTCCCGCCCTTGCGGATTATCTCATAAAGAGCCTCGCGCCCGGGCGGGAAGATGTGATCACCGATGAGGCGCTGAACCTGCTGAAAAAATACGGATGGCCGGGCAACATCCGCGAGATGCGCAATCTGCTTGAGCGGGCTCTTTTGCTGGCCCAGGGCGGCCCCATCGAGGCCCGGCATCTGCCCGGCCTGTCTGAAAACGGAGCGGAGCGGCCCGGCAGCGAATTAAACCTGAACCACCTCGAACAGGACCGGATCAAGGCCGCCATGAAACAGGCCGGAGGCAGCGCCGGCGAAGCGGCCCGGCTTCTGGGCCTTTCCCGCGCAACTCTTTACCGAAAACTCAAAAAAATGCAAAAATAGGCGATTCCCCCTCAACTCTTTGCGATTTTTCTCAAATTTCCCGAAAAAATGCCTTTTTTTGACTCCGACAAGCCTCCAACGCTGATTGTCAATGAAAGTGAGACACATTTTGACTGATTTTAACCTGCCTGTTTTTGAGGTTTGTTGATCCAGACTTCTTTTGGAACCAGTCCTGGTTTGGGCACTCCCTTTACGAAACGCTCGGGATGCCGCCAGTAAG
>JAKQHR010000042.1 GCA_029557905.1 Verrucomicrobiota bacterium
TTGACGGTAGCAGGCGAAGCCTGCTGACGGCAAGTCACTTCGGTGAAGCGGCCTTGTTCCGCAAGCGCGCTGCGCGCGCCGCGGACAAGACCGCTGAACGAAGTGAGCGCCGCATTCCTGGCGCGCGCAGCGCGCCAGGAATAAAAGGATGGTGGGCGATGCAGGGTTTGAACCTGCGACTTCTACCGTGTGAAGGTAGCACTCTCCCGCTGAGTTAATCGCCCATTCCGAAAGAATACGTGAATATGTATTGCAAACCCGACGGATGTCAAGCCATGCCGTTCAGTTATTCTTCGGAGCAGTCACATATTCAAGATCATCGCAGATCCTGAGCGCCTCGCGCAGCGCCGGAGAAAGAGGGAAGAAGAAACGTCCCCGGCGAAAAACCCTTTGGGCTTCTGCGATTTCCTTTCTTGCCAAAAGCACATGGCCCCAGTCCAGGACCTGCTTGGCCGCCAGCGGCCATCGGGCTTTTTCGGCCAGCACCTGCTCGGCCATCTGGATGTCTTCCGGCGGCACGCTGACGCGCATGAGCTCGTGCACAATCTGCCAGTCCGGATACATCAGATGCACTTTTTTCAGCATCGGCCACACCGCCGGCGTCGCGTCCACGCAGATCAGGCTGTAAAGCCGGTACACGATGACATCGGCCTCAATCTGCCTCCGCCAGGCGGATATCTCCGGCAGTTGTCCGATCCGTCTGCCGAGATCTTGAACATATTCACCAAGCCGCGCCTCATTGAAGATGGAGGCGTCTATGATCTGTTTGTTTGAAATGTCGTTTCTGACCCACATTCCGCAGAACTCATCCAGATGCACCAGCACCCATTCAGGCCGCCGCATCAGTTCGCGGCAGAAGGCTTCCTTGACCCCCGTGAGAGAAACGATGATGGCGTTGAATCCGCGCCGTGCGGAAATTTCTTCCCATGCTGGACCCAGCGCGAGGGCAGGTTCATATTCCGTCCGCCAGAAGGCCGCGGGAAACGCCTCGGGCCGGTTGTCCACATAGCCCGGTTCGGGCCAGAGCTGATATTCCACAAGGCTCCCGATGTTGTAGTCCGTGAACACAGGGCCCTTCAGTCCGTAATCGCGGGCAAGTGCAGTCAGCCGCTGATAGCGGGATTCATCGTCAAAGCCGAATGGCGTGGGTCCGATGGGCGAGGGGAATATCCGCGCGTATTTTCCTTCAACCACCGCCGCGCAGAGCAGGATGTTGAGGATCAGCAGAGGTGCGGCCGCCCACCGCCGCGTACGGCTGGGTGCGGCCGCGATGACCGGGAGCGCCGTCAGGGCAAACAGCGGCGCGCTCCGCGCCATCAGGCAGGCCGCCGCAAAGGCTGCAAGCGCCGTGAAGATTTCTGCAAGCCCTTCGGAGGAAGTGTCACGGGTTCTGAAGCGTGTGATGATCAAACGCCCCAGCGCAATGAAGAACAGCAGGCTGAGCAGGGGCAGGGCGATCAGCATCGGGTTAAGGACTGTGTGCCAGTATTCCAGCGGCGAGGCATTTTCCGTGATCGCCACGCCGTAGTTCCTGAAAATGGCGAACGGATACAGCAGCCCTTTCAGAAAATTCGGATTCGCCGCGCTGAACAGAACGGCCAGCGCAAACCATCCGGTTTCGCGAACGCGTTTTTGGGGCTCACTGCCAATCAGGCGCTCGATCAGGAACAGGAACAGCATGCCGAGGCCGAAAATGAAATAGATGTGCGCATTGGCCCAGAGGAGCATCAGCGGAGGAATCACAAAACGGGGCCAGCGTTTTCCTTTTCGCACCTGATTAAGAAGAAGCATCAGCAGCGCGACGTTCAGGTATGTGAACAGTTCCGGCCGGATGTGCGCGCGGAAACCGAGAATCACCGCGGAGAAAATTCCTGCGAGCCAGTACAGATTGAACTCTCCGCGCGGCTTCCGCGCCAGCATCGCGCAGAGCAGGCCCAGCGTCATCATGATCATCTTCCACGCGATCAGGCCGTTCAGGCCGGCTGCCCGGTGCGCCAGATAAAGGAAGATTTCGGAGAGCCAGTGGTGATTGATGAACGGAAATTCCGGATGCGTGTAGGTCAGCAGATTGGTCTGCGGCACCGCCCTTTCCGCGAGGATGATTTTTCCCAGCAGCAGGTGCCGTCCGAGGTCCTCTGTGAAGCTGATGCCCGGCGTGCAGGCCAGCAGGAGCATCAGCAGGGCGCATCCCGCAAGGCCCAGAGCGAAATGCGCTTTGTCCCCCCGGCTCATGTTCATCCGGGCACAATGAAGGGAACAGGGCAGCCCATGCCTGCTGCGACGGCGCGGAAGAGCTCGCCTTCTTCGCGCGTGACGGTGCGGTCATGGGACAGGCACGCCATGCAGGCGGCGAGCACCTGTTTCTTGATGCCCGGTTCGGCCCGGGTGAGCTGATCCGCCGCGGCATCCACGCTGTCGAAGGTGCAGCGCTCCGCCGGGAGAAGTTCGAACAGGTCAGGCGGCGCGGACAGACTCTTGATCGCGTGCTGGAAGGCCTGCCGGGCCGCCGCCTCATCATCGCTTCCCACGTGGGCGATGCTGGAAAGGATGGTGGAGACGCCGGGAGCCAGCGCCCTGATGGCGTAAACCGGCGCGGTGCGGAACGGCCGCGGGCCGTAGTGATCCTTGAGCATGCGCACAAGCAGGTGCTGAATCATGTATTCAAACAGGTCCAGCTCTCCGTCGGCGGCGATCAGCTGATCCACTGTGTTCAGAAAATGGCGGAACTGCTTTTCCGAAAGCGACAGCAGGGAATTGCGGCAGATGTCTATCAGCGCGGGCTCGGACTCCGGCGGCAGGGCAGCCACGGCCGGCCGGAACTGATCAGTCTGCTCGCGGACGGCCGCGTCCGTTGTGGATTTCAGCCAGTCCAGCTGCTTCGCAAGGGGTTCCGGCTTGTCCTCATCCAGCAGCAGCGCGAAGATCAGGGCCTGCGCGCCGAACGGATCGCGCGCCGCGTTCAGCACCTCATCCGGAACCCGGGCGAGCACAGCCTGCACCGCCTCGACGTTTTCCGGCCGCGGCGTGCCGACGGTTTTCCCCAAAGCTTCAGCCGAAATCGCCATCGCGCCGAGCGCGGGCGCGTTCAGCACTTCCGGCAGGCCCGGAATTTTGGGCAGCGCGCCAAACGCGCTCTTCTTTTCCGGCTTCTTTGTCTCTGCCCCGCTTTCCGCCTGCCATTTCTCGGCCGCGATGAACTGGCCGTCCCAGGAGGGATCCAGCTGGCGGATGCGCTCCTCCAGCGGCGGGTGCGTGGCCATCATGTTGAACAGGCTCTGCCTGAAACCGTTGCTGAAGAACATATGGCTGGCTTCTTCGGCGGCCGCGTGCCCGATGCGTGAACCCAGCGAGAAACCGCCGATCTTCTTGAGTGCGCGGGCAATGCCCGTCGTGTCGCGCGTGAACTGCACGGCGGAGGCGTCCGCCAGATATTCGCGCTGGCGCGCCACCGCGCTTTTTATCAGACGCCCGAAAAAGACACCGATGGAGCCGAAGACCAGCATCGCAAGGGCGACCAGCGCGATCCCGCCGCCGCCTTTCCGGTTCCCGCTGCTGCGTCCCATCGAGCGCAGGATGATCCTCCCGAGGATGCTGATCAGCAGGATGCCGTGGAGGAGGCCGATCAGCCGGATGTTCAGGCGCATGTCGCCGCTCAGGATATGGCTGAACTCGTGGCCGATCACCCCCTGCAGCTCCTCGCGCGAAAGCGCGTCGAGGCATCCCTGCGTCACGCAGACAATGGCGCTGTCCTGCGAGTATCCGGCGGCAAAGGCGTTGATTCCTTTTTCGTTGCGCTGCACGTAAACCGGCGGTGGGGGCATGCCTGCGGCGATGGCCATTTCCTCCACCACATTCAGCAGGCGGCGCTCCTTGAAATCGCGCGTGTTGGGCGGCACGAGACTCCCGCCGAGGCTCTGGGCGACGGCTGCGCCGCCGCCGCGGAGCGCCGCGATCTTGTAGAGCGAACCGAGCATAACCAGGAGCAGAACGCCGGCGGTTACGCCCAGAAACAACTCCGGAATCCAGAACGGCTGAGGGGGCTTCGAGTTGAGCCTCACCAGCAGGGCGAAGACATAATAAAGCGATCCGATCAGGGCCGCGATGGTCAGCAGAAAATAGAAAACCAGCACCCTGGTTTTCTTCCGCGCATTCTCCTGCAGTTCAAAAAAATCCATGGCGACCGTCAGCGGTAACTGCGTCCCGGCTTCAGAACGAAACCTTGGGCGCGGCCTTCTCGGCTTCAACCGTCACTTCAAACAGCGTTGCCGGGCCGAAGTTGAACATATTGGCGATGATGTTCTGCGGGAACACCTCGCGGGCGGTGTTGTAGTGCATCACGGCGTCGTTGTAGGCCTGGCGCGCGAAGGACACCTTGTTCTCGGTCGTGGTGAGCTCCTCGCTGAGCTGCATCATGTTCTGGTTGGCCTTCAGGTCGGGATAGGACTCGGAGAGGGCGAACAGGCGGCCGAGCGTTCCGCCCAGCGTGTTTTCCGCGCTCATCAGCTTCTTCATGGCCTCGGGGTTCGACGGGTCAGCGGCGACCGACTGGTTGGCGGAAGCGGCGGCGTTGCGGGCGCTGATCACGGCCTCGAGCGTTTCGCGCTCGTGTTTCATGTAGCCCTTGGCCACCTCGACCAGGTTGGGAATCAGGTCATAGCGCCGCTTGAGCTGCACATCAATCTGGGCATAGGCGTTCTTGAAGCGGTTCTTCAGCGCGACCAGCTTGTTGTACATGCCGGCGACGATTATGATCAGGACGACAATGACGGCGAGAATAATCAAACCTGTGCTCATAACTTTCTCCTTTTCAGTTTGAACTCCAAATCAGGCCCGCAGTATCGGAAACTATGGCTCCATAGTCACGCGGAAAATTTCCCCTCCCGCCCCTCGCGCTTCATCCGGCTTCATCCGGCTTCATCCGGTTTCATCCCCCGCATCGAAACACAATATATCGGTATCCGATATATCGGATACCGATATATCAGCAGATGTGATCCGGAAGCGCGGTTCGTTTTTGGATCCGGGTTCGCGCATCAGTTTGTTCTTGAGTTCGGTGTCGGACTGTCTATGAAGATGGCCTCAATGAATGCAAAAAGCAGTCTGAGGGTTTTTGCTGCGGTTCTGGCGTCATTGACCGGAGCCTTCGCAGAGGTCACGCAGCACGGCAAAGTGATCCAGTCGTTCACGCATGCCACCAACACCGGTTTCGGAAGCGAGCTGTTTGTCGCCGGGAATCATCCCGATCTGGGGAACTGGAATCCCGTGCTGGCGAAGAAGCTTCTCTGGACCTCCGGCAATGTCTGGACCGGTCAGGTGGCCATCGAGGCCGGGCACGCGCTGGAGTACAAGTTCATCATCCGCACCAACGCATGGGACAGCTTCTGCGACGGAGGCAACGCGGTCTGGCAGGACGGCGCGAACCTTGCGACGAACATCCCCGCCGGCCCGGCTGCTCCATTTTCATCCAAGGGCCTCTGGTACTTCAGCGGCTGGACCAATGCGAATATCATCTGGCAGTCCGGCCTCGACACCAACTGGTATTCAACCGCCATGACGCAGGTCAGCACCGGCCGCTTTGCCGGCGAATTCCTCTATCATGCCGACGGCATCGGGGCGCCGGGAGAGAAGCTCTCCTTTGTGCCGAACGGAAGCATGGGAGGGGTCGAGGACTGGGACCATTCGCCCGCGACCGGAGGCGACTATTTCACCGTCCTTGACGCCTTTGTCCTGCAGGACGGGCAGATCTACAGCTACTGGCCGCCCGCCAGCGTCTCCGTCAGCCGGATCATTGTCACCAACTGCGGATCGTCGTTCCCGGCAATTCCCGGCCGCGCGGTTCGAATTTATCTGCCGCGCGGCTACGACCAGAACACATGGAAGAAATATCCCGTGCTCTACATGCACGACGGCCAGAATGTTTTTCAGCCCGGAGGCGGGGGCGGATGCTGGAATGCCGAAACCAACGCGGACTATATGATCAGCCTCGGCATGATGCGCGAAACCATCATCGCCGCCGTGGACAACACCACCAACCGGATTCACGAATACCTGCCGCCCTGCGACTCCTATGCCGGCCGCCCCGGCATCGCCGACCAGTACGCGAATTTCCTGATCCACAACGTCCGGCCGATGGTGGATTCCGTCTTCCGCACCTTGAACGACCGCGACAACACGGCGATCCTCGGCTCCTCCTGCGGCGGAATCGTTTCGTTCTATCTCGGCATCGAAACCAATGTTTACGGGAAGATCGGCCCCATGTCCTCGGCCACATGGATCGCTCCGGTCTTCACGGGCCGCATGGACACCAACGACACCTCCGGCCTGCGCATATATATGGACATGGGCTCGGATGAGTCCGACGGGGAAGAGCCCGAGATGTGGAATGACCACTGGATCGTCTATGACATCCTCCTGCGCGACGGCTATGTTCCCAACGAAACGCTTCGAAGCGAAATCGGCTGCGGCCACCCGCACAGCGAATGGGCGTGGGACGCCCGTCTGCCGATGGCCTATGAATTCCTGATGAACATCAATGACGAGCCGAACCTTGTGCTTCAGCGCGATCATCCGCCCGTTGCCGGAGAGGCGGCGATGGCGGGGGGCGTCTTCAGCCTCTCCACGCCGACCCTCAAGGGTCACCGCTACACGCTGGAGCGCTGCGAAGACATCACCGGACCGTCGTGGACCGGTGTCTGCACCTCGGCACTCGAAAGCCTGCTTTGGACCACGCGCGCGCTGACCGACACCAACGCCTCCGGCGACCGTTTCTTCTATCGCATCGCATCCGAGCCGGCGGAATAACTCTGATGCCGCGGATGGCTCCCGCGCCGCAGCGCGATATCTGAATGTTCTTCTCCCGCCGTCCTGAATTCCTGATTGAAACAACATATGATGATCAATTTGTGAATTCTGTGCTTCTTGTGGCTGATTTCGGTATTCTTGCTTCTGTCTTCTGAAATCCTTCTGACCCTGTAAATCCTGTCTGAATTCCGGAATTTGGACGGGATCAACAGGATATACGAGATAAACAGCCGGAGCAGGCATTTCCCCAATACTTTGTGCCTTTGTGTCTCCGTGCGAACATTCTGACTTCTGAATTCTGTCTTCCGACTACAGGCTTCTATCCCCGCTCCAGCAATTCTGCCACGGCCCCGCGATGGTTCTCCCGCAGAGTATTGAGAATGCTTCTTTGCCAAGGGCGAGGAAATCCGTTCAAAAGGCTGCGGACAATGGGAAGCTCTTTCCGCTTTTCAAGAAGATCCAGAATCATGAGCGCCGCGTTGAGATCCTTATCCCTCTTTTCAACGGAAGCCCGCCGGGGCGCAACCAGAAGTTTGTGCAGGACAAACGCGGCGGGATGCGGTGCGGTTACCGGAATGTCTTCAAAAGGCAGCTGAATCGTTTTGCTGAGGGCG
>JAKQHR010000071.1 GCA_029557905.1 Verrucomicrobiota bacterium
AAACAGAGGATATGATCCCGATCGCCGAGGAGATGGACGACTGCGGGTTCTGGGCCATGGAGGTGTGGGGCGGCGCGACGTTTGACGCCATGCACCGTTTTCTGGAGGAAGACCCGTGGAGGCGGCCCGGAATTCTGAAAAAGTACATTCGGAAAACGCCCATGAGCATGCTGCTGCGCGGACAGAACCTGGTGGGGTACCGCCACTACGCAGACGACGTGGTGCGGGCCTTTGTCGATCGGGCCTGCGAAATCGGCATTGACATCTTCCGCTGCTTCGACGCGCTCAACGACTTTCGCAACCTCGAGACCTGCGTGGAAAGAATCAAGGCCAACGGCAAGCATGTGGAAGGAACCGTCTGCTACTCCCTCACCGAAGGCCATCTGGGCGGGGAGATTTACAATCTTGACTTCTACGTAAAAAAAGCCGGAGAGCTCGAACAAATGGGCGCGGACACCCTCTGCATCAAGGACATGGCCGGTCTGCTTTCTCCCTACGACGCATTCAATTTGTTCACCGAGTTGAAAAAAGCGGTCCGGGTCCCCCTGCATCTGCACACGCACTATACCAGCGGCATGGGCAGCATGACCTGCCTGAAAGCGGTTGAAGCCGGCGTGGACATCATCGACACCTGCCTGTCTCCCTACGCCCTGAGAACGTCCATGCCCGCCTGCGAACCCATTGTGGCGGCGCTTCAGGGATCGGAGAGGGACTCGGGAATCAACCTCAACAAGCTCCTGGAAATGAGCGAACATCTGGAAAAGATCGCCCCCAAATACCAGCATCTGCTCGCGGATCAGAGACTTTCCATCATCGACAACGGCGTGCTGGCCCATCAGATTCCCGGCGGCATGATTTCCAACCTGACCAGCCAGCTCAAGGAAATGAAGGCACTGGATCGTCTGGAAGAAATCTACAAAGAAGTCGTCCGGACGCGGAAAGACATGGGCTATCCGCCGCTGGTGACGCCGTCGTCGCAGATTATCGGATCCCAGGCGGTGCTGAACGTCCTGTTCGGGCGCTACGTCCGAATATCGAACCAGCTGAAAGATCTCGTGCTGGGACTGTATGGAAAAACACCCGCGCCGATTGACCCGGGGCTGACCGCCAGAATCCTCAAAAATTATAAACGCGGACAAACGCCGATCACCGCGAGACCCGCGGACCTTCTGCCGCCGGAGATGGAAAAGGCGAGAGAAACGATCGGACACCTGGCGCGAAACGAAGAAGACCTGCTGGGCTGGATCCTGTTCCCCCAGACGATGGAAAAATATCTGCTGGCCAAAGACGAAAATGATGCGCCCGCCAGGGCGGCCGCGGCAGGGCGCTGAAAGGGCGAGGATGGAAACAATGAAAACGCACGACTGCCGCTGCGGCGGATTTCCCCGGGGGCTGGAACTGCTCCATGATCCGGCCCTGAACAAGGGAACGGCCTTTACCGCGGCCGAACGCGAGGCGCTGGGCCTGCAGGGTCTGCTGCCGCCGCGCATCTCGTCCCAGCGGCAGCAGGTGGATCATGTGATTTATAATGTCCGGCGCAAGCCCAATCCTCTGGAAAAATATCTGTATCTGATCGGCCTGCAAGACCGCAACGAGCAGCTTTTTTACAAGGCGCTCGTGGACCATCTGGAAGAATTGAGCCCGCTGGTTTACACCCCCACGGTGGGGCTGGCCTGCCAGGAATACAGCCATCTGTACCGGCGCCCCCGCGGCATCACGCTGACCCGCTACGACCGCGGCCGCATTCGGGAGGTGCTGCTCAACTGGCCGCACCGCAACGTCCGGGTCATCGTCGTCACGGACGGCGAACGGATTCTGGGTCTGGGCGATCTGGGGTCCAACGGTATGGGCATTCCCGTGGGAAAGCTGTCGCTCTACACAGCCTGCGCGGGCATTGACCCGGCGCTCTGCCTGCCCGTCATGATCGATGTCGGCACCAACAACAGCGAGCTGTGGAGCGATCCGCAGTACATCGGTCTGCCGGAGCCGCGGCTGGAGGGGGAAGCATACGATGCGCTGATCGATGAATTCATGGAAGCGGCCGAAGAGGCATTCCCGAAGGTCATGATCCAGTTGGAAGACTTCGGCAATAAAAACGCCTTCCACCTGCTGGACCGCTACCGTGACCGGCACTGCATGTTCGATGACGACATTCAGGGCACTGCGGGCGTCACGCTGGCCGGACTCTACTCCGCTTTGCGCATGATTCAGGGAAAGATCACCGAACAGCGAATTTTGTTTCTGGGCGCGGGAGAAGCCGCGCTGGGCATCGGAAATCTGAC
>JAKQHR010000078.1 GCA_029557905.1 Verrucomicrobiota bacterium
GATCCGGGCACCATGAGCCCTTATCAGCACGGCGAAGTCTATGTGACGGACGACGGGACGGAAACTGATCTTGATCTCGGGCACTATGAGCGCTTCACCGGGCAGCCCACCAGCCGCCGCTCGAATTTCACGGCCGGGCGGATTTACTAGGAGGTGCTCCGCAAGGAGCGTCACGGCGATTATCTCGGGCACACCGTCCAGATGGTTCCGCACATCACCGACGAAATCATTGCCTCCATCCGCGCGGTCGCGGAGCCCGGTGTGGATGTGGTGGTCGGTGAAATCGGCGGAACGGTGGGGGATATTGAAGGGCTCACCTTTCTGGAGGCCATTCGCCAGATCGGCCTGCAGGATGGCCGCGAAAACGTGATGTACATTCACATGACCTATGTCCCGTTCATCCGCGCCGCCGGCGAGGTGAAGACCAAGCCCAGCCAGCAGAGCGTTGCCAAGCTGCGCGAAATTGGAATTGTGCCCGATGCGCTGATCTGCCGGTCGGAGGTGTCGCTTTCCGCCGAGGTTCGCCGGAAGATATCGCTGTTCTGCAATGTTCCCGTTGATGCAGTGATCGAGGAGAAGGATGTCGAGCACACCATCTATGAGGTTCCGCTGGTGCTTTCCGAACAGGGGCTGGATGAGCGGGTCATGGTGCATTTCCGCCTGGCGCGGCCGCTTCCGGATCTGACCGCCTGGAAGCAGATGGTGGAGACCATCCATAAGCCGCGAACAAACGTGAAGATCGGCGTGGTCGGAAAATATTCTGAACTGCAGGATGCCTATAAATCGCTGCATGAGGCCCTTCAGCACGGAGGCATTGCCAATCAGGCATCCGTGGAAATCGTCCCGGTTCCGGCGGAAGACATCGAAAACGGTTGTGCCGCTGCGCAGTTGAAGGAAGTGTCGGGCATTCTTGTGCCCGGCGGCTTCGGCCTGCGCGGGGTCGAGGGTAAAATCCGCGCGGTGCAGTACGCGCGCGAAAACAAGGTTCCTTTTCTCGGGATATGCCTCGGACTCCAGTGCGCCGTGATCGAGTTTACGCGCAATGTCTGCGGGTTGCGGGGCGCAAGCACCACGGAGATCGCCAAGGACACCCCGCATCCGGTGGTGTGCCTCATGGCGGAGCAGGAACAGGTGACCGATATGGGCGCGAGCATGAGGCTGGGTGCGTGGCCCTGCCGCCTGAAGCCGGCAACCCGCATCCATGACGCCTATGGATCGGATGAGATCAGCGAAAGGCACCGCCACCGGTACGAAGTGAACAATGCCTTCCGCGCGATTCTGGAAGAGAAGGGCCTGACGCTGGCGGGCCTGTCGCCGGACGGGAAACTGGTCGAGGCGGTCGAAAGTCCGGACCACCCGTGGTTCATTGCCGTGCAGTTCCATCCCGAGCTGAAATCGCAGCCACTCGCTCCGCATCCTCTGTTCCGCGACTTCATCGGCGCGGCGCTGATGAAATCCTCCTGACACAGGAAGGCCTGCAAAATGGTTCGCTGAAAAAATTCAGGCAGCTGGAAATATTTCCGTTACCGGAGAACCGGCGCATCAAGGTCTGCCGCAGTTGCTGGCCGCGGATTTTTTACTTTCGGCCCGGGTTCTTCGCCGGCGGATTTTTCCGGAATCATCTTTTTCTTCCACAAGGGAACATAGAGATCTTCTCCGGCCGGGGTTTTTGATGAGTCCGATTCTCCCCGCTCGACTGAGGCGTTCAGGTTTTTCATTTCCGCTCGGGGAGAGGGTTTCAAGTCCGGCGCCGGGCGCAAGGGTTTAGGGCGCGGGCGCTTGCCGCCTGTTCCTTCTCTGAAGTTGAATGCGACGGAGAAGACCGGTCCGCTGAACGCAGGGTCCTCTTCCTGACCGTAATAGAATTTCTTGCGGTAACCGAGCTGCGCCTGCCAGTCGCCCTTCGTCCATGACAGGCCGATTTCAGTGTTCAGGTGCTCCGATTCATAATCTCCGACGAGCCCGAAGAACATCCACGATGCCGATGCGTGCCAGCCCCATG
>JAKQHR010000082.1 GCA_029557905.1 Verrucomicrobiota bacterium
GGGGTGAACTTGATGGCGTTGGAAATCAGGTGATGCATGATCTGCTTGATTTTCACGACATCGCCCCGCAGGCGCAGGCTGTCCGGCACCGGCCGGAAATCCGCCGACAACTGCTGCTGCCGGCTGCGGGCGGCCGCGCGCAGCATCATGCAGCATTCCTCCAGCACCTGTCGAATCGGGAGACTGTCCGCGTGGAACGGCATCACTCCGCCCTCGATCCGCGTGATGTTCAGCAGATCATTGATCAGCCGGTGCAGCTGCTGCGCGCTTTCCCGGATATTCTCAAGCGGCTCCCGCTGCTGTTCGTCGATCGTTCCGTAAACCCCGTCCTCCAGCGCCTCGGCAAAGCCGATGACGGAATTGAGCGGCGTGTGCATTTCATGGCTCATGGTGGCCAGGAAGCGGGCCTTCGTTTCATTGGACATCTGCAGTTCCTGGCGGGACTGTTCAAGCCGTGCCTGCGCGAGCTGGATATCCGAAAGCAGATTGGCCATGGCGTGATTCAGGCGCTCGGCTTCCTCCACCCGGGTCTGCAGCTCGGACGTTCTCTCCTGCACCAGTTCCTCCAGCCGCTGCCGGTGCCGCTCCAGTTCAACTTCGGCATGCTTGCGCTTCGTGATGTCCCGGCCGACGGACTGGAATTCGACCAAGCGGCCGGTTTTATCGAAAAGGGGCGTGTCAATCCACTGCTGCCAGCAGAGACTTCCGTCGGCGGCCACGGATTCATGTTCATACATGAACGGCTTCGGATCCGCCACAAGTGCTGCATAGGTGCTCAGGATTTCCTCCCGTGCCGATTCCGCCACACGTTCGATCCACTTTGAACCCAGCAGTTCCTCTCTGGTCCTGCCGTAGAATTCGCAGTAGGCATGGTTTACATAGGTGAGAGTGGTGTCGGGCAGCCAGCGGCAGACCGCGTCGGCCTGGGCCTCGATCAGCGCCCGGTACCGCTCTTCGCTTTCCGCATGCGCGGCTTCGGCCTTGCGCAGCGCGGTGATATCCACGATCAGGCCCTGGTAATGGGTGATCCGGCCGCATGAGTCCCTGAGGATGCGGGTGTCATCGTGCACCCAGTGAATCCGGCCGTCTTTTGCCAGTATGCGGTATTCCTGTTTGAACTCCGTCAAATTTTCATCCGCGCTGTATTCTTCAAGCTCGCGGACAACGCGTTCAAAATCATCCGGGTGAATCACCTCATCAAAACGTATCCGCCCCCCGGTGAAATCTTCCGGGCTGTACCCGTACTGCCGGACATTTTCTGAAATATATTCCACGGGCCAGCCCGGTTCGGCCCGCCAGAGATAGGCCACGTTGGGGCTTCCCGTGACGATTTCCTGCAGACGGCGCATGTCCTCTTCAGCCTTCCGGCGGTCCGTGATATCGTCGAAGAGGGTGGCGAACTGGTCGGGTCCGGTCCGGTATGCCATCACGGAGTAGTGCCTGTTCAGAGAGGCCGCGAACATTTCGAACTGCTCCGGACGCCCCGTCAGGGCGACGCGGCCGTAGCGCTCAATCCAGACATCCTCCGTCTCCGGAAGAATTTCCCGCACCGTCCGGCCAATGATGTTTCTGGCCTTCAGTCCGGTCATTTTCTCAAACGCCGGATTGACTTCGAGGAAACGGTAGTCGCAGGGCCTTCCCTTCCGGTCATAGATCATCTCATGAAGGGCAAAGCTTGAAGACAGGTTGCGGAAAAGGCTGGAAAAGCGCTCTTGACTCTTTGCCAGCTCCGCGGTGCGCTCCCACACGGCGTGTTCCAGCCGGGTCTGCCTTCCGGCGGCAATGCCCATCAGCGCGCTGAACAGGAAGGTCAGCGCGCCGCCGGCAAGCAGTGTGGCAATCCAGCGCCGCAGGGGATGTGTCGCCAGCCATTCCGGTTCGGGGCCAATCAGGACTTCAAAAACCTGGCCGAAGATGAACACGGGCATGGATTCATGGATGGCATGGCGCAGCGCGGCCCGGTCGTGGGGATGAGCGCATCCGCGTGAACAGGCAAGCCACAGGGGCGGTCGCCCGGGCGCGAGATGATACAGGCTCGCGGACACCGTCATTTCTGCATTTTCGCTGGCGTGCGCATGCCGCTGAATGATTGCCTCCGGAACAATTCCCATGCCGACCGTCCCGGTCTGCCCGGCATTGGAGGCCGGCTGGAAAACAACAAATCCCCGCGGCGATCCAGGCGCGGCAAAAAGAGTAACGGGATCGGATGCCGAGGGATGTCCGGTTTGCAGGGCGGCATCAATGGCGCTTCGTCTCAGCGGATCAGAAGACATGTCATAACCCGTGAGCCGCTGATGATCATCCCGCGGTTCGACATACAGCACCGGATAGTGAATATCGCGCTCTGCCGCCGGTGCCGGGCTCCCGTCGGGACCGGGTTCCCATATCGAGAATCCGTGCAGTTCTTCGGCTCGCGCTTTATCCGTGAACACGTCTTTTTCCACAGAAGACACCGAGGGAATCCACAGACAGGCTTGAATCAGCCTGCTGTCCACCAGCGGCTGGCAGTATGAGTTGAATTCGCTTCGGGAGACATGTTCACTGGAATTAAAGAATCCCGAGAGCATGTTCAGTTCATTGCGGAGATAGGAGAAGGTCTGGGAATAAGCGGCCGCTCGGGCCTGGGCGAGAAAGCGGAATGACTCAGTTCGTTCCCGCTCCTCCGCCTGGTGCGTCAGGCGGGCGGCCACGACGGTTGCTATGAGCAGAATCAGCGCGCAGACCGCGGTTTCCGCATAGATCAGCAGCGGATGCCTCCGCACGGTATACCGCTGGCGCACACGAACCGCGAGAGCCCCTGCGGCCAGAACAACGAAAAGCAGGATTAGAATCTCAATCACAATCAGCTGCGTTCTCCGCACAGCGGTCTTCCACATGGGAGTTTCAAGATCAATGCCCACCGCCATCAGCACTTCCCCGGTTCGGGGATCGATGACAGGAGCCAGCGCTGAAACAAACGAGCCGTATTCATCGGTTCGCGGGCCCTGCACATTCGCCTGCCCGGTCTGAAAGACTTCAAAATCCATAGGCGACGGATTCTCGTAGACCGTGCCCGGGGCGGATGCATACGGGTCATTCGGGTCCAGGCTCTCCGGCCCGAAGACCAGCTTGCCGTCCCGCAGCGCCATGCTGTAGAGGCTCCGCAGGCCCATGGCTTCGGCATAGGCCCTCATCTGGGTCCGCAGGCGAAGGTGGGCCGGATTATTGGTGTCGGTGGCGGTGAAGGTGAGTTGCCGGACTCTGTCCGGATGGATGGCCCGGGCAATGCGTCCGGCGGATAGAAGTATTTCATTCCGAAGCGCCCGATCGGCCCGCTGGCCGATCTCCCGCGCGGTCCAGAATCCGGCGAACATCAGCAGAATCAGCGCCCCGAAAAGAAGCCGGTCGGCATTCCCCTTTGCCGCTTCACTGCTGACGGGCAGTCTGTTCTGTTCCGTGTTCATGCTGTATGCGCGTTGAAATACCGCTGCCGGATCATGCGGTTCCTTCCGGGCTTTGTTTCCTGAGGCGCTCGATTTCCTCTTTCAGTTCAATCATCCGGAGTTCGCGATTGGCCATGGCGCTGACCATGGTCCGCAAATCCGCGCTCCGCTGGCGGAGGCTCTGCTCGGCCTCCTTGCGGTTGGTTATGTCAATGCCCATCACGATAACGCCGATGACGGTGTCCGTTTCATCGCGGTACGGAATTTTGTCCATCAGCATCCATCGGGTTCCGCCCGAGGGAAGGGACAGCTGCTGTTCAATGCCGAACCGGGGGGCTCCGGTGCGGATGATTTCCATGTCATCCTCGATCTGGCTCACCGCATCCTCGGGGAACAGATCGGCGTAACTGCGGCCCTCCATCTCACTTTCCGGGAGGCCGAGAAGTTCGCCCGCTGCACGATTGACCCTCAGGATGATGTTGCGGGTGTCCTTGTAAATAATCGCGGCGCGAATAGAGTTCAGAATGGTCTGCTGCTCGGTTCCAATGCGCTTCAGGGCCCGGGTGCGCTCTTCGACCTTCTGCTCCAGGGCTGATTCAAGCCGCTTGCGTTCAGAGATGTCCAGAATGGTGCCGACGAGCCCCGCCACCCGGCCCCCGGCATCATTGAACGTGGCCTTGTGCACAACGACATCATGCATGACGCCCTGTGCATCCAGCATTTTGGTTTCGTATATCTGCGTGCCGGGGCTTCCGAACAGTTCGAGGTCTTTCTGATGATATATCTCGGCCAGCTCGCGGGGCGCAATGTCAAATACGCTTGTGTTGTTCAATTCGGACTTTGTTTTTCCGTAGAACTGCTCGAAAGCGCGGTTGAATCCCAGATAACGCCCCTGCGTATCCTTGTAGAAGATCGGATGGGGGATGGCATTCAGCATGGTGTGCAGAAGTTCTGTCTGCGACCGGATGGTTGCTTCCGCGCGTTTCTGATCCTCAAGAATGCTGAGCAGGGCGGAACGCGCCCGATCGCTTTCTGTGAGCAGCATTTCGATCTTTTCCCCGGCCCGCTGCCGCTCGGCCACTTCCTGCCGAAGTTCTTCCGTCCGCCTTGCCACGGTCCTCCTGAGCGACCACGACCAGAGGGAAACAGCTGACAGCAGCAGGATCAGCGGCAGAAGAATCAGGGCCGCGAAGCGGATATAGATACGCCAGTCCAAACGTTTCGTCTCGTCAACTCCGAACCATTTAGCATAGATGCGGCGGTATTCGCCGCTGTCCTCGACTGTTCGCAGCCCTTCGCTGAAGAGGGCCAGCAGCGCCCGGTTCCCTTCGGACACCGCAAAGCAGTATTCCAGTGAAATCAGAGCCTCGCGACTCAACCGCAGCTCATCCCACCCGTGCTTCTGGATCCAGTGCAGCGCAGAAAGGCGCGACACCAGCGCACAGTCAACTTCCTGCTCCACAACCATGCGCAGGGCCTGTTCCTGACTGTCGACCAGCGTCAGGTTGGTCAGCCCGTTTTCTGCGGCGAAATCATGGATGGCATCGCCGGTCTGGACCGCGATGTTTTGTGTCAGCAGTTCGCCGATAGTTCTGGGCGGCGGCCCGCCCGATCTGTGCACTGCGCTGATGTACTGGTTGACGGCGTGCGGGGTGGAAAAATCGAAATCGCGGTCGCGCGCCGGGGTATAGAACATGCCCTGAATGAGGTCAATGTCGCCGTCGCGCAGCGCCTCGATGGTTTCCACCCAGTCCGCCAGCCGGAATTCTATGGTCAGCCCCATGGCGAGGGCGATGGCCCGCATCAAATCCACGTTGTAGCCCGCAGGCTGGCCTTTTTCATCGAGATATTCAAAGGGTGGATAGTGATGATCTCCGCCGATAATGATGCTTCGCTTTTCAGGCATTTCGAGCGCGGCGAACCATTTGGCGTGAAGATGCCGATAAGTCCCGTCCGCCACCACCAGCGCCAGACCCTCGTTCAGCAGGGCAAGGGTCTCGCGATCGCCTTCCTGAACGGCGAAACAGAAGTCCTGACGGAATCCGGTGATCGGTTTATTCACAATGCGCAGGTTTTTAAGGCCCGCCTCCCGAATGAGGCGCATCGCCACCAGCCGCTGAATGACCACCGCATCATGGCGGCCCTCCGAAAGTTCGCGCAGCGCGTCAGTGAAAGTCGCCGTTGTGCGGATATTTATCCCGCGGTCTTCCCGCCGCAGGAATTCCTCCGCGTTGTCGCCGCTCATGACGGCGACATTTTTCCCTTTCAGGTCCTCCAGATCATTGATTCCCGTCTGATCCATGCGCACGACGATGGCGCCGTGCATGGTGAGATAGGGAACCGTGAAATCAAAAAACTCCTCGCGTTCCGGCGTCCGGCCGACCAGCGGCAGGACCTGAATTTTCCCGTCGATCAGGAGATTGCGGACCTCGTCCCATGTTCCTGTCTGAAAGGTTGCATCACGGGTCATGGATTTCAGTGCGGCGCGCAGGAGTTCAACCGAAAACCCGTCCACTTCTCCCGTCTCGTGGACGATGCAGAACGGGGGATAGCCTACCTCGCATCCGGAGGTGATGGTCGAAGTTCCCTCGGCGGCACAGATCACTTGGGCCCCGGCAAGAAGTATCCAGGCCAGGGCAAACCCGCATGTGCAGATGCGCGCGCTTTTTTTCATGCGCCCGGCTCCCGCGCAGATGAAGCGCCGGTATTTTGTTCCCCGGCACTTGAGTAGCGGGGCGGAAGCCCTGCCCTCGACAGCAGCTCATTCACTTCCCGCTTCAGTTCCAGTATGCGCATTTCCCGGCCCATGGTCACTTCGCTCCACCGGCGGAGTTCATCCAGCTGGCTGTGGATATTCCTGTCCTCCCGGTCCCGCGCGGAGATGTCTCGAATGACGATGCTGGTCCGCAGTTCGCCGTTTTCTTCGCGGAAGATACTGGATGATATTTCGGCCGGGAACTTGGATCCGTCCTTCCGGACCATGGTGATCACTCCGGAGGCGCTTCCAGTTGTCTCCCGTTCTTTCAGCAGCCGGCCCAGTTCCGGATCTGAAGAGTCCACAAGACTTTCACGTCCGGCGCGGACAATTTCCTGCTCGCTCATGCCGAACATCCGGCAGGCGGCCCGGTTGGCG
>JAKQHR010000115.1 GCA_029557905.1 Verrucomicrobiota bacterium
GCACAAGCTCGATGAGTTCCGGAAACTGTTCGGGGCGCATGTGGAGATTGCCAGCGCGCTGGATTTTCCGCACCTGCCCGATGTGGAGGAGGATGGCGACACGTTTGAAGCCAATGCCGTCAAGAAGGCCGCAACGCTCGCCCGGGCCACGGGCCTCTGGGCGCTGGCCGATGATTCGGGCCTGGCGGTGGACGCCCTCGGCGGCCGGCCCGGCGTTTTTTCCGCGCGGTATGCCGGCGAACCCACCGATTATCATGCGAACAACCGCAAGCTCCTGAAGGAGCTGAACGGAGTTGAAAACCGCCGCGCGCGCTTTGTCTGCGTGATGGCTCTGTCTGATCCGGCGGGAAACGCAAAGACGGTTCGCGGAACCTGCGAGGGGCGCATTATCCATGAAACCCGCGGCGCGCACGGCTTCGGCTATGATCCTCTTTTTGTGCCCGACGGCCGCGAGCAGACCTTTGCCGAACTCGGAGACGACATTAAAAACACCATTTCGCACCGCGCAAACGCGCTCAAGGAAGCGCGGAAACAGTGGGCGCCGTATCTGGACGGGAAGCACACGGGCTGGTGAAAGCCCTCAGGGCAGTTTTCCCCCATGCTTGAGCAGATGCCGGAGTTTTTTCAGGGCCTCATCCTGAATCTGCTTGATGCGCGCGCGCGTCAGACCGAGTTTATCGCCGGCCTCCTGCAGTGTGAAGCCCTCAAAGAAGCGCAGGTGCATGATCTCTTTTGAGCGCTGGGGCAGCTGTTCCACCGCGGCCCAGATTTCAGATCGCTGGGCGAGCGTCTCCGCGCTGTCGAGGGTTTCATCCTCTATGAACTGATGCAGATCGCTCCGGCTTTCCCCCATGCGCTCGTCCAGTGAAAGCGGCTGCTGGGGGACGCGCATCCATTGACGGACCAGCGGCAGCAGCTTTTCGATGCGCTCCACGGGAATTTCCGTCAGGTTGCTGAGGGTCTGCGCGGGCGGCTCGGTTTTGTGCAGGGCCGTCCAGTCCTCATGGGCGGAGCGGATGAGCACCATTTCGCGGCTGGGCTGGATGCCCAGGGCGCCGGTGCGGACATGATCGCGGAAGTAGTTGCGCAGCCGGTTCTGGATGGCGCGCTGCGCATAGGCATAGAAGGGGGTTCCGCGGGCGAAGTCGAACTTGCGGATGGCGTTGGAAAGGGCCTTGGATCCCTCCTGCAGAAAATCCGCCAGCCAGATCTGCCCGATCCAGAAATAGGGCCGCACGCAGCGCGCCACCAGCCGGCGGTTGGCAATGAAGATTTCCTCCTCCGCGGCTTCGATGCGCGAAATCAGCGCATAGGCTTCGCGAAGCGCCTGATGGACCTCTTTTGCGTTCTTGAACCGCTTCCGCGACAGCTTCCGTATGTGATGAACGCTCCAGTGGATTTCCTCGAACAGATGCAGTGTGTCTTCGGGCTGAAGCAGGTCCACCATGCCGCGTTCGATCAGAAAGCGGCCGATGGCCTGCATGCCGGCGTCGGGCCGGGCGTAGGTGCGGGGCTGCCGGACAGACACCGGTTCCCATTTCCGGTCCCGGAACTCCGGGATGACGACGTCCTGAAACGGGATGTTCCTGGCCAGCGCGGTGAGTTCGTCCCGATATTTAACAAAAAGCCCGGACGCGCCCGCGTTCTTTGGCGCGGCGGCAGTTTTCTTTTTCCCGCTGGCCTTATTTCGTGCCATATTCCCGGAAGCCGGACAGCTTCTCGTCGTCCCCCTTGAAACTGAGCTGCACATCGAGATTCTGAATCATGGAAAGAGCATTCGGATTGGTGGCGATGTCAAACACCCAGCGGGCTTCGTTTCCGCGGGTTTCGGTGGCATTGGATGCGGTGATGGGACCCGGCGCCTTCACGCGGATTTCCACCTTCAGTCCCTGAAGCATGCTTTGCATGAAGGCGGCCATCTCCGCGCCGCTTTCAGGACTGATGGCGGCGGTGTTCGCCTTCTGGGAGAAGGTGTACTCGCCCTCTCCGGTTTTCTTCAGGGAGACCTTCCGTTCGGAAAGCAGGGGCGTTTCGGCAAGTGCGGACAGGCTGTTGAACTTCACCGCCATGCTGATGTGGCGGCGGCCATTCTGCACCGAGGAATCGGCCCGGAGCAGTTCAACCCCCTCAAATTCCATTTCCTTGAACTGCTGACGGATGGCGTCCGCGCTGAAACTGAAATCCTCGCCGGCGTCCAGCGCCTCCTCCCCGCTGACAGCGGATTCCATCATGGCGGCCTGTTCTTCGGCCACGGAATATGAAAGCTCCATGGTTCCCGACCCGTCCGCGTTGAGGGTGATGGTTTCCTCGACCTGGATGCATCCTGCAAAAAAAGGCAGCGCGAGCAGTCCCGTAACAAGCAGTTTTCTCATGGTGCAGTCTTTCATAATCCGGTTCAGCAAACAGTCTCGCAAAGTGTGCATTGGAGAGGCTGATCTGTCAACGGGATACCAGCGCCCGGAGGGCGGGGAAATGGGGCACATGCCGCAGCGCGCGCGCGAGCATGCGGCTGGCCGGCGAGATGTGGTCGAGAAAGCGGCGGCCCTGCGGAAGCGCGCCCAGCCGGGCGTATGCGCCGAGGGCCTGGCACAGGCGCTGTACGGCGGCCAGCCAGAAAACATCCTCTTCCACGCCTGCCGCCGCCCGCCGCCGGTGGCGGGCGAGGAGGCGCATCTGCAGGTCCTCCTCGAGCATCACATAGGGATCGCAGAGGAGCGAGGCCAGGTCATAGGCCGCCGGGCCCATCCGCATGCCCTGGTAGTCTATGAAATACGGCGCGTTCCGCTTGAAGAGGATGTTGCTCGACTGAAGATCGCGATGCAGCAGCACACGGGGCTCGCGCAGAAGGGCTTCGGCCGCGAACCCCAGTTCCCCCCTGATTCGGCGAATGGCCGGCGCGTTCAAATGGAGGTGTTCAGCGAGATATTTCCCGCAGAACAGGCCGTGCTCCCATTCATACAGCCCGCGGTTGAAGGGCGGTTCCAGCGCATGATGCCGCCGGCGCGCCAGCGCGCAGGCGTCTTCGTGAAATCGGATCACCTGGTCCAGCGTCCCGCGGAGGGCGGTCTCGGCATTCCGGCCGGAAGCGATGACTTCCTGCAGGCTTTTTGTTCCCAGGTCTTCCATCAGCGTGAACGCCTTCCGGCTGCTGTGGAAAAAAATTTCCGGGACGTTGACGCCGGCTTCGTGCAGCAGCGCGGTGTGGGGGATGTATCTCCTGTTTTCCGCCCGCTCGTACGTGTGGCGGACCAGCATGAGCGTGTCGCGGTCCCGGTGCAGGCGGATGAAAGTCCGTCCCGATCCCCGCCCCGGAAGCATCTCGGCGCAGACCCCTTCTGTTCCACCGGCCTGTTCCGTCTCGGACGGGGTCAGCACGGCCGCCGCGGGAACGAGCAGATTCGAAGCGCGGCCGTTGATGCGGCACCCGGGGGCGACAATCGCATCGTGAAGTTCCGCCCGGGGGCCGACCGCCGCGTGATCCATGACGATGGTGTTCACCAGCCTGGCATCGGGATGAATGCGGCCTTCGTGCGATTCCGAAGCATACAGAAACCGTCCGGGCCTGCGCCGGCGGTGCGCGTCGCGAATTTCGCGCTGCGCCTCCAGAAAGGCCTCCGGGCTGCCGATGTCCGCCCAGTAGGAATCCCTGACCGCGGCGCCCAGCACGCTCTGTCCCGCGCGGATCCCGTTCAGGTAGGCTGTGATGATGCTGCTGAAGCCGTCAGGAGGCATATATTGCGTGATGGCGGGCGAAAGCAGCTGCAGGCCGCAGAAGGTGCATGTGCCGGGAGATCCCGGCCGCCGGCTGGTGAAGGTTGTGATCCGGTTTCCCTGCAGTTCGACAGTGCGCGGCCCGCGTTCCGGATGAAGCCAAAGCACCGCAAGGGGACGGTGTGCGCGGAAGAGATGGACCAGCGGCGCGGGATCAAGCTCCGCGGCGACATCGGCGTTCAGCATCCAGAAGGGCTCTTCCCCGAGAAACCATTCGGCTCGCCGAAGGACTCCGCCGGTGCCCAGAATCTCCGGCTCGTGCGAAATTGAAATCTTCATGCCCGGCAGGCGGACCCCGCGCAGGAAATCCACAACCTGATCCGCCAGCCAGTGGCAGTTCACGAGCACATCGTCCACGCCCCAGGACGCGAGCAGGCGGAGCGAATGCTCCAGCATGGGGCGGCCGCCAAGGGGCAGGAGCGCCTTGGGGCGGATTCGGGTCAGCGGCAGCAGGCGTGTTCCGAATCCGGCGGCCAGCACCACGGCCCTGCGCGGAATTTTCTGTTTCATGCCCACATGCTAGCTTGCAGTTTTCAGGAATAAAGGCAGAATATGAAAAAAGAGTGTCCCGCCCGAAACGGCCGTTCATGCGGCGCGCGGACGGGGGACCAATGAAGGACTGTAATCTATGAAAAAAAGTGTTCTGGTGTCTCTGCTGGTTTCATTTTCATTCATTGTTTCAGCGCGGGCGTATGAGGATTGGCTGAAAACCGGCGGCGAGGCGGAGGAATCCGCGGCCGCGCCCGCTCCGGCTCCCGCCGCGCCGCGGGAAGTGGTTCCGGTCAAACTTCTGGGCCGGGCTCCGGCTGAGCCCGATCCCGCGCCGGCCCCGGTCATATACTACGAGCCGGAAGCCTCTGCGCGCGCGTCCGCCCCGGCGCCCGCTTCGGTGCCGGAGAAATCGGATCGCCGCCTGATGTGGTGGGAGGGCGGTTCGTCGCCGAGTTCGGACGAAATGCTGGAATCGGCCTCCGCGGCGTGGACCGCTGTTTCCGATTTCCTGGACGGCCATCTGGATATTGGCGTGCGCATGACGAAGCATGAACTGGAGAGCAGTTCCCGGCCGCCCGAAAACGCTTTTCTCGGAAATATCACAAAGCTGGACGGCGATGAAGATTACAACATGAATCTGTTTTTCGATGTCATGTTCATCAAATACGTGGGCATTGAATACACCAGCTATGAACTTTCAGCCGACACCTACAACTGGAACACCGGGACCAGCGACGGCTCCATGGAAATCAGCGGGCCAATCTGGTCCATCATCGGCCGCTTCCCGAATCAGACCCGTTTCACCCCGTATGCGGGAATCGGGAAGGCTTCCGTGGACGCCAGTTTTTCGAACGACCGGTGGTGGAATCTGGGATATCCGACCGAGGCTTACTGGCTTGATGCCGGCAGCCCGTCCACCGGCTACCGCAACATCCGGCGGGAAATTACCGTTGACGGCGATGACCAGAACGTCATGTTCTTCGGGTGCGCCATTCGCATTACCGACTGGCTTTCGGCCGACATTTACTACCGGACCATGGACATCACGCTCGACGCGCACTACCACCGCACCGGCGCGTATGAGCAGGACGATGCGCAGGACTTGGACGGCGAATTCACGCTGGATCACACCACGCTGGGCTTCGGCCTCAAGTATGTTTTCTGAAAAAAGGCTTTGATCCATGCTGGCCACACTTCGCGTTAAAAACATGGCGCTGGCCGAGAAGATCGAAGTGGAATTCGGCCCGGGGCTGAACATCATCACGGGGGAGACCGGCGCGGGAAAATCCATTCTGATGGGGGCGCTGGCCATTCTGATGGGCGAGCGCGCCGACAAATCCCTGATTCGGGCCGGCGAGGACGCCTGCGGGGCCGAAGCGGTGTTCCATCTGGCGGACGCCTCCGAGATTGACGCCATCCTTGAACAGAACGCGCTGCCTCCCTGCGCGGACGGGGAGCTGATTCTCCGCCGTCTGGTCCGGGCCTCCGGGCCGGGGCAGAACCTTGTGAACGACTCGCCCGTGACGCTTCCCGTGCTCAAGAGCATTGGCGAATTCCTTGTGGATATGCACGGGCCCCATGATCATCAGTCGCTGCTGAGAACCGAAACCCAGCTTGCGATGCTGGACGCGTTTGGCCGGCTCTGGGACCAGCGGCTGAAATATGAAACGGTCTATGACGAACTGCGCGCGCTCGAGAAGCAGCGGGATGAACTGACCGCTGCCGAAGATGTCTCCGGGCAGATCGAAATGCTGAACTGGCGCATCAGGGAAATCAGGGAGGCGGCGCTGCAGGAGGGCGAAGAGGAGCAGATCGAAACCGAACATCAGGTGCTGGGCCATGCGGGCCGCATTCAG
This sequence comes from Verrucomicrobiota bacterium, assembly GCA_029557905.1. Taxonomy (GTDB): domain Bacteria; phylum Verrucomicrobiota; class Kiritimatiellia; order JAKQHR01; family JAKQHR01; genus JAKQHR01. Next base: position 6,120 of record JAKQHR010000115.1, read on the forward strand.
GAACTGGCCGGCGCTGTCGTGCAGGCCCTGACCGGGGCGGACGAGGGCTCGGCCTTTGATGTGCTCTCAGGCTCCCGCCGGGCGCTGGAGGAACTCCAGCGGCTGCTGCCGGAAGCGGAAACCTGGGCCGCCGAGACCGATGACATTCTGCGCCGCATGCAGGAGCTGGACATGAATATCCGCCGTGCCGCGGAGGATATCGAAGCCAGTCCCGCGCGCCTGGCCTGGCTGGACGAGCGCCTTGCGGTCTATCATAAACTGAAGCGGAAATACGGAACCGATGTGGGCGGCCTGCTGGCGCTGCAGCGGGAGTCGGAGGAGAAACTGAAAATGCTCCAGACGAGGGAAGAGCGTCTGGGCCAAATTCAGGCGGAAATCGCGGCCTGCACGGCCCGGCTCGAAAAGCAGGCTCTCGCGCTTCGGGAGAAGCGGGTGGCCGCGTCCACCCGGCTTTCATCCCTGATCGAAAAGGAGCTGAAAGCGCTGGGTCTTGCGCACGGGGAATTTGTGATCACGTTCCGTGAAGCCCAGCCCTCCGCCTCGGGCATGGACGAAGTCGAATTTGAATTCGCCCCGAACCTCGGGGAGCCCGTGAGTCCGATGAGGACCATTGCCTCCAGCGGAGAGATTTCGCGCGTGATGCTGGCCGTCAAGAAGGTGCTTGCGGATCACGACCGCATCCCGGTGCTGGTGTTTGATGAAATCGACAGCAACATCGGGGGCGAGATCGGCAGCGCGGTGGGCCGCAAGCTGCGCGAAGTGGCTTCCGGCCATCAGGTGCTGTGCATTACGCATCTGCCGCAGGTCGCGGTTTTCGGCGCCCGGCATTATGCGGTTTCCAAACAGGTCCGGTCCGGCCGCACGGTTTCCAGCGTGCTCCCGCTGGACGGCGAAAGCCGCGTGGAGGAAGTCGCGCGCATGCTGGGCGGCCGCGAGCTGACCAGCGTCACGCTCAAGCATGCCCGCGAGATGCTGGCCGGGGCCTAGGGCCAGGTGACCATATCCACGTTGCTGCGCTCCTGCACGCTGCGTGTGCTGTCGCGCGCGAGGCCGCTGACCATGAAGCCGTAGCGGACGCCGCTCTGCGGAACAAAATCATCCAGGGGCGCCTTCTTGATGTGGCTGCCGTGAACTGTTCCTGCCGGCTTGCTGGTCTGTCCTTTGCGCAGCCATTCAAACGTGGCGGCATACCACTTCCCGTTTTCCCAGACAAACACCCAGGGGTTGGCCACCACGCGGGTTCCTCCGGCGCTGACCTCGGGCCAGGAATGGGCCTTGTCGTAGTTCAGCACAATGTTTCCTCCGCTCACTTTGGCATTCAGGCTGGCCGTCTGGGCCCAGCCCGACACATTCGCGTGCAGCCAGACCACTCCCGCAAAATCCGCGGGCACGCTTCCGGGAGACCCGCTCGTGTCGGCGGGCGGCGGGCTGTCGTCACGGTCATCGCTGTCCTGCTCGGCAGAGCGGTCTGTGGACTTCCGGGCCGTACTCTCGCCCGCCGGCGCCGCGGCGACGGCGCCGCCGGAGTCGTCATCATCATCGTCATAAAGAAAGGGATAAAGATCCTCACAAGCCGTGAGCGAGAGCATCATCAGAACCGCCAGCATCCAGAGTCCACAGTATTTCACCATCATTCCGCCCCTGTTATATTGTTAATCCATCACCGCATTCGTTACCGGTCCCGCCAGAAAATATTAAATTTTCCGGATATTGCAACCCCGTAATGCTGAAAATTCCGGAATATGTTATTCCGCCGAAGGCGCAGAAAGGCATTGCGCAGAGTTCAAAAGCCGCTATAGTCGGGCTATTCAGAATGGAGAGGTGCCATGGATTCGGAAAAGCTGAAGATTGATCTGGAACAGAATGAGGACGTGATTGTGGCCGTGTGCAGCGGCGAAATTGACATGACCACGTCGGACATTCTTAACAGAAAAGTCGGCGCTCAGGTGCGGAGCCGCAACAAGAAAATCGTTCTTGATCTGAGCGGAGTCACCTTCATCAACAGCCGTGGAATGGGCATGCTGCTGGAATTCAACCGGCAGACCAAGCTCGGCACCGGCAAGTTTGTCCTCTGCGGCGTACCCCCCGCGGTTATGAGCAGTCTTCAGCAGCTGGGCATTCCGTCGCTCATTCGCGTCTTCGTCACGCGCGAAGATGCGGTCAGCGCGCTGCAGAAAAAGGGATTGTCCCTCGACACGCGCACGGAAGACGGGGTGCTGGTGGTGCAGGCCACCGGAGCGATTGACGCATTTTCGGTGGAGGCTTTTGACCAGGCCATGCGCAAGCATCTGGAGGACCAGTCGAACAGCGCAACGCTGCTCAACTGCAGTCGCATCATGTACATGAACAGCCGGGCGATCGGCGCGCTGCTGGACTATCACAAGGCCAGCGAGAAGAGCGGCCGGAAATTCGCGCTCTGCGAAATTGACATGCGGGTGCTGAAGGTGATCCAGCAGCTGGGCATTGATGCGCTGCTGCTCATCTATCCTTCGGAGCAGGAGGCCCTGCAGGCCCTGAAGGGCTGAGCGGCCCCGAAATCGCCTGAAAAACGACCCTTCCCGCGGATTTTTTCCTTTTTATCTTGACATATCATGATATATGAATATATTGGTGTGTCATGAATACGAAACCATGCAGCGAGGGGCTTTCCCTCGCAATGTTTGAGCGGGTCTGCGAAGTGCTCAAGGTGCTGGCGCACCCGCACCGGCTCAAGGTCATTGAGGTCCTTCAGCGGGAGGAAAGCGCGCCGGTGTTTGAGATCGCCCAGCGCATCGGTCTTCCGCAGGCCGCCACCTCGCAGCATCTCAACCACCTCAAGCGGGCGGGCATCGTGGCCGCCCGCCGCACGGGAAAGGAAGTCTGGTATTCGATTCAAGACCGGCGTTCCATCAGTGTTCTGGATTGCATCCGTGAAAAGGGATGCAGAGAGGGGAAGTGATTATGCCTGCTGCCGCAAGAATCGCAATCGGAGCCGTCGCCGGAGCCCTCGCGGGCGCGGCCATGTACAAGTTTGTGGGGTGCCGCACCGGCGCCTGCCCGCTGACCGGCAATCTCTATATTGCCATGTTCATCTGGGCGCTGGTGGGCGTGATGGCCGCCGGCGTGAAGTGATTTTTCCAATGATTGGAACTTTTTTCGCGAAAAGTTCCAATCATTGGAAGTTTTTGAAATAAAAGTTCCAGCCATTGGAAAAAACAGGAGACAGCCATGAGCGAGAAAGTGAAAGAAATCGGAAAAGGTCAGTTTGAAGAAACCATAAAGACCGGCGTGGTGCTGGTGGACTTCTGGGCCCCGTGGTGCGGCCCGTGCCGCATGCAGGGGCCGATTCTCGAGACGGTGGCCGAAAAGGTCGCCGGCAAGGCCCAAATCGCGAAGGTGAACGTGGATGATCTGCCCGAAGTGGCCGGCCAGTTCGGCGTGCGCAGCATCCCGACGCTGATCATCTTTAAGAACGGCCAGGCCGCGAAAACGTTTGTCGGTGTGCAGCAGGATGCCAAGCTGGTTTCGGAAATCGAGGCGCTGGTTTGAGCCATGCCGCTGTTTGAGTACAAATGCAGAAAATGCGGTCATGCGTTCGAGACGCTTGCGGCAAGCCGTTCGGTGAAGGCGAAGTGCCCGAAGTGCGGTTCCGCATCGGTCGAGAAACAGCTTTCCACGTTCAGCACCTCCTCGGGCAGCTCGCTCCCGTGCGAATCCGGAGCCTGTTCGAGCGGTGCGTGTCCGACAGGAAGCTGCCCGTTTTCATAACCGGAAGGAAGACTTCAGATGAAGATCATTGTCGTGGGGGGAGTGGCGGCCGGGGCCTCCGCCGCCGCGCGCGCGCGGCGGCTGGATGAAACAGCCGAAATCATTATCCTGGAGCAGGGGCGGCATGTCTCGTTTGCCAACTGCGGGCTGCCGTACCATATCGGCGGAGATATCAGGGATCGCGAGCATCTGCTGCTGCAGACCCCGGAAAGCCTGAAGGCCTCTCTGAATCTTGATGTGCGGACCGCTCACCGCGTGCAGTCCATTGACCGCGCCGCGAAAAAAATCGTCGTGCGCGACCGCGACGCCGATCAGGTGTATGAGGAAACCTACGACAAACTGGTGCTCTGCCCGGGGGCCAGCCCCATTCGCCCGCCCCTGCCCGGCATGGACCTGCCCCGGGTGTTCGTGCTGCGCAACGTGGTGGACATGGACATCATCAAACGCGAGGTGGATCAGGGCGCGAAGCGGGCCGTGGTGATCGGCGGCGGTTATATCGGCGTGGAAATGGCTGAAAATCTGCGCCACCGCAGGATGGATGTCGAACTGGTTGAGCTCGCGAAGCAGATCATTCCTCCGCTGGATCCTGAAATGGCCCGCGATCTCGAAGACCACATGCGCCAGCAGGGCGTGAAGCTGCACCTCGGCGTGGCGGCTTCCGCCTTTCGCCAGGAGGGAGAAAACCTGATTGTCGAACTCGCCAGCGGAAAAAAGATCGCGACCGATTTCGTCGTGCTTTCCATCGGTGTGCGGCCCGAGGCGGGCCTGGCGAAAGAGGCCGGTCTGGAGATCGGCCCCAACGGCGGCATCAGGGTGGATGAGCACATGCGCACCTCCGATCCGGACATTTATGCGGCCGGCGACGCCGTGGAGGTGATTGACACCGTGACGGGAACCCCGGCGCTGATTCCTCTTGCGGGGCCTGCGAACCGGCAGGGCCGGATCGCCGCGGAGAACATCTGCGGACGCAGCACGAAATACACCACGACGCAGGGCACCTCCGTTGTGAAGGTTTTTCACATGACCGGCGGCGGAACGGGCGCCACGGAGAAGGTGTTGAAGAGACGGGGAATCAAATATCACAAGGCCTACATTCATCCTCCGGGCCATGCGGAATATTATCCGGGCACGGCCGCCATGCACCTGAAGCTCCTGTTTGCCGATGACGGAAAGATCCTCGGCGCGCAGGTGGTCGGCTATGACGGCATAGACAAGCGCATTGACGTGCTGGCCACCGCCCTCCGCGCGGGCCTGACTGTTTATGATCTGCAGGAGCTGGAACTGGCCTACGCCCCGCCGTACGGCTCCGCCAAGGATCCGGTGAACATGATCGGCTTTGTGGCCGCCAACATGCTTCAGGGCGACACCGAAGTCTGGTATGCCGAGGATTTCCCGAAGAAAACGCAGGACGGAACCATTGTGGACGTGCGGCCCAAAACCGCCTACGACCTCGGACATATTCCCGGCGCGGTGAATGTTCCCCTGGGACAGCTCCGCGAGCGCATGGATGAGATTCCGAAGGACAAACCGGTTTATCTGTACTGCAAGGTGGGCTTCACCAGCTATCTCGCGTACCGGATTCTGAAGCAGAAGGGCTGGCCGCGGGCAGCCAATCTGAGCGGGGGCATGCTCACTTTCCGCAGCTGGCACGGCGATGAACAGGCCCCCGGCGTGCCGGAGGCCCCGCTGGTTTCGTATCCTGCCGGAACATCCGGCGAAATCGCCTCCACGGGCAGGACGCTTGAACTGGATGCCTGCGGCCTGCAGTGTCCGGGCCCGATCATGAAGCTCAGGGACACCGCGGCCGGAATGAATGCCGGCGACGAACTGGTTGTGACCGCCAGCGATCCGGGTTTCTTCTCCGATGCGCCCGCGTGGTGCCGCAGAAACGGTCATGAACTGCTGGATATTACCCGTGACGGCATGAAAATCACCGCGCGCATCCGTGTGGGCGGCGCGCGCGCCACGGCCGTCGCGCCCCCTGCGGGATCTTCAAAGAAGACCTTTGTGGTCTTCTCCGGCGATCTGGACCGGGTGCTCGCCGCGTTTGTCATCGCCAACGGCGCGGTGGCCATGGGCAGCGAGGTGACGCTGTTCTTTACTTTCTGGGGCCTGAATGCTCTGCGCAGGGGCAATCCTCCGCCGGTGGAGAAGGGGCTGCTCGACAGAATGTTCGGCATGATGATGCCGCGCGGAGCAGGGGCGCTGAAGCTATCCAATATGCACATGATGGGCGCGGGCACAAAAATGATGCGGCACGTCATGAAAACAAAGGGCGTGAAATCCCTTCCGGAGCTCATGGCCGACGCAAAGGCGTCCGGCGTGCGCCTGGTCGCCTGCAGCATGAGCATGGACGTGATGGGCATCACGAAGGAAGAGCTTGTTGACGGGGTAGATGTCGGCGGCGTTGCCGCGTTCCTTGAGGAAGCCGACCAGTCCGGCACGACATTGTTCATTTAGCCATCGTTCTTGCAACCTGGCCGGACTTGTGTACGCTGATGGGCGAGTTGGAGAATGGTCATGGGCAATACATTTGGACGGTTGTTTAGAGTAACGACGTTTGGCGAGTCGCACGGCATTGGGGTCGGTGCCGTTGTGGACGGCTGCCCGCCGCGCATGGAGCTTTCGGAAAAGGACATCCAGCCGCAGCTGAACCGGCGTCGCCCGGGCCAGAGCGACCTGACCACGCCCCGTGATGAGAAGGACAGCGTCACCATTCTGGCCGGAACCGAGAAAGGCAAAACACTGGGGACCCCGATTGCCCTGCTGGTCCGCAACGCGGATCAGCGTCCGGAGGATTATGGCGAAGTGACGGATATTCCCCGGCCGTCTCATGCGGATTTCACTTACATGCAGAAATACGGGATTCACGCCTCCAGCGGGGGCGGGCGCTCCAGCGCCCGCGAGACCATTGGCCGCGTCGCGGCCGGGGCCATTGCGGAGAAGTTCCTGAAGGAGAAATTCGGGATTGAAATTGTGGCATGGGTCCGGGCCGCGGGACCGGTGGATGCCGGAGACCTTTCAACGGGTTCTTTCACGCGTTCAGATGTCGACAGGACGCCTGTGCGCTGCCCCGACCTGAAGATCGCTGAAAAAATGACAGCGCTTATTAAGGAAACCCGCGACCGGAAGGATTCAGTCGGCGGCATAGTCACCTGTATCTGCCGCAATGTCCCCCCCGGCTGGGGCGAGCCGGTGTTCGACAAACTGGAGGCCATGCTGGCTCACGCCATGCTTTCGATCCCCGCGACGAAGGGTTTTGAAATAGGATCCGGATTTTCCGGCACGACCATGAACGGTTCCGCTCACAACGATCCGTTTGTGCTCAAGGGAAAAAAACTCGGCACCGCGACAAACCGCAGTGGCGGAGTCCAGGGCGGGATATCAAACGGGGAGCCCATAGTTTTCAACGTGGCTTTCAAGCCGCCGGCGACCATTGGACTGCCGCAGAAGACCTGCGACAAAGCGGGCCGCGAAACCGTGCTGGAGGCCAAAGGCCGCCACGACCCCTGCGTGGTTCCCCGCGCCGTGCCGATTGTTGAATCCATGGCGGCGCTTGTGCTGGCGGACCTGGCCCTGCTTCAGGCTTCCCGGGGATAAAAGAGCGGCCCGGCTTGCGCCGGGCCGTTCTCATTCAATCCTGCAGCAGTTTAGAGCCGGATCCCGATACCGGCCGAACCGGAGAAGCTGCTGACGTCAATTTCCGCCGATGCGGATTCCGTGCTGGCATCAATTTTGTCCACCCAGTTGTAGGCGGCGGAACCTTCGCAGAACACGCGGCCTTTCTTGTCCAGGTTCAGGCGCACCGTCACCTGTGCGGCGGCGCCGACTTCGAACTCATCGTCGCCGTCTTTCTCCTGCATGGTCTGCAGGGCGGCGCCCGTGGTCTGATTGACCCATTCCGTGGTGTGTTCCAGATCCCACGAGATCACGTTCAGCGTGGGGCCGGCGGCAAGCGAGAGGGACAGCCAGTCGCCGATCGGGAGCGCCCATTCAAGTCCCAGCAGCAGGTCATGCACATCCACATCCAGGTCGGTTTTTGAGCTCGCGGTCAGCACGGCCAGCGTGCGCTGCCGGGCATCCTGCGTCTGGCGCGGTTCCATCGCGTCTCCAAGCCCCATCCATCCGTAAAATGCATTATGCAGCGCGGCATCCACAACCACCCATTCAGAGACATCGCCGCCTTCGAAGGGAGCGGGGGTTACGGCAGAGCCCCATCCGTAAATGTCATATGTGGTTGCGTACCGGGTTTGCCGCTCCATGATGGTCTGGCGTGCCGTTTCCTGCCAGCCGCTGTCAATTTCGAACACATTGATGCCGTACTGAACCAGGCACCCAAGCCCTTTGTCCCCGATGGCGCGCCGTGCGGCCACGTAGGCTCCGCCTTTGGTGGTGTCGTCCTCCCCTTCCAGTGCGGTCTGGCTCAGCTCCGACCACTGGCGGGTCCGGGTGGAACCGAACGTAACTGTATTGAACACGTCGCGTATTCCGAGCTGGGCATCATTATCCATGCCGAAGAGCGATGTGCCGTCCACCCATGTCCATGACGGATCAAAAACAACCTCGCCGTCTTCATAGTCCGTGCGCGGGGTGGTGCCGTTATCAATGTCAGTTGAACCGGTGTTGCGGGGACGTCGAACCAGCGATGCCCAGTCTGCATAGGAGGAGGGCGCCGCGGCAGAAAATTCGACATCCAGATCGCGGGAGCGAACCCCTGCACTGAGGGACCATTTGGAAGGGCTGTTTTTTTCGGCCTTTTTTTCGACTTTGGGTTCAGCCTTCTTCTCGGCTTTCTTGGGCGACTTTTTTTCCGCGGCCAGCGCACCGGAAGAAACAAACAGGCATATCAAAACTGCTGTGAACAGACATCTTTTCATGACAGTCTCCTCAATTATGTTGTAACGGACCTCACTGCGAAGATGCTAGAAGAAGCCCTGTCGTGAGAAAAGTAAAAAATCAGAAAAAATCAGGATCAGAGATGCTTGACCAGCAGGTCGGGATATCCATCATCGGTTCTGAAGCCGTTGCGGATCAGATACTTTGAGTGGATGTCTTTCCCAAAATCGGCCACGAAGCGCTTTATCCCTTTTTCCTTGAAGTACATGCGCTTGACATCATAGACAAACTTGCCGGTTTTGAAGTCGCGGTACTCCGGGGCCACGTAATCTCCGACCACGCGGGCTTCCTCCCCTTCAAAACGGAGCGCGAAAAAACCCACCGGCGCCATGTTGCGGAAAAGAATATAGGTTTCGGATCCGGTCAGTGAATCAAAAACGACGTCCGGAAAGAATGAGCGGATGTCATTCTCATAGTAGAGGAAGAACTTTCTGAAATATGCGGTTCCGATTTCCGAAAGCGGCACGAGGTCAAAATAGTCCCACCGCCGGATCATCTGAAAAATGAACCATGCATCTATGCAGACAATGACCGCGTTGATCCCGAACACCGGCCACGCTTTGATCATCAGCCCGTACAGTGAAAACAGAATGGAACCGGCCAGATTGATCCACCGCAGCTTGAGAAGCGATTTCATCAGCAGGGAGACCAGAATGATGACTGATCCCGCATATCCGATAAGTTCTGCCAGATTCATGAATTCTTAACCTTTAATCATACCCTGCACGATGCCCGGCGCTTTTGCAATGGCTTCTGCGACCTTTTCCGGGTGTTTGCCTCCGGCCTGCGCTTTTTGCGGCTGTCCGCCGCCCCCACCGCCGGCGATGGCGGCCACGGCCTTGATCAGCTGTCCCGCGTGCAGCCCCCGTGAAATCAGATCAGCGGAAACGCCCGCCGTGAAGCAGGCCTTCCCGTCGGCGCGGCTGCCGAGCACAATGGCGCCGGACGGCATTTTCTGGCGAAGGGAATCCATGACCTCGCGCAGGTTTTCGGCCGGAAGTTCGCCGAGATCGGCCGCCAGCAGCGCCAGGCCCCCAACGGTCTGCTGCTGCGTCAGCAGTTCATCCGTGCGGGAAAGAGCAGACTGGGTCGCCGCGGCCTTCAGTTCCTTCTCAAGTTTCTTGTTCTGGCTGACCAGTGTGTCCACCCGCTGGGGAATTTCCTCGCTGGTCGAGCTGAAGCGATGGGCGAGGCTGCGCACGAGCTCGTGCTCGCGGCGGGTCCATTCATAGGCCGGCCAGCCGCTGACTGCTTCGATGCGTCGCACGCCGGAAGCGATGGAGCTTTCCGCCACGATCCGGAAGAGCCCCAGTTCCCCCGTGTTGCGGACGTGGGTGCCGCCGCACAGCTCGCGGCTGTATCCGCCGACATCCAGCACGCGGACGATGTCTCCGTATTTTTCGTCGAACACGGCCACAATCCCGGATCCATGAACGTCCTTCAGGGCCATTTCATAGGTTTCAACCGGAGTGCTTTGCATGATGCAGTCGTTGACCAGATGTTCGATCTCCGCAATTTTATCTTCGGGAATGGCTTCGTAGTGGCTGAAATCGAAGCGCAGGCGCTCCGGCGTGACCAGTGACCCGGCCTGCTTGATGGAGGGGTTCACCAGTGACCGGAGGGCATAGTTCAGAAGATGCGTCGCGGTGTGATTGCGGCGGATGCGCCCGCGGCGCTCCTTGTCAATTTCCGCAAACACATTCTCTCCTTTGGTGAAAGAGCCCTGAACCACCCGGCCGATGTGCAGGATGATTCCATCGGCGGGTTTCTGGGTGTCCATGACGTGAAACTCGCCGCTTGCGCCGCGGATCACGCCGAGGTCCGCCACCTGCCCGCCCGACTCGGCATAGAAAGGTGTTTTGGCCAGCATGATCTCCGCTTCGTCGCCGGCCGTCAGCCGGTCACAGGCTTTGCCGTCCCTGAGGATGCAGATAATCTCGCTTTCATCCTCGAGATTCGTGTAGCCGGTGAACTGTGAACGAATGCCGGCCGCCACCAGCGCCGAGATCTGATCCATTTCCTTTGCCATTTCGGCATCCCGGCGCGCGCCCCGCGCGCGGTTTCTCTGTGCTTCCATCAGTTCATTGAAGCGCTCCTGATCAACCACAAGGCCCTGCTCATGAGCCATGAGGACCGTGAGATCCAGCGGGAAGCCGTAGGTGTCATACAGCTTGAAGGCCGCGTCGCCCGGGAAGGTGAGTTCGTCCTTCGCTTTCAGTTCGGCGACGGTTTCATCGAAGATCGCAATGCCGCGGTCCAGTGTGGCGGCGAAACTCTCTTCTTCCGCGTTGAGCGCGCGCATGATATTTTCGCGGTTTGTTTTCAGCTCGGGAAAGACTCCCGCCATCATGCTTTCCACGACGGGGAACAGCTTGCGCATGAAGGGATCCTTCAGGCCGATGTTGCGCCCGTAGCGTACCGCACGCCTCAGCAGGCGGCGAAGCACATAGCCCCGGCCGTCGTTTGACGGCAGCACCCCGTCCGCGATGGCAAAGGAGAGCGCCCGAAGATGATCCGCAATCACGCGCATGGCCACCGCGTCGCGCCCCTCGTACTTGCGTCCGCTCAAATTGGCCACCGCACTGATGACGGGCTGGAAAACATCCGTGTCGTAATTGGAATTTTTCCCCTGGATGACGGACACGACTCGCTCGAAGCCCATGCCGGTGTCCACGTGTTTGGCCGGAAGTTCGGTCAGGCTTCCGTCAGACTTGCGGTTGTACTGGATGAAAACGAGGTTCCATATCTCAATGCATTCCGGAGATCCCGCGTTCACCATTTCCGGTCCGCAGCCTTTTTCGGAGCGGTCATAATGGATTTCCGAACAGGGGCCGCAGGGCCCGGTGTCTCCCATCTCCCAGAAGTTGTCCTTTTCATCGAACCGCAGGATGCGGGCGGGGTCTATGTCCGTGCAGGTTTTCCAGAGCTCGGCCGCTTCGTCGTCGGCGCGGTACACGGTGGCCCACAGCCGTTCCCTGGGCAGTTTCCACACCCGGGTGAGCAGTTCCCATGCCCAGGAGATGGCTTCGCGCTTGTAGTAGTCGCCGAACGACCAGTTTCCCAGCATCTCAAAGAAGGTGTGGTGATAGGTGTCTATGCCCACTTCCTCAAGATCGTTGTGCTTGCCGCTGACGCGGATGCATTTTTGCGTGTCCGCCACGCGCCGGAACTGGCTTTCGCGCGCGCCCAGGAAAATTTCCTTGAACTGGTTCATTCCCGCATTGGTGAAGAGCAGGGTGGGGTCCGAGGGGAGCACCACGGGCGAACTCGGGACGACGACATGCTCCTTGTCCTTGAAGAAATCGAGGAAGGACTGTCTGACTTCAGCTGCGGTCATCATGATTATTCACTCACATCGGCGCCGGTCACCGCCATGGATCCGCGGATGGAGGGATTGGAGTGCGCTTTTTCCGTGATCTTCGCCACCATGGCATCCGCCATCTCCCTGTTTTCGGCGAGGAAGGCCTTGGCGGCCTCGCGGCCCTGCCCGAGCTGCTGCCCTTCGTAGGCGAGCCACGAACCCCGCTTGTCGATCAGGTCGTACTGAATGGCGGCATCAAGAATGCTTCCCGTCCACGAAATGCCTTCGGCATAGAGAATGTCGAATTCCGCCTGCGTGAACGGCGGGGCCACCTTGTTCTTCACGACTTTCACGCGGGTGTGACTTCCATACACGTTCCCGGCGGTGTCCTTGAGCACGGACACGCGGCGGATGTCGAGTCGCACCGAAGCATAAAACTTGAGCGCCCGTCCGCCCGGCGTGGTCTCGGGATTGCCGAACATGACGCCGATCTTTTCGCGAATCTGGTTGGTGAAGATGCAGCAGGTCCTGGATTTGTTGATTGCAGCGGTCAGCTTGCGCAGCGCCTGCGACATCAGGCGCGCCTGCAGCCCGACATGAGCGGAGCCCATTGCCCCGTCCAGCTCCGCCTGCGGGGCCAGCGCGGCCACCGAGTCCACTGCCACCACGTCCAGAGAGTTGCTCTTCACCAGCGTTTCGGCGATGTTCAGGGCCTCTTCGCCGGAATCGGGCTGGGAAATCAGCAGATCGTCCAGATTGACGCCGATTTTCCGGGCATACATGGGGTCAAAGGCATGTTCGGCGTCAATGAACGCCGCCAGTCCGCCCTTTTTCTGCGCATTGGCGATGATGTGCGAAACGAGGGTGGTTTTTCCGGAGGATTCCGGGCCAAAGATCTCGATCACACGGCCGCGGGGAACTCCGCCTATGCCCAGCGCGAGGTCCAGGGTCAGCGCGCCGGTGGAAATGGAGGGAATCTGCTTGTGGCCTTCATCGGCGCCCAGCCGCATGATGGCGCCCTCGCCATATTCCTTCTGTATCTGCGCCAGCACGGCGCTGAGCGCGGACGGGGTCTTCTTGTCGGTGTCTTTTTCCTTCGATGCTGCTCTGGCGGCCATGGTCTACTCTCCTTCTAATTCCGATCTGTTTAAAATTGTGTAGCGCGAGCCCTGCGGCCCTGGCCGACTGGCCATCAGCAGCATGGCATCAAACCGGCAAGGGTCGCAGGGTGTATTTCTATCCGAGCGGGCGGCCGATGTCAATGAATCCGCATGGCGCGCAGAACGGATGCGGCCAATGGTGATGTGGGGGTGAAAATCGCGCGCCTCAAGCCCGATTCCAAGCTCCCGGCAGGCGTCTGCTGTTTCCTTCTGCATCCTGAAAAGCGGATCGGGACAGTCCAGTCCAACCCAGACAATCCGCGGCGCGCGTTCGGGGCCAAAAGTTCCAAGACTCCAGAGCCGGCAGCGGTGTACAGAATATTTCGCGGCAATTTCATCAAGCTTCGGCTTCAGTGCATCTGCCGTGGCAGAGGGAATTTCCCCCAGGAAGGCCAGCGTCAGGTGAATCTGATCCTCATGTGTCCAGCTCACATGGGCGGGGCAGTGACGAAGCGATTTCTGCGCCTTTACAATTGACCGCAGGGCATCAAGGTCGGGCTTGAGGGCGATAAAGGCCCGTATGGAATTCGGAGCGCTCATTTCTGCATCAGACGAAGTCGAAGCATATCCAGTGCAAGCTGTGTGCTCATGAACCGAACGAATTCGCGATTGGAACTCAGCCGGCACTCCCTCACTTTGGTTTGTCCGTCATCGGCAAGGGCGATATATACAAGCCCCACGGGTTTTTCCGCCGTTCCGCCTGCCGGTCCCGCAATGCCGGTGATGCCAATACCGAAGTCCGCTCCAAGCCGCTGTCTGACACCCTCCGCCATCTGTTTTGCCGTCTGGGGGCTCACGGCGCCGTACCCGGCCAGTGTGTCTTCGGAAACTCCGAGCAGTTGGATTTTAATCCGGTTGTCATAAGCCACCACGCCGCCGAGATAATATGCCGAGCTGCCGCTGACATTCGTAATGCGGCTCCCCAGAAGTCCTCCGGTGCAGGATTCCGCTGTTGCGAGAGTCAGTTTCTTCTCAGCAAGCATCCGGCCGGCCACCGCCTCCAGAGAGGTCCGCTCTTCGGCGAACACGGCATCCCCCAGCAGTCCTCTTACGGTGTCGGCCGCCCCTTTCAGCAAGACCGGCGAGTCAGCAGAAAGGCGGATTTCGAGCGTGCCGGCCGAGGCGCAGTAGGCTGCGGCAATCCCGTCGGGCGGAAAGTGGTGCTTTTCAAAAAGCGTTACGATATCGCCCTCGGCCGCGCCCGCGAGCAGAAATATATGCTCAGGCGGCGGAATCAGCCGGTACTGCTGTTCGATCCACGGGACAAGGCTCTGTGTGAGAATCGGCTCCATCTCGCGCGGCGGTCCCGGGAGAAGCACAATAAATTTGCCATTTTCCTCAATCAGTTCGCCCGGCGCGGCCCCGGTGAGGTTCGGCCAGACCACGGCTCCTTCCAAAACCAGAGCCTGACGCATGCGCGCCTGGCTTGGTTCCAAACCCCGCTTTTCACATGCCTGGCGGATTCGCTCTGACGCATCCCGGTCCAGCACCAGCGGCCGGTCCAGCCATGCGGCAATTGTTTCCCGGGTGATATCGTCCGAAGTCGGCCCCAGTCCTCCGGTGACAACTACAACATCCACCCGTTCCAGGGCTCCTTTAAGCGTTCCCAGCAGCACCTGCGGGTCATCGGGAATGGTTGTGTCGCGGCTCAGGCGGAGCCCGGTCGGGTGCAGGGCGCGTGCCAGTGCGTGCGCGTGACTGTTGACCGTGCGGCCGATCAGCAGCTCGGCGCCGGTGGAAATGAGCTCAACATGACGCGTCATGAACGATAACCGCCGGGGTGGCTCTTGTGCCACTGCCACGCATGCTCGATGATCGTGCGAAGGTCTGGATACTGCGGCTTCCAGCCCAGAATTGTTTTCGCCTTGTCCGCGGCGGCCACCAGCCTTGCGGGATCGCCCGGCCTGCGCGGGGCCATTTTTGCGGGAATCTTATGGCCGGTCACTTCCCGCGCGGCCTCAATCACCTGTTTCACGGAATACCCGTCTCCGTTGCCAAGATTGAACGCTCCGGAAACACCCTTCTTCAGCGCCAGAATATGAGCCTGAGCAAGATCGGCAATATGAATGTAATCGCGCACGCAGGTTCCGTCGGGTGTGTCATAATCGTCTCCGAACATCATCACATGCTCTTTTTTCCCGAGGGGAACGAGCAGGATATTCGGGATCAGGTGTGTTTCGGGATCGTGATCCTCGCCCAGTTCGCCCAGGGCGCCGCAGGCATTGAAATAGCGGAGAAACACAGGTTCAAAGCTGTGAAGCTGCTGATACCACAGCAGCACCTTTTCGAACATCAGCTTCGACTCGCCGTAGGGATTGGTCGGTCTCTGCGGCAGATCCTCGGTCATGGGCACAACGTCCGGCTGCCCGTAGGTGGCGCAGGTGGAGGAGAAGATGATTTTTCTGACGCCGGCCTCCAGCATGGCGTCGGCCAGATGAATTCCCCCGGTTACATTGTTCGTGAAATAGATTTCCGGCATCTCCATGGATTCGCCGACCAGCGCAAAAGCGGCAAAATGAACTACGGCGTCGGGCTTTGTTTTCAGCATGGCCGCGCGGATGTCCTGCCGGTTGCGCAGGTCGCCGACGATCAGGGCGGCGCGCGGATCAACAGCCTCGCGGTGGCCGCGCTCAAGGCTGTCGAAAATGACGACTTCGTGGCCTTCATCCAGCAGCATTCTGCCTGTGACGCTTCCGATATAACCCGCGCCGCCTGTAACCAGTATCTTCATAAACACAACTCTAGTCTGCGCAGCTTCCGCGTTCCAGTTAAATCATGAGGGTATCAGCGGCGGTTGCCCCGAAACGGGTCGTTCCGCCTGAAATCGGGCATAAAGGCGTCGCTGTCCGGAACAGACTGAATAAATGCATTTTCAAAGCCGAGTGATTCCACTTCCGCGACAACTTCTTCAAACTCCTGTGGCGAAAGCGTGCGCGTCAGGCAATCCCTCGCCGTGCAGAGACGCGTTGGCCGGAACTGGCTCATCACTGAAATCGGAAGCAGGGGCCCGAACTCATTTTTAAGCAGATGCAGCGCATCAATGCTGTTTTGAATATGACCCGGAAGCACCAGGTGGCGAACAAGCACTCCGGATACGGCGGTCGTTTCGCCCGAAGGGTCCCACGGAGTCAAAAAGCCCTTCAGTTCAACCATTTTCCGGATAGCTTTGAGGGCGATATCCGGATAGCGCCGGTCCTGCATGCACTGCTGTGCCAGTTCGGGATCGGCAAACTTGAAGTCCGGCATGAAAATATTCATGTGTCCGGCATAGGCTTCAATCATGTCTTCGCGATGATAGCCGGAGCTGTTGAACAGAAAGGGGATGGAAACGCCTTCCGTGCGAAGCCTGCTGCAGGCCCATGCGATGTGAGGCCAGAAGTGGTCGGGCGTCACAAAGTTGATGTTGTGCACATCTTTGGCTGCGAGCGCCTTCAGCAGGGCATAAAAAGATTCCCTGTCATAAACGTGGCCCGCGCCTTCATGGGAGATCTGCCAGTTCTGGCAGAAAAAACATCCCGTGGAGCATCCGGTGAAAAATACCGTGCCCGAGCCGCGTGTTCCGCTGAAGCACGGCTCCTCGCCGAAATGCGGTCCCGCGGAGGCAATGCGGCACTCGGCCGTTTCTTCGCACACACCCGTCCTGCCTGCGGCCCGGTCCACGCCGCATTCGCGGGGGCACAGGCGACAGTTTTCATAGGCCTCAAAATTGGTTATAGTGGCGCAGTTCATGTTCAGGGTGTATCTTCTGCGTTGAAAAAATAGCGGAAGTGTGAATTATCTCAATCACTTAATGGCGTCCCGGTAGCTCAGTTGGACAGAGCGACGGATTCCTAATCCGTAGGTCGTGGGTTCAAGTCCCGCCCGGGATACCAGAAACCAGAGATTGGCCCAATGAGCGGAATTGATGATGTCATAAAGAGACTCGCCGTTGGGTGGAACACGTGGAATACGCGCAGTGTTCTCTCCCAGGTGCTGCTCCCCGAAGGCATAGCCGTTAACATCGGCTTCAAGCACTACGGGAGAGGGCACTACCTCAAGGAAGCATTGATCGGCCGCAAGGCCAGTTCTGAGGAAAAGATACACCCCGGACTGCGCACTTATGACGGCAGTTACACGGATCTGAAAATTTCGTGGCAGGAATGTATCTGGAGGGTCGAGACAGC
>JAKQHR010000093.1 GCA_029557905.1 Verrucomicrobiota bacterium
CGGGGCATCTTCTCCTCCGTAACTCAGATGCACATCAACCTGCAAATCCTTGATCGACAACTGGACGCTTTCTACTTCCCACGGATCGGGCAAACCCAGTAGCTGCTTGTAGTGTTCTTCAGTGAATTCCATGGCCAAAACTCCTTCTTTTTCACCCCAGTCTATCTCGCGTTTGGGCCAATATTTCCATGAAAATCGTAGAAGAACCCCAAAAAAGGCTAAAAAACGGCTGAAAAACGCAAAAAATCGCAAAAAAATTGAAAAAATGCCCCCAAACGTGTTTTTTGAAATAGTACTAAAATAGTACTATTTAGGGTTCATGACCATGACGTGAAGGGAAATTCGGAATTTTGATTTGATCGGACAATAAATCTGCGGCGTCACGGGAGCTCCGCCCTCCAGAATTCCCATCCAGCCTGCAAGATCTCCTTGGAGGGGCGAGCTCTGCGAGACCGTCCTCACACGGCGTCGCGGGAGCTCCGCCCTCCAGAATTCCCATCCAGCCTGCATGATCTCTTTGGAGGGGCGAGCTCTGCGAGACCGTTTTAATGCACGAAGAGGGCGCAGAAACGAAAAAATGCAAAAAAAAGGCAAAAATGGGCCTGAAAATGCCAAAAACGGCTCAAAAATCGCAAAAAATGGCCGTTTTTGGCGATTTTTGGGTTCTCCATCAATTATCTTGGAAGAATTTTCCACTGCGACCCGGCCTTCATATCCACAAGGCCGGTATTCCATCTGTTCGGCGAAATTCTGAAATTCGGAAAGTTGTTGCTGCATACCGATGAATTCAAAGACGGCTTCTAATGGTTGATCATCGAACGGCATTGGACCGGATATGCGTAAGACCCCATATTTACAGGCATATTCTCGATGCTCGCATGCCCATGTGAAGGGACCGTTGATGGCGGCTTTTCGGTAGGGCGAGGCGTCCCGCCGAGCCGCTGCATGACCGCTCGGTCAACGGCTCAGCCGGAGGCTTCGCCCCACCTGCCCGTGATCAGGCAGTCTTTTTTGATCCATCAGGGCCTCGTTGCGACCAATGTTCCACGAAAATCATAGAAGAACCCCAAAAGGCCGATTTCTGTGGAATTTTCTTGCAAAAGCGGCATTTTTTTGCTGTATTGACCCGTGCCATGCCCAAAGGCGGTTTGGGCTTTTCAGGAGGCGTTATGAAGAAGCTGATGCACGGACTGCTGGTAATTTCCTTTCTTTTCCTGACCGGTTCTGTTTTTGCAGAACATTATGTCAACGGTGTCGAAGGCATCAAAGGCGGCAGCGTCCCACCTCCCGGAACCTATCTGAGGCTATACAACGCCTATTACACGGCTGACAAGATGATGGACCCCTCCGGCAGTGAAGCGGATATTGGTTTTGACGTCGAGGTGATGGCGGTTGTGCCCCGCCTGATCTGGGTGTCGCAGAAGACTGTTCTGGGCGGAAATTATGCCGCCGACATCATTGTCCCTTTTGTCTCCACCGATCTCCAGATTGACGCCGCGGGCCTTGATGATGACCAGACCGGTCTCGGAGACATTTTCATCGAGCCGCTGGTTCTGGCGTGGCACGGCGACCGCTACGACGCCGCCGTGGGCGCCGGGGTGTGGCTTCCGACCGGCGATTATGATGCCTCGGAGCCGGCCTCGCCCGGCAAAGACATGTACACCACCATGCTGACGCTGGGCGGCACCGTCTATGCTGACGCCGCCCGCACCTGGTCGGCCTCGCTGCTGTCCCGCTATGAAATCCACAGCGAGATGGATGAACTTGATCTGACCCCCGGCGACGATTTCCATTTTGAGTGGGGCGTGGCCAAAACCGTCGGAAAGTACTGGGACATCGGCCTTGCCGGCTACTGCCAGTGGCAGGTCACGAAAGACAAGGGCCGCGACCGTCAGTCGAATGAAAAGGATCAGGTCTATGCCGCCGGCCCCGAGGTGAGCGTGTTCATCCCGAAGGCGATGCTGTTCGCCAGTCTGCGCGCACTATGGGAGTTTGAGGCGGAGGACCGCAGCGAAGGCCAGATGGCCGTGCTGACACTCACCAAGATCTTCTGATGCGCCCTGTTGTCTGGACTATTGCCGGGACCGATCCCTCCGGTGCCGCGGGGGTGTTTGCTGATCTCTCTGTGCTAGCGGATTTTGATGTGCATGGGTGCGGTGTGGTCACCGCGGTGGTGGCCCAGAACAACAGCGCCGTGTCCCGCATTCAGCAGGTCTCTCCGGCGGTCCTTCGCGCGCAGATGACTTCGCTGACGGAAGGGTTTCCCCCTCAGGCCGTTAAAATCGGCATGCTTGGCCGTGCCGCCTCCGTGCGGGCCGTGGCGGAATTCCTGAAAACTGTCCGGGTATTTACAGCCTGCGATCCTGTCATGATCTCATCGTCCGGGGGCGAACTGCTGGACGGCCCCGGCCGCACAGCCCTGAAGAGGCATCTCCTCCCGCTTGTTGATCTGCTGACCCCGAACATTCCGGAAGCGCAAATGCTGGTGGGGCATCCGGTGGATGATCTGCCTTCCGCCGCAGCGGAGATTCTGGCTCTGGGAGCGAAGTCTGTGCTGATCAAGGGGGGGCATGCCTCCGGAGAAGAAAGCCGTGACTACTGGACGGACGGATCGGATTCGGCCTGGTTCTCCGCGCCCCGCATCACCGGCCGTGAATTTCGAGGAACAGGATGCGCGCTGTCATCAGCCATCGCCGCCGGCATCGCGCAGGGGCTGCCGCTCAATACCGCTGTCGCCGAGGCCAAAAACTATGTGACGGAGGCCATGAAGCGGTCCGCAACGTGCGTGCAGGGGAAATGGATTCTTGCGGCAGGTTCAGCCCGGCCCCTATTGCGGCAGAAGCCGCATGCCTGACTCTTCCCGCGCGTCATAAAGCGATTTCGCCGCGGGTCGTGCGACAGGAGTCTGGATATTTCCGGCCGGCGGCATTCCCGCAGAGGATACGGGCGCGGCGCCATGCGCCGGCATCAGCGACGGCCTTGTCAGCGGACTGTCCGATCCCGAAAAACCTGTTGGCCGGGTTATTCCGGCCGGCGCCGTCGGCGCGGACGGCGCCGCGATCCGGCTGAATCCCGCCGCTCCGCCAGCCGCGGGGGCGGGGATGCGGACCGCCGAAGGCGTCACAGGAGCCTCGAATGAAGACGGAGAGAACGCGACGGGGGACAGGGACTGCCGCGGAGTAGTGATCTCAGGCCTCAGGTTGTATCCTGCAACCGGTCTTTTATCCGGCCCTGCCTGTATGCCTGTGGAATCCGGCCTGGATGTCAATTTTCGATCCGTTCCCCGCTGTTCATCCTGCAGTTCCTCTGTTTCATCCTGACGTGCCGTTGAACCGGTGGCCACATCCAGATGGTCAACAGCCGCCTTGATCATGTCGCTCCCGCCGGGCTGCGCAGTGTCTGGTTCTCCTTCTTCGGTCGGAGTGTTGAACTGGGCCGCCGTGTCGAACATGCCTGCGTTGTTGAAATAGTCGCTGCTCATGAAGAAGGTGGGATCGCGGACTGTCTGACGGTCCTCTTTCTGCACGGGGGCTGCGCGTCCGGAGTCATCTTTCTGATCTGCGGGCTCCTCCCTGATGCGCTGCTGTTCCGCAAGTTTCCTTGCTGTTTGATCCGCCAGCCAGCCCCAGCCGGACTCCGTTGGCGCCTCTGTTTGCTCTGCGGCCGGTGACGAAGGGGTGATCCAGTTTTCCTTCCTGCGCGTTTCTGTGTCCATCGTGCGGTCAGGCGGGGGAGGAAGAGTCATGGACGGACGGATTTCCGTCGCCAGCGGCGCCGTGGTCGGCGCAGGACTAAACCCTCTGCGCCCGATGGATGGCGCGATGGGTTTCTTTTCCTCCGTCGGCGCGTGAGTGTCCGGAGCAAAAGGCGAGGCATGCATCCGAATGGTGCCGTCATACGCATGACCCTGTGCGTCGTCCGCCCGTGCCGCGGCCGGGACGCACAGGAACAGCATGATAATGCCGGATCTGATTCTCATACTATGAGGATACCATGTGTTTCCGGTCTCGTCAAAAATCAAAAGGCTTCCGGGTAAAACAGCGCCGTGCTTTGATTTGACCGGCGGGATGTGATAGACTTGTCGCAATGAAAAAGTGGATGCTTATTCTGGCTTTGCTGGCACCGCGCCCGGCAGGGGCTTATGATCTGCGGCTGGACAACCAGCGGATCAGCCTGAAAGCGGAACGCGAGGACATCCGCTCCATCCTCGGCGGATTTTCCGCCGCGGGCGTTGCGGTCAAGCTGGATCCGCAAATCAAAGCGGTCGTGAGTGTATCCATCGAAGATGAGGAAATTCCGGAAGCGTTTGAGGAACTTCTGAGCCCGTGGAGCTATGTGCTGGTGTGGAATGTGGTGCAGACGCCAATGGGCGAATTGCCGCTCCTGTCCGAGGTCCGCGTGCACAAGCCCGGCCGGAAGGACCAGGTGAAGGACCTCAAAACAATTCGCAGCCTGCAAATCAGCACCGGCCCGAACGGCGAAAAATTCGTGGACGGCGAGCTTCTACTGTCGGTCCGGTCCGGCATGACGCTGGAGGCCTTCCGTCACCTGCTTCATCAGATTGGCGGAACGGTGGTGGAATCCATCCCCGAACTGGGAGTCTATCGAGTGCGGTTTGTGTTCGGCACGAATATCCCCGCACTCGTTGAACAGCTTCGCTTGAATGCCGGTGTGCACACGGCCGAACCGAATTACATTACCGAAGTTCCTTCTCCGGTTTTCCGGGAACTGCTTTCAGCCGCTGCCCCCGATCCGGCCGCCGCGCCGCCGCCGGCGGGCGCGCCCGCGCTGGCCATTCTCGACAGCGGCCTGATGGATATCAGCGGGCTGAACGCCGCCGTGCGCGGGACGTATGATGCGGTGAATCCATCATCGCGAATCGGCGACAGCCAGGGGCACGGCACCCAGATGGCGCTGATTGCCAGCGGAGCAGTCCTGCCGGGGGGCGTGAACGCGGAAGCGGATGCCGCGGGCGTTCCGCTCGTCGCCATCCGGGCCTTCAATGATGACGGCGTGGCCACAGAATTTTCGCTCCTGCGAAGCATTGCCTATGCGGCGGAGCAGGGCGCGCGCGTGATCAACATGAGCTGGGGCTCGGAAACCAGCAGCAGTTTCATGGCGAATGCCATGGCCTATGCGCAGTCGAAGGGCATCATTCTTGTGGCGGCCGCGGGCAACACGCCAACAGGCCGCCCGGTCTATCCCGCCGCTTATGAGGGCGTGATTGCCGTCGGGGCTGTCACGGGGAGCGGCGAGCGCTGGCCTCAGTCAAATCATGGTGATTTTGTGTCTCTGGCGGC
This sequence comes from Verrucomicrobiota bacterium, assembly GCA_029557905.1. GTDB lineage: Bacteria > Verrucomicrobiota > Kiritimatiellia > JAKQHR01 > JAKQHR01 > JAKQHR01. The sequence goes on from JAKQHR010000093.1 coordinate 5,301, forward strand.
CCCGGGCACGGCGGAAATGCCGGTGGGTCATGAGGGCCCGGCCGGATCGTATGCGGGCACATCCATATCAAGCGCGTTTGTCTCGCGCGCCCTGTCCCTGTATCTGGGTAAAAATCCGGAATGCTCCAATGCGGCTGCAGTGGCCGATCTGATGGCGTCGCTCCGGGATGCGGGGGAGGAAGGCCGTGACCGTTTTTACGGGAATGGCGTGCTGGATTCCGCTGCGCTGGCGGCTTTTCTTGGTCAGCCCTGCCGCTGACTGTCCAGATTTTTCCCCAGATGCTTCTCGCGCTCCTCCAGAATCTGCAGCAGCTGCCGCCGCGTGGCGGCATGATAGACCACCAGCGGAAACAGCACAATCAGGGCAAAAAGCGCCACATATTTGTACGGAGCCTCGACATACAGCGCGGTCAGAACCAGTGAAATCAGCAGAAGCCAGACGACGAGACAGGACTGAAGCGTGAACGCCCGCTCTCGTTTGCTCTTCGCGCGCAGGATATTCATAACCGTCGCCGCCAGGCTGATGAGCACAACGAGCCCAAGAAGAGCCCAGGCCGCCAGAGCGGGAATATTCAACTGTGATACTTCCATTGTCTGCATAGACAAAGCCCTCAAAATGCGTCATCAATGAACAAAATCCCGGGCATTGTGTCAATCCAAACAAAACCGGTGCTTGCATCCGGCTGGGCGAAAATCTAATCTGGCGGCCGGAAATGGAACCGAAAATGAGGATGTGACTATGAAAAACGCGCAATGGCTCATCGTTTTTACCGTTCTTTCGCTGGTCGCTTTGATGTGCGGATGCGATATCGAATCCGCCGAGAGCAGCCAGAACGAGGTAGGAATCAATGTTGAGGGCTTCTATGCCAACTCCGGAGGCCGCCTGGTTCAGCAAAACACGGGCAATCCCATCACCAGCATGAATCTGCGCCAGAACGGCGATGGCCTCGAGGGCGTGGACAATAACGGCAACCTTTTCAAGGGGACCATCGGGCAGGTGATAGAAGGCGGAACGGCTTCATTCAACCTGACGGGCCTGACGACGGCGGGCAATGAGGGAACCATTTCCGGGAATTTCACTGTCAGCGGCACTTCCTCGACCATGAGCGGAACCTGGATCGAAGATGCCTTCTATTCCACTGTCTATGGAACTGCGACGGTTCCGAACAACACCAACGACACTGGCGGCGTTACCTACAGGCTGACTGTCAATGTTAGTCCGGCTGGGACGGGAACTGTAAGTCCGGGTACCGGCAACTATGCCGCAAACTCAACCGTCACACTGACGGCAACTGCAGCAACGGGCCATACATTTTCGAGCTGGTCGGGAGTGAGTTCTTCTTCGGGAAATTCGGCCACAGTGACGATGAATGGCGACCGCACCGTGACGGCCAATTTCAACTGATCTATTCAATCGGCGGCAGAACGCCTTCGGCGACGAGCTGGTCGTCCATTTCCTGCGTCAGCGGGATGGGCAGGGCGGGGAGGCCCTGACGGATCACTTCCATCTGATACTGCTGCAAATGCTGCTGAAGGGCTTCCTGCGTCTTGAACTGGGATTCCGGCGGGGGCTGCTGTTTGCGCGCTTCAGCCTCCGCCCGGCGGGCCGCCCGCCGCTCGGCATAGGACAGCCGCCGCTGCTCGCGGGCCGCCATCTGCTCCTGCTGCTGCGCCTGGTTCAGCGGCTTGTTGTCGGATGACTTCATGCTCACCACGGCCATCTCGTTTCCCTTCTGCATAACCGCCTGCTGGGATTCCGGATCAACCGAGACCAGTTCCATCCCGTCCTCGGATTCCCCCTCGAAAAGCCGGTAGTAATTCTGGGTGGCGTCATCAATGATTCCCGCGCGGATGCGCCCGTCCTCCTCGGTTGTGATGGCGCACAACCGCAGGCTCTTGGCAAACGATTCGCTCAGGGGAATTTCCCGGACCACTTCAGCCTCGGGAGGCGCCTCGCCGAACGGCTTGCGGTCCATGATGACGCGATAACGCTCAAAATCACCCGCAGTCGCACCGGTTTCCAGCGCGACGGCCGCAATCAGGACTGTCAGGACATGTTTCATCATTCTCAATTCAAGCATACTCGGCTTCATGGCTGCGTCAAGTGGTCAGACTGCGCGAGCCCTGCGTTTGTTCATTGCATTTTCACATATTGCGGTAATTCGGCCCGCCGCTTTCCGGAAGCCGCCATTCGATGTTCTGCAGCGGATCCTTGATCTGGCAGGTCTTGCAGTGCACACAGTTGGAAGGAGAAATCCGGATCGCAGCAGCGGCCTCATCCCATTCATAGACCTGCGCCGGACAGAACCGGGTGCAGGGGGCATTGAACTTTGGCCGGCACTGTGTGCGGCAGATTTCCGGGTCCCTGATGATTAAATGGCACGGCTGGTCTTCTTCATGCCCGGTGCCGGAATAAAACAGATCCGTGAGAATGTCGGCATCCGGCGTGTTGCCTCGAACCCGCAGCGGCGGCGGGACGCGGCCGGCTGAACGCTTCATGCCCTCATGGTCCGCCCGGTGTCCGATGCGGCCCGGCGGGAGCAGTCCGCGGGTGAGCCAGCCTGCTCCTATGGCGGCCATCCCCGCAAGCAGTCCCCGCTGAAATGCCGGCCGGGCATTGCGGAACTGCTTCAGGTCTTTCCATGCCTGTGTTGCTTCCAGCGCGGCTGGATAGGCCGCGGTTTTGGCCGCCGCCCAGTCGCCATCCCTCCAGCAGTCGTAAAGCGCATCGCCCGCCGCCAAGCCGGATTCCACAGCCAGATGAACGCCTTTTAAACGGACAGCGTCCAGCAGTCCGCCCGCATCACCCACAATCAGCGCCCCATCGGCGGTGAGCTGCGGGACAGAGAACCATCCGGCTTCGGGCAGGATTTTTGCGCCGTATTCAACGATTTTCCCGCCCTCCAGCCACCGGCTGACGAGCGGATGCTGCTTGAACCGGCGGAAGAGATGGTGGAGGTCTGCTTCCGCCGGACGATAGTCAAGGCCGATGACAAGGCCGACAGCCAACAGGTTGTAACGCAGCCCGTAAAGAAAGCCGCCGCCAAAAGTCCGGAACCCCAGCGGCCAGCCAAAGGTATGGATGGTTCTCCCGCAAAGATCCGGCCGCGAGGGGATTTCAATCAATTCCTTGATGCCCAGCGCATACATTTGACCGTCTGAAGGTGTTTTTATCCTGCAGTCTTGGATCAGTTTGTCTGTCAGCGTTCCGCAGGCCCCTTCACCCAGCACGGTCATATGCGCATGGATTTCCTCGCCCGGGGTGAAATTGGTTTTTGGCAGGCCGTTTCTATCGCTGCCCTTGTCCCCGGTCCGGATTCCCGTGACACGTCCCGATCCGTTCCGAAGAAGGTCCACGGCGGGCACGTCTGTATAGATTTCTCCTCCCAGTGATTCACAAATTTCAGCCAAGCGGGCGGTCAGCCGGGCAAGGGATGCTGTGGGCATCCCCCGCGAACTCATGGGGGGCGGGACAAAGGGAAGTCTGATCTGTCCCCTGCCGGCAAGAAAATACATGCTTTCGCCGCGTACAACCGCATCCAGCGGAAGTGACGCCATCTCGTCCGGACCGAGCAGCCGGCGAAACGGTTCAGGATTGATAATGGCTCCGGAAAGAACATGAGATCCTGCCTGTTTTGCCTTCTCAACAATCAGAACGGACGGCTTGCCGCGGCTGCTGCCGGCCTCCCGGCTCCGTTTCAGAAGGCGGATTGCGGTCGACAGTGATGCGACTCCGGCGCCCACGCAGACCACATCGGCATGAATGACCTCTTTTTTCAGCATGAGGCCCCTGAGGTGAAAACTTTAATTGCGGGTTCAAACTGCCGTTCCAGATATTCCTCCCATGCTCTCTGCAGGTCCGGCCAGTCCTGGAGGCGCATCGCGGACTCCTTGCAGAGCGCGGCAATTGTTTGAACGGACGCAGGGGATTTCATCCTGTCGCGCCGGAGACTCTTGTCGGCCCGCTGCACTTCGCCGGTTGCATCATAGATATCATCCGCGAGCTGGTAGGCCGTGCCCAGCAGGAATCCCGCTTCGCGCAGGGCCGCCCGGCTTTGTGTATCCGGCGCGCCCGCGGATGCCGCAAATGCAAACAGCGGCCCGGTCTTCTGCCTGGCAAGTTCCAGATATCTTGCGGATGCCCCACAAAGTTCTTCTTCGGCGGCGGCCTTGCAGACCATCCCGGCCATCTCAATGAGATCCTGCTGCATCTGCGGCCTTCCGTTCAGCAGTTTCAATGCCAGAAAGAAATGCATATCGCCCAGAAGAATGGCCCCCTTGGCGCCGTGTGTTTTCCAGAATGCGGGCCGGCCGCGCCGCAGAATGCCGTTGTCAATGATATCATCGTGCAGCAGGCTTCCCCCGTGCATCAGCTCCACGGCGGCCGCGGCATCGGGATTGCGGCCTCCCACCGCATAAACCAGCCGGGCACGAAGCATTTTCCCGCCCTCCGGGATTCTGCTGAAATCAGGCAGTTCGGCGGCCAGCAGTTCATTGATGCGGGCTCTGACTCCGTTAATGAAAGCCTCTTCGCCTTCTATCCCTGCATGTTGTTTTCCTTTCATCATTCAGGACAATATGCACTTGTGTGTGATCAGCGTCAACCGCATTGCCCGGCGCGCCCGTATCTCCGCCAACTTCCGGCCTTATCCTTCTTTACAGCGTCCGGCGCGACTGGTAATGTTTGCGGCCGTTTGATGAGATATGGAACAGATGATATGCCTTCAGCATCCGAACAGAGATCAGGCGTTGACTGCCATGGACAGTGTGAACACTGTCATCTGATGCCTTCAGATGTGAAAGGCGGCCTTTCCGGGGGGCGACTGGTTCTGGCTTCTGCGGGCGTGTTCATTTTCCCGCTTGTTCTGGCCATTGCGGGAGGGATTCTGTGCCGCGCCAATCCTGATCATCAGGCACTCGGGGTTGTGGCGGGACTGGCGGCGGGCGGCCTGATCGCCAGCCTTGCCGTCAAACGGCTTTATTGGAGATTTGGAGAAACTAAATGAGTACAGCATTGCAAGAGCGGCCCGGGGCCAAAACGTTTGCCCGTGGCATCCATCCGGCTGAGAACAAGGAGCTTGCGGAGCATCAGACCATCGAGGTCGTTCCATCTCCCGCGGAGGTGCTGATCCCCCTGCTGCAGCATGTGGGTCCTCCCTGCACACTTGCGGTCAAGACCAGGGATGAAGTCTCTGTCGGCACGAAAATAGCCGCGTCCGAAGCCTTCATCTCCGCTCCGATTCATGCAACCATTGACGGAATTGTGGGCCGGCCGACGGTCGCGACACTTCCCAATGGCCGCCATGTTGAAGCCGTTCCGATCAAGGCGGGCACGCAGAAGAATACACCGGAAGAAATCAAGCGTGATTTTCTGGGCGGAGAATGGTCCACGGCCAATCTTGAGCGCTTCACCTCAGAGCAGATTGTGGCCGCAGTCCGCGAAGCGGGCATTGTGGGGCAGGGCGGCGCGGGTTTCCCGACCTCTGTTAAAATTGCCCTTAATCCCAAAAAGCCCGTGGATACTGTGCTGGTCAATGGATGTGAATGCGAACCCTATTTGACGGCCGACCACCGTCTTATGCTGGAATCTCCATCGTCAATCATCACCGGCGCTCTGCTCACGGCCCGGGCCAGCGGCGCGGATCGCGTGCTGATTGCCATAGAGGACAACAAGCCCGATGCCGTGGCCGCCATGGAGAAAGCGGCTACGGGAACACCCGTGAAGATTGTTGTGCTCAAAACGAAATATCCCATGGGCGGCGAAAAACAGACGATTCTGTCCTCGACTGGCCGCGTGGTGCCGACGGGCGGTCTTCCTCTCGATGTGGGCGTCGTGGTTGTGAATGTGGCCTCGGCCTCGGCAATTGCCCGAGCTGTGCTTCGCAACAAGCCTCTGACGCACCGCATCGTGACAGTAACGGGTGCGGGCATCCGCAGTCCGAAAAACCTTCTGGCGCCCATCGGCATATCCTATGGCGAACTGATTGAATTCTGCGGCGGCCTGACTCCGGATGCGAAGCGGATTGTGGCCGGCGGGCCCATGATGGGTTTCACTCTTGGCAGTCTGGCCACGCCCGTTACCAAGGGGACCAGCGGCATCACGGTGATGACCTCCGCCGACCTCGCAAAGAGCGAGGAAACCGCCTGCGTCCGGTGCGGCCGCTGTGTGGACGTGTGCCCGCTGAACCTGGTGCCAACCAAAATGGCGCTGGCGGCGCGGCATCATGACTGGGACCTGGCAAAGCGCTACCACATTCTGGCCTGCATGGAATGCGGCTGCTGCGGGTATGCCTGCCCCGCGAACATTCCGCTGGTGCAGCTGATCCGCATGGGCAAGGCCAAGGCCCGCGAATAGTTCAACAGGAGATTACCATGTCCGAAGAACAGCAGAACCAAACGGAAGTGGCTCCGGCCCCGTCACTCGAAGTGGCGCCCGGCCCGCATCTGCATACCACAAAACTGTCCACCCGCCGGATGATGGCGGATGTGCTGATTGCTCTGGTGCCGCTTGTGGTCGCCGCGCTGGCGGTTTTCCGCATGGGCGCTGTGATGCAGATTGTGGTTTGTACGGCGGCCGCCCTCGTCGCGGAATACCTTTTCACCGCCATGCGCGGAAAACCCTTTTCACTGGGCGACGGCTCCGCGGCTGTGACCGGTCTGATTCTTGCACTTTCTCTTCCGGGAACGGCGCCCTGGTATGTCGGGGCCATCGGATCCTTCTCGGCGATCGGCCTGGGCAAGGTGGTTTTTGGCGGTTTGGGGCAGAATGTTTTCAATCCGGCGATGGTCGGGCGCGCGTTTGTCATGATCGCTTTCCCAGCCGCCGTGGGGGCCTCGGCCTATGTTGACACGTCATCGGTGGTTGAAGCGGTTACCCGTGCCACCCCGCTGACCGCGCTCAAGCAGGAGGGCCTTCCCACCTCGCTTGCGGATCTTTTCATCGGCAGCACCAACGGATCGCTGGGGGAGACCAGCGCTCTGGCCTGTCTTATCGGGGGACTATATCTCTGTATTCGCCGCACAGCCTCGTGGGAAATCCCGGCCGGCGTGATTGCGGCCGTGGCGGTGATCGCCGGGCTGATTAATCTGACCGACATGCAGGCCCACTGGACGGTCGCGCATCATATTCTGGGCGGCGCGCTTCTCTTTGGCGCGTTTTTCATCGCGACGGACCCGGTGAGCAGTCCCCTGACCCCCAAAGGCAAGTGGATATTCGGTGCCGGGGTGGGGGCTCTCGTGATGCTCCTGCGCAAGCTGAGCGGATATCCGGAAGGCGTCATGTTCGCTGTGCTGATCATGAATGCCCTGGTGCCGCTGATCAACCGGTGGACAATTCCGGTGCCCGTGGGCGGTCCGGTGCCCGAGCCGAAAAGCTGAGGAAAAAACATGAAAGACAACTATCTCAAACAGGCCTGGCTGGTGCTGCTCCTGGCATTGTGCTTCGGGGGGGTGCTGGCAGGGGTGGAGCATTCCCTCAAGGGCCGCATTGATGAAAACAAGAAGGCGGATACTCTGGGGCAGATCCCGAATCTGGTCCCCGGTGCGGTCTCAGCGAGTTTTTCAAACGGAGTCTACCGCGCAGTGACGCAAAACGGAGACCATGCCGGCTGGGTTCTGCTCGTGACCGGCCAGGGCTTCGCCGACAAAGTGGAACTGCTGCTGGGGCTCAATGCGGACGCTTCGCAGATTACCGGAGTCTATATTCTTGATCAGAAGGAAACTCCCGGACTCGGCAACAAGATTGTAGAAGACGAATGGCGCGCGCAGTTTGCCGGAAAGAGCACGCAGCAGCCGCTGGAGATTGTCAAGCGGAAGGCGGAAAAGGACAATGAAATCGAAGCTGTTACCGGCGCAACAATATCCTCGGAAACCGTCAAGGACATGGTGAACCGCGCCGCGGCGGATTTCCGCCGACAGCTTGCTTCAGGAGGGTTCTGATTATGACCGAAAAAGGACCGACACCTCTCGAAAGATTCATCAACGGAATTCTCCCGGAGAACCCGGTGTACCGCCAGGTTCTCGGAATGTGTCCGACACTGGCCGTGACCAACGGCATGAAGGCCGCCATGACCATGGCAGCCGCAGTCGCCTTCGTGCTGGTTTGCGCCAACATCCTGACCAGCCTGATCCGCAACCTGCTCAAGCCTCATCTGCGAATTCTGGTGTTCACGCTGACCATTGCGACTTTCGTGACGGTTGCCGACCGGATCATCGCGGCCTATATGTACGACATGAGCAAGCAGCTGGGGCCCTACATTCCGCTGATCATTGTGAACTGCATCATTATCTGCCGCTGTGAGGTCTGTGCTTCCAAACAGAACGTGCTGACAGCGGCCACCGACGCCCTGGGGCAATCTCTCGGCTTTGCGCTGGCACTGGCCAGCATCGCTTCGGTGCGCGAAATTCTCGGCTCCGGAAGCTGGTTCGGCATCGAGGTGATGCCTGCCGGATGGCCTGACTGGGTGGTGATGGTTCTCCCGCCGGGTGCGTTTCTGACACTGGGCCTGCTGCTCGGCGCCGCAAACTGGATTGGGGAACTGGCTGCACGCCGCAGGACGACGCAGGGGGTGGCATAATGGAATACCTTTCTACACTAATACTGATTGCCCTGAGCGCGGCGCTGATCAACAATTTTGTGCTGCACTATTTCGTTGGAATCTGTCCGTTCATCGGCGTCTCGCGCCGTGTGGACATGGCCTTCGGCATGGGGTGCGCGGTCACGTTTGTGATCTCCATTGCGGCGCTGCTGAGCTGGCTGTTGACGTACTATGTGCTTAGAGAGGGGGCACCGCTGACGGTTGTACTGACCAGGGACCCAACGGTTGATTTGAGCATCTTGAATTACATTGTTTACATCTTCGTGATCGCATCCTCGGTACAGTTTGTCGAGATGTATGTCCGCAAGTACTTCAAGCCTTTGTACAAGGCTTTTGGAGTATTCCTCCCACTGATCACCACAAACTGCGCGATTCTGTTTGCGTGTCTTGAGATCATGAAACATGTCTCCGGCGTGAGCGATCCGGCGCAGATGTGGGGCGTGTTGGAATCACTTGTCATGGCGGCTTCAGGCGGCATCGGTTTCACCATTGCCATTGTTATTATGGCCGGCATTCGCGAAGAGCTGGATCACTGCGACGTGCCGAAAGTTCTGCGCGGCGCGGGCATTACGCTGATCACGGCCGGCATCCTTGCGCTGGCCTTCATGGGTTTTACGGGTGTTGATCGGGGCCTGCAGAAGGTCCTGCAGGGAAGGGACAAGGCGGCTGAAAGCGCGGAGGCCCCGGATGCGTCCGCGCAGACCAGCCGGAACTGGGAGACCGGCATATGAGCATTATTCTTCTGGCGGGTGCAATCATGCTGGTTCTGGCCATCCTGATGGCCTGGGTTCTGGGCTGGGCCAACAAAACCTTTCATGTGGAAGTGGATCCGCGTGTGGAGGCCGTGAATGCGGCTCTTCCCGGCGCCAATTGCGGCGGATGCGGCTATGTCGGATGCGCGGAATATGCCGAGGCTGTTGTGGCGGGGGCTTGCCCTCCCGACAAGTGCACCGTGGGCGGCGAAAGCTGCGCGAAGGAACTGGCCGGAATCCTGGGGGTGTCGCTTGAGCAGTCGTGGCCCTTCCGGCCGGTGATTCACTGCGGTGCTCATTACTCAGACCGGCTTGGCCGCACAGATTATAAAGGGGAACAGAGCTGCACCACGGCGAATCTGGTGGCCGGTGTGCAGGGCTGCACCTACGGGTGCCTTGGATTTGGCGACTGCGTCAGCGCCTGCGATTTTGACGCCATCCACATTGTGGACGGTCTGGCAACCGTGGATTACGAGAAGTGCGTGGGATGCGGCGCCTGTGCGCGCATCTGCCCGCGCAACATTATCACCATGGTGCCGTTCAAGAGCCGCCAGATGGTGGTTGTGACCTGCTCCAATAATGACATGGGCAAGGACGTGAAGGCCGTGTGCAAGGTCGGCTGCATCGGCTGCAAGGCCTGTGAGCGCAACTCCGGAGGCTTCTTCCGGGTGGATAAGAATCTGCCGGTCCTGGATTATGATAAATATGATCCTGACAATCTTGACTCGATCCGTCTGGCGGTGGACAAATGTCCGATGAAGCGTCTGCTCTTCATCGGGTGGCCGACGGAGAAGGATCTGGAGGCCACAAAGGACATGGAAGCTCCGGACCTGGTCGAGGCAGATTTCAAGACCACCGTGGATCAAACCGACTGGCAGGGATAAACTAACCGAGGGAGAACGTTATGGACAAGCATATCATTCTGGGAGTGCATATCACCGACCGTGTGAAGCATGTGGCGCAGGTGCAGGAAACGCTGACCAAGTTCGGGTGCTTCATCAAGACCCGGCTGGGCCTGCATGAAGTCTCCAGAGATTTCTGCGCGCCAGCCGGCATGCTCGTTCTTGAACTGCTGGATGACGACAAGCAGTTCAAGGCGCTGAAGACAGCGCTTGCGGAGATCGAAGGGGTGGAGGTCAAGGAAATGGTCTTCGACCATCCGTGAATCCGCCTCTGGCAGTTTTGCGCACCTATATCAGTGAGGATGCGGCCTCCATGGACCGGCTCTTCCTTGAGGCATCTGATATCGAAACCCTGATCGAGGCCGATGACTGCGGGGGCATGACTCCATATTTCCAGCAGGCCCTTGGTGTTCGCCTGCTGGTGCGCGAGGAGGATTTGGATCGGGCAAAGGAGCTGCTCGCGTCCGCTGAAACCAGCGCGGATTGATTCCGCGGACCCCTCTGTCGGTTTATCCCTCGTCAGGGTTTTTGCACTTCGATACGGAAGTAAATTCGTTCAGCTTCGTTCCATGTGCCCGTATGGGCATTCAGGGGCGGCGTGGCCGTTACATCGGAAAGATACGGCGACCATGTGTCGGTGATCACGTTGCTCTTCACTTCAATGAAGTACAGCCTTCCCGTGGCACTGGGCCATGAAAGAACGGCCTGGCTGGGAAAGGATATTCTCGGCTCAAGATCAATCTCGAATCGGGAGGCCGGATTGGTGGGAATTGTTCCGGCGACATATTCCTCCCGGGTCAGGGCTCCATCCATATCGTGGTCGATTGCCCCCTGCGCCTCGAAGTCGCTGGCCCAGCCGTGAGAAATCATCCAGAGTTCGAATTCGGTGTTGGTCGGCCCGGCTTCGGCCTCGAACGTGGCGGCAATGCTTCGGTTGTTCGTGACGCTTGTGAACGTATAGGTCCCGGTAGCTCCAATTGAAACACCGTCAACCATCACGTCGGAGACCACATACCCGGGGCTGTTGGATATGGTGATCGTCTTGCTTGCACCAAGGCTTACGACGGGATTGGCCGGAGAAATGATCCCGCCGGCCCCGGAAATGGTGTAGATCGTGGCGCTGGTTGGGGCCACTGTTTGGGATGAAATCTGAAATGTCTTCATGACGGCCATATGCTGCATGCCTTCAACTCCGGAGTCGCCGCTTTGCGCCGGGTAGGGCAGTGAACTTCCCCATGACGAAAGACGGGTGTCGAATACTATCCCGTTTGCAAAGGTTGTTCCCCCGACAAC
>JAKQHR010000107.1 GCA_029557905.1 Verrucomicrobiota bacterium
TGGGGGAGGTATTCCTTTATCGGGACGGATGCGGGTGTCGTGTTTAAAGTCCGCGGTCCGAACGTGATCCTGGAAGAAAAGGGAAAAATCTCCGAGACCGGCCACCGGGGAGATCCGCTGGGCCTGATGCGGGAGCTGCTGGGCCGCTACCGGCCGGCGGTCCCTCCCGGATTGCCGCGTTTTTTCGGCGGCGCCGTGGGCTACCTGGGCTACGACATGGTGCGCTATTTCGAAAAGCTGCCCGATGCGCCGCCCGATGACCTGAATCTGGCCGAATCCGTTTTTGTCATCAGCGATTCCCTGATGATTTTCGACAATGCGCGCCACACGATCAAGGTGGTGGCCTGTGCCTGCGTTGAAGAGGCGGATTCCTCCGAAGACGCCTACACGGCTGCCTGCCGAAAGATCGACGATCTGATTGCGCTGCTGCAGAGGCCTTCGGCCCCGCCGGAACCAGCGGAGAAAACCAAGGGCGTGATTTTTGAATCCAATATGACGCCCGAGGGGTACAAGGCCATCGTGGGAAAGGTGAAGGACTACATCGCCGCGGGAGACGCCATTCAGGTGGTGCTCTCCCAGCGCTTTTCCACGGTTTGTCCTTCCGATCCGGTCGATCTTTACCGGGCGCTTCGCTACGTGAACCCATCCCCCTATCTGTTTTTCCTCAAGCTGGACGATCTGACCCTGATCGGCTCATCCCCTGAGGTCATGGTGCGCCTGGAGCAAAACGACGTGGAGCTGAGGCCGATTGCCGGCACAAGGCCGCGCGGCAAGACCGAACAGGAGGACCGCGCGCTGGCCGATGAGCTCCTCTCCAACGAGAAGGAGCGGGCCGAACATGTCATGCTGGTTGACCTCGGCAGAAATGACCTGGGCCGGATCGCGCAGGCCGGCTCGGTGCAGGTCAACCAGTTCATGGTTGTGGAAAAATATTCGCACGTCATGCACCTGGTCTCCAATGTGCGGGCGCAGTTGGCCAAAGGAAAGGACGCCTTCGATGTACTGACCGCCACGTTTCCGGCGGGAACCCTCTCCGGCGCGCCCAAGGTTCGCGCCATGCAGATCATCGACGAACTCGAACCCGCGCGGCGGGGCGTTTATGGCGGTGCGGTGGGCTATATCGGCTTCAGCGGCAACATGGATCTGTGCATCACCATCCGCACCATGGTCCTGCGCAACGGGCGGATTTTTATTCAGGCCGGCGCGGGCATTGTCCACGATTCCATGCCCGAATCCGAGCACCGGGAAACGCTCCAGAAAGCACGGGGCATGCAGAAGGCCGTGGAGCTGGCCTGCGGCGGATTCGTTCTGGAAAACGGGAGGCGCGCTGTATGATTCTGATGATCGACAATTACGATTCCTTTACGTTCAACATCGTTCAGTACCTGGGACAGATGGGGGAAGACGTCCGGGTCTGTCGCAATGACCGGACAACCCCCGGGGAAATCAGGCGGCAAAGGCCCGAGGCGATTTTTTTATCGCCCGGCCCGCGCACCCCCCGGGAAGCGGGCATCACCGTTGATGTCATTCGGGAGTTTCATGCCTGTGTGCCGCTTTTGGGCATTTGCCTGGGGCATCAGTCCATCGGGTATGCGTTCGGCGGAGAAATTGTTCGCGCCGAACGCATCATGCACGGAAAAGTATCGCCCGTGGAGCACGACGGCAAAACGATATTTGCGGGGCTGCCCAATCCTTTCCCCGCCGGGCGGTATCATTCCCTGCTGGTGCGGCCGGAATCCCTGCCGTCCTGCCTTGAAGTGAGCGCCCGGACCGCCGAGGGAGAAATCATGGGTCTGCGGCACAGGGACTATCCCGTGGAAGGAATTCAGTTTCACCCGGAATCCGTGCTTACCCCGCAGGGGAAAAGAATTCTCAGAAACTTTTTAAAACATATCCGACGAAAGGAGCATGGATGATGATCAGGGAAGCCCTGGACAAAGTTGTGCAAAAAATCGATCTGCCGGAGGGAGAGATGATGGCGGTCATGGAAGAGATCATGGAAGGCAAAGCATCTCCCGCGCAGATCGGCTCGCTGGCCACCGCGCTGCGCATGAAGGGCGAAACGGTGGAGGAAGTGACCGGCGCGGCTCGCATCATGCGCCGGAAGGCCGCGCGCGTGAACGCCTGCGCAACGACCATCGTCGATACCTGCGGCACCGGAGGCGACAAACTGGGCACGTTCAATATTTCCACCACGACGGCTTTCGTCGTGTCGGCAGCGGGCATTGTGGTTGCCAAACACGGCAACCGGGCCGTCTCCAGCGGGTGCGGCAGCGCCGATGTGCTGGAAGCCCTCGGCATCAACATCAGCGTCGATCAGGAAATCGTCGAAGAGTGCCTCCAGCAGATCGGCATCGGCTTCCTGTTCGCGCCGAAGCTGCACGGCGCGATGAAGTATGCCGTCGGCCCGCGCCGTGAAA
>JAKQHR010000119.1 GCA_029557905.1 Verrucomicrobiota bacterium
GCGACATGATGCCAGCGGCCGGTTTCCAGGGCCGCCTCGGGTATGCCGGGCCGGGCGGTATGCCCGTTGCCGCACAGCACCTTGAAGCGCAGTTCCCGGTTGGCGCTGTCCAGATACAGAACATAGGAATCCTCATAGGAGTCGTAGATGCTTCCATAGCCGTCTGCTGCCCCGGAAGGCGGGACAGACAGATTCACCCACAGCGAAAGCGTAAGTTCATTTGTGCCGATGTCGAGGCTTTCGCTCTGAGGAATGACCACGACATCATTTGTTCCATCGAGATACAGCGCACCGCCGATTTTCGAAGCAGCACCCATGGTCCAGGACGGCTGCGGACCGAACCCCTCGAGATATCCTGGATTGGAGAATTCAACATCGGCAGCGATGAATGAGGTTAGGTTGGTCAGCCCGTCATCCATTTTGAAATAGGACACCAGCCCCTCCGCCAGGCCCTCGTTTGTCGAGGGGATTTCGTCGGACAGATTCCGAAACAGCGACGGGTCATCGGTGGTAATCCCGTCCACGCCCATATCCATATAGTCCTGAATGGCGGCTCCGTTAACCGTCCAGACGAAAATGTTCATACCGTATTCGTGTGCAAGGGCAACTTCCGCCGTTGTAACGCCTGAGGCGAGCCAGTTCAGCGTGCTAACACCCCGGGCCTGCAGATTGGTCATGGCATTCGTGGTCAGCGCGCCGCTGCCCACGGCGGCCAGCGGAATGGAACTGTCCAGACTTCCAACCGCGCTCAGAAAATCCCAGTCGGAGGACAGAATGACGACGTTTGATGAAGCGTTCAGCGACTGAATGGCATCGACGTAGGCCTGTGCCGCTCCCGCCTTCCGTTCAATGATGGGTGTTGCCGCAGGAAGAACGCACTCAATGGCTTCGACAAGGGTTGGAATCCTTTCCCCGGCAAAGAGGCCCGAATACCAGGAGCCGGCATCAAGGGCTTTCAGCTGGGCCAGCGTCAGCGCGCTGACAAACCCCGTGCCGTCGGTTGTCCGGTTTACGGTGCTGTCGTGAATGGCGACCAGTTCCCCGTCAAGAGAGGCCTGCACATCAATTTCCACCATATTCGCCACCCCGGCCGCCATGGTGAATGCGGCGCAGGTGTTCTCCGGCGCAAAGAGGCTTTCGCCCCGGTGAGCAATGATCAGCGGCCCGCCGGCCGCACAGGTGCAAAGAAAGAGAAACCCGCCGGCCGCCGCCAGAAGGCACTGCGGCGGCCGCCGCATGATTCGAAATGAACAGCTGCGCAACATGGTTCGAACGTATCAGGGCCTTACAACGCCCGCCAGACTAATATACACAGAACGGCCGGGTCATGTTTTCTGTGGTCGGCCTCTTTTCAGCCAGATGGAAAGAATGGAAATGTCGGCCGGGTTGACGCCGGAGATGCGGGAGGCCTGCCCCAGGTTTTCGGGGCGGATCTTTTTCAGCTTCTCGCGCGACTCGAAACGCAGGGCCCTGATGGCGTCGTAATCGAAATCATGCGGGATGGGCTGATGTTCG
>JAKQHR010000110.1 GCA_029557905.1 Verrucomicrobiota bacterium
AACATGAGTTTCATTGCTGAACCCCCAGTCCGCCGCACAGGCAGTTTTTTCCAAACATTATCCATTACAAAATCATCTCTGCACATTCAAACAGCCGAGGACAGGTGCGTTTTGTGCACCATGCCCTTCAGCATCAATATACCCGTAATCAGCCAGTTATGGCTGCTGAATTACAATATATAAAACCGTGCCAGCGCTGTCTGTCAGGGACACCGCGTTGTCTCCCGCATTAAAGCGCGTATAAATCACACTGTTTCCTGCATTGGCACTTACATTGCCCCGTGCCACATCGTCAACGGCCCAGGCATATGGGGGAACGCCGCCCACAGCGGTCAGCACACATTTAGCCCCGTCCACATTGAGTTGCGTACTGCTGGCCGTCATGGCCAAAGCGGAACTGCTGGCGGCGGCGGCGGATATAAAGGCAATACCGGCATGCCCAACGGAGTCATATACAATAACCTCGTTGTCCGCAACACTGCGAACCGTATATATCGCGTCGCTGGAAGCAGGTTCACCCTGAATGGTGCCGCGGCCGGGATAAGAAACATCCCATGTGTAGCCTCCGGACCCGCCCGACACACGAAACAGCACCTGCTGCCCCACTTCCCCTACATTGGCCAGCGACGGAGTTACCGTCAGATAGCTGTCGCGCTCAATTCGCGGATCGGACACATACGGATTGTTCTTGAAATAGTTGTCAAGCCCGCCGTTGTCCGGACTGTCCTCGCTGTCGCATCCTGTTACAAAGAACGCGATGCCGCCAAGAAACAGAGCTGCCAGGATCGTGTATTTCGATATACGTGTTTTCATTGTCATGAACTCCTTCATATTCCCCGGATCGCGTTAAAACTCCCGAAGCGCATTGCGCTTCATGATCATGTGCTTGTGAATCAGACGGCCCTCAACGGGAATGCCGCTCTCTTCGCGTATCTCATCGGCCTTGGCCATGCTCACCGTCACGAAGATAATAACCTCATCCTGCATTTTTTCGGTATGTGTGTGACGGAAGAGGTACTTTCCAATCAGGGGGATGTCGCCCAGCAGCGGAACCTTTTTGACCTGCTCCTGATCGCCAGTCTGGATCAGGCCTCCGATCGCCACGGTGCGACCGCTTTCAAGGCTGAAGTCGGTGACCACCCGGCGGCTCTGGATGCGGGGGAATGTCAGTCCACCCGCAAACTGGAGCGGAGCCAGAGACTGGCTTAATTCCGGCGTGATCCGGACAGCAATGTTGCTCTCGGTGTTTACCACCGGGGTTACATCAACCTTAACGCCGATATCTATGAACGGGTTGGTGGTATCAAGCTCGTAGGCATAGCGGTCCCCGCTGTCGCCCTGCGGAACAGCGCGCACGTTCGGTTCGCGGACCCCTACATGAATGGATGCGGTCTCGCCGCTGGCCACCAGGATTTTCGGATTGGATACCACCTGCACCCCCGCATTCTGTTTCAGGGCACTGAGTGTCAGCGCAAACTCATCCGCAGTGAAAACCGCGGTGCGCACATCGCTGACCGCTTTTTCAAAGGTGTCCTCCATCTCCTGGCGAATGTCGCGACCAATATCGATGGTATCTGTCCGCGTCCGGGTGGGTGTTATTTCCGTGAAAGAAGCATAGGCGGGAGGATCAGTTCCGGGAATTTCCTCAAATGTAATTTCCTCGTCCTGCAGCTGCGCCCCGTACATGTCGTAACCCCGCGCAAGGATATCAACCTGCGAACGGGTGTCGTGCTGAGTCATTGTGTCGCTGCGCCGGTCGAGCTTGTCACGATCCTCCTGATAATCCCAACGCAGGCCGCTGACGCCCATCTTGTAGCCCTCCAGCACCTGCCAGTTGATGCCGATATCCTTGATGGCCTCGTCGTTGAGCTCAACGAATTTTGCCTCGATGAAAACCTGGGAGCGGGGCCGGTCGATCCGCCGAATTGTTTCCTTGATGGGCCCCATGCGCTCCACCGTCTCCTGAATAATGACTGCATTCGCCGAAGGGAAACCCGAAACCGACGCATTGGAGGACACCATCATGCTCCGGATGACCGGGATGATATTGGTGACCGTGGTATAATTGAGGAAAATAGTCTCTGTGGTGACCGGTTCAGCCGCAAGGTCGCTGCGTGATAGAATGCTGTAGATCCCGTCTGTTTTTTCCACCATGGAAAGACCAACGGAGTCAAGGATGACGCGAAGCGCCGGCTGCCATTCAACATCCTGCAGATTAACCGTGACATTTCCCACGAGATTTGTTCCCGCTACAATGTTGGCGCCGGAAATTCGCGCAAACATCCGCACCACATCCTGAACAGGGACATCATCCAGGGATATGGTGATCAGATCTGTTGTCTCCTCCCCCATGTCGACAGTGCCGGAGAGGGCATCATCCAGTCCGAGCTCGATCAACTCGGTCTCAATGTTCACCTCTTCTGACCCCAAACCGGTCATGGGAGCTTCTTCAACTGGTTCCTCTTCCGCCGGAATTTCTTCTGTGAGCTGTGCATCCGTGGACAGTTCATTCGCCGGCTGTGCGGCGGGGATATCCTCCCCGACGGGCACTTCTCCGGACGGGACTTCCTCATCAACAAGTCCGGCCTCGTCAAGAAGAGCGTCCATGTCCTCTTCGGTCATGAGCTGCTCTTCCTGCAGGGGTTCGGCATCCTGCAGAATCTCATCCAGCAGGGCTTCATCCAGCGATGCGGCATCGTCAGCCGCGGTTTGCGCCCGGCAGGGACTGACCGCCATTATCACCACAGTCAGCACGGCTACTGCAAAGGAGAATTTTTTCATTCCCGGCTCCTTGATCTTGTTTTTGTCACACATAACAGGACATCCTTTTTCAAACATTAAATACCCGCCGACGACCCGAGTACAGGCTTCCCGTCCAGACCCCGAATCTTCTCTCCACTCTTTTCATCGGCCCACTTGGGCCATGACAGCATAAACTCGACATCATGCTTCATGAGGTCCGTTGTGCCCTTGATACGCAGATCTGACACGCATACATACGGATTGGAAGTTTCCAGCAGCCGAATCAGCTCCGTCAGGGTGAAATATCCGCAGCGGGTGACCACCTTGACGGTATAGGGATTGAACAGCCGTGCAGCCGCTGCCGAGCGCTCCCACGGGACAGTGCTCATCAGTGGTGACACGGACTCTATTTCAACCTGCAGCGGATCCGCGCACTCATAGACACGCTCGATGGCCCAGGCCAGAGGATTGTCGGCCGGAACAATATATCTAGTGCTGCTGATCTTCAGGTCTTCCACGGACTTTTCGAGGTCCGTGCGCAGCCGCGTGCCGCTGGAAAGCGCATGTCCGATCTTTTCCATTTCCGCCTGCAGGATTTCCAGCTCGTCCTTGGCTTTCCCCATTCGGGAGATTCCCGGCATCACAACAAACTGATACAGCACATACAGCAGGGCTGCGGCGCCCATGATGACCAGCACAACCTTCTGCTTCTGTTCCTTGTTCAGTTCCTCGAATTTCATGGCGCTTTTTCTTTCAACATCTGCCGCGGATGACTCAGGGCTTCCACTGCAAACAAATGTTCATTGGCCAGCGCACCCTGCTCCGTGTTTTTATCCATGCGCTGAAGCTTGACAGACTGAAACAGCGGACCCAGCCTGTCCTCGCGGCGAAGATGCTCAACAAACCCCACCACCACTCTGTTGGCCAGCTCATGTGTGACTTTGCCGGCAAGATAAAGCCGATATGTGCGGATCGGAACAGGCGGCGGGGGCACCTTGGGGGCGGCCGCATCGGGAGAAGACGGGGCTTTCTGATCCAGCAGGGAAAGGGTGCTGCTGACTTCAAATGCTGTAAATCGAACATCCTGGGGCACTAGGGCCTGCACGTCCATCAGGCCCTCATGCCAGAGAATTCTGGAACGGGTCCACGTACTGAGCTCATCCAGAACCTGATTGTTATATGCCAGATTCTGCTGGACCTCCTTGATTTCATTGTAGGTTTTCTCAACTTCCCGAAGGCCGGCCTTGAGCTTCTGGAGTTCCCGGTCCGTGCTGCGTGCCTCAATGACGACAAACAGCGCGCCCAGTACCAGAATGCAAACCACCACGGCAACCGCGATCTGAACCAGGAAACTTCTCCGAACGGCGCCGGAATGACGCAACTCCCCGGGTTTGATCAAATTTATGCGGAGACTCATGATTGCTGAAACACTCCCCATGCGGCGCCCAGCGCGGCGGCAAACCGCGGCTCCTGCCCGACCAATTCCTCGGGAACAGCGCCTTCCTCCAGGGTCACGTCCTCCAGGGGATTCCAAAGCTGAACCGTCACCCCCGCCGCCTGCGCGATATCTCTGCTCCAGTCGCCGCACAGACTCATGCCGCCCGAGAGATAAATTGCGGCAAGCTGGCAATTCTCGCGACGCTCAATGAAATCCTTGGAGATAGAAAGCTGCCTCAGGAACGGGCCCAGAACGGCGCTTACGGACCTGGAAATGTCAAAGGATCCGTCACACACAATATTGCGCGCCACCTCACTATCAACGCCCATCTCCTTCTGAATATGCTCGACCAGGTAATCTCCCCCCATGTTGAACTTGCGAACAATGGAGAGAGCCCCGCGGTTGAAAAATGCCATCAACGTGGTCTGGGCACCCGCATCTATGAATCCGACGGCGTCATCCGGATGGTTCTTCAGCGGCCCGAACTCTGAAAACGCATTCAGCGCCGCGAGACTTGAGATCTCCAGAGAACAGGGCGCAGGCTGACCGGAAGCAAATCGGTCCATCATCTGCTGCGCCTCCTCTTCCTTCAGCGCCGCGGCCAGCAGGCGGGTTTCGGTCTTCACATTGGGATGCTTGATATGAACGTAGCCTACCCGGTATCCATCTTCTATGCCCATGTGCTCTCGGACTTGCGCCGCCAAATTGTCAGTCTCGGGATGATGTCCCGGCAAGGTCACATAACGGATGACCGCATCAGATCCTGTGGTCAGCAGCGCCGCATAATAGGTGGTCCACTCCTTGGGAAGAATCAGTCTGGCCACTTCCTCGCCCTCGGCTGGCGGCGGCGGGGCCGACAGTTCTCCTATTTTCATCACGGAAAAGCCGTCTTTCCCATAGCGGGCGTGAACCATCTTCAGGCCGCTGCCTGCCATATCGAGCGCGACCACTTCGGGAAGCTGTTTTCTCTTGCTTTTCGCTTCTTTTTTTTCAGCAGCGGGCACACTTCACCTCAAAGCCACAGCACAAAATACCCAAACATGCCGCCTGCACGGAAGCGGCCTGCTTTGGTTCTCTTCTCAAATATTCAAAACCCAGATTACCACAGAAAACGGCGCCTGTTAATAACTTTTCTCATACGCCTTGAAAACCGCATGACCCCACTTTATAACCCAGTCCAATTCTGTATCTTGAGTCAGAAAAATACCTCTAAACCTATACGATTAAAAGGTTTTATTTCAGATTTCTGCTGTCAGACAAACCACGAACTGGAGCCATATGCCTAAGGTCGTTCACGCCGCCCCCTGTTCTTAGTGGCGTCGAAAGCAGGAAATCGGCACAAAACAGGCGCTTGGGGCCTGTCTCCGGCAGCTGTTCAGAGCCCGGTCAGGCGACGTTGCTCAGGAAAATGCTTTTCTCCATTCAGTTTCTGGGTTATGTTAACGCCTGTGAAAGTGAATGGTGTTCGTAGTAAATATTGAGGGGTTTGGAATGAAAATCCTGTTCTGCCCGTTTATGCTTCTCCTGATTTCAACCATGATTTCAGCCGCGCAGGGACCAGAAATGCCGTCAGACACCCCGCCCCCGGCCGTAGTGGAAGGGTCTGATTCAGAAACAGCCGGCAACGGCCAGAGCCTTGTGGTTCAGCATGAAGGTCTTCGTGATCCATTCTGGCCTGTGGGATACTCGCCCCGTTCAGAAAAACGGGAGGAAGAAACCAAGGCAATAGAGGAAGAGCAGGCCGATCTCGCCGCGGATGAAGAATTGTGGAACACTCTCCAGAAGAAACTGAGAATCGCGGGGGTTGCTGTCGTGGGCGACAAGAAAATGGCCACTATCAATAATCGCCTGGTTGAAGAGGGCGGAATTGTTGGAATTCGTCATGAAAATCGGGAATTCCGCTGGAAAATTTCTGAAATCACCGATTCCCGTCGCGTACGTTTCACGCGCCTTGATATCATCCCTCAGCCTTGAGTTTCAGGGGTCTCAGTTGTCAGAGATGCCGGATCCCGTCCCCATGTGCAGCTTCAGAATCGCTTGTTCATTATCCGAATAAACACGGGCCCGCAGCTGGCCAAACGGAGCCAGCATGTCGATCCATGCCTTGTACTCATTGATGCGCTGACGCTCCTCCTGTGTGCCGTCCGGATCACTGAAAAGAAGCTTGAGCGAATAAGCGCCCAGGGCCAGCTTCACTATTTTCCCACCCCCGGCCAGATCCAGGCGGCAGAGCGCCGCATCCCCCGGCACCGGCCGGATCCAGCCTGCTGATGCGCCCTGCTCTCCCCGGCTGTAGCGGCCGCAAATCTTCATCAGTGTTCCCGAATTGCTGGCCAGCAGCAGCCATCCGCCTCGAACCGTGCAGGCCATTTGCTCCTGCAGATTGAGCTTCCCATAGGCATTCCCCGCCGTGCTTTCGATGATATATATGGCCGGCTGATCCCCCTGAGGAATCTCGTGGAGAATAAGCCCCCACTGATAAGTCCGGTTTAAGTCATCCAGGAGCGGCTGCATAACTTCACGGGCTTCCGCGGCTTCCCCGATCGGCACACCAGCCAGCAGGGCGGGCCACTTGATCCCCCTGATACGCCCGCTGTACTCCCCTCCCAGTACAGACAGCATCAGTGACTCTCCGTCCATCCTGCTTATCCAGTAGCGAGCGGCAGATGCGGGCAAGGCCGCAAGAGGATGCTCCAGCGCGGACAGCAGCGCCTGCCGCGACACGAGCAGCGCCGCCAGTGGGACATCCCCG
>JAKQHR010000117.1 GCA_029557905.1 Verrucomicrobiota bacterium
CAGGACAGCGGCCGCAACCAGCAACAGAGCGGTGAGCAGAATGAAAAATGAACCGACAAACGCAAACCCGGCGCCGGGACCGATGTAGCCCAGCGCCGGACCGAAACCTGTGAAGAAAAAGCTCATTCGCGTGAAAACATAGCACAAACCGCGCAAATAGGAACAGTTCAGGGTCTATTTATTTGCTGAATGCCTGCCTCGCAGCGGCTATAATGCGCCCATGAACAAAGATATGACATGTTTCACCGTGCCGCCCGGAAAAAAGGATTCCTCTTTGCTGGACTTCATCGCAGACCGGATGAATCTGTCGAAGCGCAAGGCAAAAGCGCTTCTGGACGCGCGCAACGTGCATGTCAACCGCCGACGGGTCTGGATGGCCCAGCACCGTCTGAAAGCGGGCGATATTGTGGAAGTTCAGCAAACAGGTCTGGCCGGAGGCCGCGCGCAGATTCTCTTTCAGGATGAAGACTATCTGGTGGCAGACAAGCCCGCGGGCCTTTTGTCTAACGGCCCCGAAAGCCTTGAAGCCCGGCTCAGGCAGGAACTGCTTGTTCCCGGGCTGCGGGCGGTGCACCGTCTGGACCGCGGCACCACCGGATGCCTGATCTTCGCAAAGCATCCTGAGGCAATTGACGCCATGATTCCCCTGTTCAGGGAGCATGGAGTCATCAAGGTGTACAAGGCGATTGCCGCCGGACTGATTCAGAAGAAGGAGCTGACCATCAGCGAGCCTCTTGAGGGAAAACCGGCGGAAACGCGTCTGCGGGTGCTGGCGGCAAACAAGTCCGCCACTTATGTCTCCGTGAAACTGGTCACCGGAAGGACTCATCAGATACGGAAACACCTGGCTCATATTGGTCATCCTCTGGCCGGAGAACGGGCCTACGGCGGAGGGCGGTCTGTAAATGATGCGCTGCGGGCCATACCTCGCCAGATGCTGCACGCCGAAAAACTGCGCTTCACATCACCTGTGACAGGAGCGGAAGTGAGCTGTGAAGCGCCGCTCCCGCAGGACTTTAAAAGCGCCCTGCGGGTCCTCGGGCTCAGTTCGACCCCTGCTCGCTAACGGCCTCAACCGCCGGCGGGGACGTATCCGGCTCTTTGGCGGAAAAATCCACCCACCCGATAATATTTAGAAAAGCGATCATTACGGCAACGGGACTGATGAAGCGGATAAATATCCCCCACAGTGCCGCAAGGGTGATGACATGAACATTGGAATTGTGAGAAGGATCGTCCTTCAGTCCCGCCAGAAGAGAAATCAGGTGCACATCGGCGAAATTGTGCGATCCGTGGCGGATCTCATCCACCGCCTTTTGAACACCCCATATCCAGCCGACAAAAAGCGAGATGAACAGGCCGCCCAGCGGGAGCATCCAGCTGGACGACAGATAATCCATAAGGTCGAAAAACGAATTCTTGGTGTGACCAAAAACCTTCAGCAGCGCCACATGAACCGATTCCAGCGAATTCCAGTCGCCGACACTCAGGGCGCAGAGCGCGCCGAGCATGAAGATCATCAGGCCGAACACGATAGAAGCCTGCTTGCGGGTCCAGTTGCGCTCATCCACGAAATAGGCGGTAACCACCTCCAGCAGGCTTATGCCTGACGTAAGCGCCGCGACAAACAGAAGCAGGAAA
>JAKQHR010000121.1 GCA_029557905.1 Verrucomicrobiota bacterium
AATGCCGCGGTCAGATGTTTTGCGGTGGGCGCCACTTCCGGCGCCGATCTCTGCACCGGACTGGTCGCGGCGCTGGAACGCGGTCTGTGAAGGGAGTTGTTTCATGGTTGTTAAGGGTGTGATCAAAAAAGGCGCTTATTTCGATTCCGTGGCGCTGATGAATGTGGGGCGTGAACTGTCCGCGCGGGACGGCGTTGTGGATGCGGCCGTCGTGATGGGCACAAAGGAGAACAAGGGCATTCTCGCCAATTCCAGCCTGCTGCTGAACGAGTTCAAAAACGCCGCCGACACCGATCTGCTGATCGGCATCAAGGCCAAAACACAGGCGGCGGCCGAGTCGGCTGTCAAAGCCGCTGAGGAACTGCTTGCCGCCACCCGCAAGCAGGCCTCCGGCGGGAGCGAGGATTTCAAGCCCATGAGTCTGGCCGGCGCCCTGGAGAAAATTCCGGACGCCAATCTGGCGCTGATCTCCGTGGCCGGCCGCTATGCGGCGGGCGAGGCCATGAAAGCCC
The DNA here is from genome assembly GCA_029557905.1 of Verrucomicrobiota bacterium. Classification (GTDB taxonomy): domain Bacteria; phylum Verrucomicrobiota; class Kiritimatiellia; order JAKQHR01; family JAKQHR01; genus JAKQHR01. Next base: position 513 of record JAKQHR010000121.1, read on the forward strand.
TTGCGGGCGGTCTGCATGTGATGCTCTTCTCCGACAATGTTTCCATTGAGGACGAAAAGGAGCTGAAGCAGTTCGCCCGGAAGAAAGGGCTGCTTGTGATGGGCCCCGACTGCGGGACCGCGATCATCAACGGCGTGCCGCTGGCGTTCGCGAATGTCGTGAACCGCGGCGATATCGGGGTCGTGGCCGCCTCCGGCACGGGCTGCCAGGAAGTCACCTCTATTATTTCAAACGAAGGCTGCGGTATCTCGCAGGCGATCGGCACGGGCGGCCGCGATGTCAAAAAGGACATCGGCGGGATTATGTTCATTGAGTCTCTCAAGGCGCTCGCCGCAGACAAGGACACCCGGGTCATTCTGCTGGTGTCGAAACCGCCGCATGAAACCGTCATGCGCGAGATACGGAAAATCACCTCGAAAATCAGGAAGCCGGTGGTCTCGATGTTCCTCGGGGCCGCACCCACAGATCCGCTTATGGCGCTGACGCTGGAAGAGGCCGCCCTCAAGGCGGTCGCGCTGTCCCGTGGCCGCAAGGTGAAGGATGTGGAGCGCCAGCTGGCCGAAAGCGACGCAGCCCTTCGCGATCAGGCGAAGGTGTTGTCCAAACGCTGTAAAAAGGGGCAGAAATACCTGCGCGGACTTTTCAGCGGCGGAACCTTCTGCACCGAGGCGCAGATCCTTTATCAGAAGCTGCCCGGCGGCCTGTACGCGAATGCTCCAGCCGGGAGCGCGAAAAGGCTCAAGAATCTGCAGAAGAGCCAGAAGAACACGGTTATTGATCTCGGCGAGGACGAATTCACCGTGGGACGGCCGCATCCGATGATTGATTTCTCGCTTCGGAACAGGCGCATCGCCCAGGAGGCGAGTGATCCGGAGACGGCGGTGATCCTGCTGGATGTGGTGCTGGGCTACGGTTCAAACATGGATCCGGCCGTGGAGCTTAAGAATGTCGTTGCGAAGGCCGCAAAAAAAGTGCAGGTCATCTGCTCGGTCACGGGCACGGACCGAGATCCGCAGAACCGCAGAAAGGTTCAGCAGGTGCTGCAGCAGGCGGGCGCGGTCGTTATGCCGACCAATGCGGCCGCCTGCCGTCTGGCCGGTTATATCATCGAAAATCTGGGAGCATAGTCATGGCCGTAAAAGAACTGTTCAAGAGTCAGGTTAAAGTGGTCAATATCGGACTGGAGTCCTTCAAGAACGCGCTGGACGAGGCGGGTGCTCCGGCCGTCCAGGTTCAGTGGAAACCTCCGGCGGACGTGTCGCCGCAGGCCATGCGCGTCATCGCCGCAAAGAAAGCGCAGATA